>DLQW01000015.1:37725-100677 GCA_002474405.1 Christensenella sp. UBA7597 | reverse complement strand
GAGCCCCGGCGGACACACCAGAAAAGACTTGCCATACGGCAAGTTTTTTTTTTCGTGCGTCTGCCGCTTTGGGCGAGAAACCGACGGGTTCGGAAAATCGCTCGGCGATTTTCTTTCGCAGAGCGAAGCCCCGGCGGACACACCAGCTTTTAGCAAAGTCCTACGCGTATGATGCGTAGGGCTTTGAACTTTTTATTGATGGTTAAAATTTCAAATTATAAAAGCTTATTTCAAATTAAGTTCCCGGACGATACGACGAAAAAATTATTTAAAAAATTTTTCAAAAAAGTATTGACAAATCGGTTTTTATGGTGTATACTTACATCGTTAAATCGTTTTAATAAATCGTTTTAATTGCAAAAATCGTCGTTTTGAAGAAAATTTGAGAATTTTTGTAACGCAGAAGCGGGAACGAAAAAACGATCGGGGATAAAGGAGAAAAAATGCGAATGGATACGACGGCGAGAAGGACGACGATAAAAGACGTTGCTTCGCGGGCGGGAGTGTCTCCCACCACCGTATCGATGGTGTTGAACGGTAAGCCCGTTGCGTTGCCCGAAGAAACGCGGGCGCGGGTGAAGAAAGCGGCGGAAGAATTGCATTATTACACCGATTTCAACGCGCGTGCGATGGTGATGGGAAAAACGAACATCATCGGCGTGATCGTACCCGATATTTCAAATATGTTTTTCGCCGAAGCGCTGCACTACATTCAGGTGGCGTGCGCCGAACGCGGATACGATATCATTCTTTGTAACAGCGAAGAACTTGCCGAAAACGATTTCAGATACATAAAACTTCTGGCGGGGAGAAACGTGGACGGGCTGATTTATTCGCCCAGCGCGGAATCTTTGACGGAAGAAAACATTTCAAAAATCAGACTGCTTTTACAGCCGCTGAAATTGCCTCACGTATTTTTCGATAGGTTTTACAGCGAAAAAGAGCCGTATGTTGTGGTGGATAACGAAGAAAGCAGTTATCGCGCGGCGCGTTATCTGATTGAAGCGGGACACAGAAAAATCGGCGCGATTGCCGGTCCGCTGACGTTAAACAGCAGCAGAAACCGACTGGAAGGTTTGAGAAGAGCTCTGGCGGAAGCGGGAGAATCGTTGCCCGACGATATGATTGTTACGGGAAAATACGATTACGAAACCGGAAAGACGGGCGGAGAGAAGCTTATCGGGAAAGGGGCGAGCGCGATTTTCGCATTTTCCGATATGCAGGCGTACGGGGTATACGAAAGCGCGAAAAAACTCGGCGTGAAAATTCCCGAAGAACTTTCCGTATTCGGCTTCGACGATACGTTTTATTCTTCGCTGCTGGAAACGCCGCTCACTACGATGCGGCAGCCGGTGAAAACTCTTGCGGAAGAGGCGTGCAGGGTGATACTCGATCTGATCGAAGGAAAGAAAACGCAAAAAAGCGTGAAACTTCCCGCCGAGATTGTAGAGAGGAAAAGCGTTGCCGCGAGAAAGTAATTAAAGAAAGACGGTCGTGAGGAACGATTCGTTTTTCGGAAAAGACATTTGTTTTCGTTGAAGGAGAATCTATGATTTCTGAAAATAAATTCGCAGAGGAAGCCGCAAAAACGGCGGATGCCGATTTGCACGAGGGCGAAGAAAACAAACCGAAGAAGCGCCGGCGTTGGGATTCCAACGATATCGTGCTTTTCGCGATGGCTTCGCTCAGCGTGGTGTTTCTCGCGGTGTTTGCGTATGCGCCTTTGTACGGGCTGGCGCTTGCATTCAAAGAGGGCGACGGCTGGCTGAATATTTCGAAAGCGATTTCCGTTGCGCCGTGGAACGGGCTGGATAATTTCAAGGCGTTTTTTGAAGATCCCGATTTCTGGGGGATTTTGTGGAATACGTTGGGGCTGAATATCCTGCAACTTATGATCAACTTTCCCTGCCCCATTATCTTTGCCGTACTCACGGCGGAGCTGATCAGCGATAAATTCAAAAAATTCGTGCAGACGGTAACGTTTTTCCCGCACTTTATTTCCTGGGCGGTGTACGGCGGCATCTTCCTCAGCCTGTTTGCGCTGGATACGGGCTTGCCCGCATTATTGCAGAAGGCGGGGCTTGCAAGTGAAAAGCCGAATATTCTTGGAGATCCTTCGTATTTCTGGGGAATCATCATCGGCACGTCGCTGTTAAAAGGGATGGGCTGGGGGTCCGTGATTTACGTGGCGGCGATTGCGGCGATTCCCACCGAATTGTACGAGGCGGCGAAAATGGACGGAGCGAATCGCTTCCATAAGATTTTCTACATAACGATTCCTTCCATCGCTCCTACGATTACGCTTTTCTTTATTCTTTCGATCAGCGGACTTTTGAATAACGGTATCGAACATCTGCTTGTATTCCAGAATACGAGCAACCTCGAACGCAGCGAAGTGCTGGATACTTACATCTATAAATACGGTATTCCGAACTTCCGTTACAGTTACGCCACGGCGATAGGGCTTCTGAAATCCATAATTTCGCTGTTGTTGCTGGTTTCCGGCAACTGGGTGTGCAAGAAGATCTGCGGAAAGGGGATTTATTGATATGATAATGGATAAACTGACGGACTTATACAGCGATTTTTACGATCGGGTGAAACGTTGGATTACCTCGGGCATCACTCTGATTGTAGTGGGCGTGCTGCTGTTTGCCTATCTTTCCAATGTATCGATCGACGAGGGCACGGAGGAAATGTATCGCACGCTGGATATCGTCTTTTACGTATTCTGCGCGTTGATCCCCGTTGCCGTAGCGGGCGCGGTGTTTCTGATTATTGCCGCAAGAAAGAGAAAAAAGGTATATCTTTCCCGTTTCAACGAAAGCAAACTGAATAAACATATCAACGCGTTCGATATTATTTTAACGATTGCCATCGGGCTGTTCTGCCTGCTTTGCATTTATCCTATTTTCTACGTGCTGATCGGAAGTTTCAATCAGGGTGCGGATTATGCGATCGGCGGCGTGTGGCTTGCTCCGCGGTTGTTTACGTTTGAAAACTATCGGGTAGTGGTGCAGAATTCGGCATTCTGGCACAGTTACGCGGTTACCATCGCGCGTACCGTAATCGGTACGTTCGCTTCGCTTGTATTCACTTCGGTTGTGGCGTACGCGATGAGCCGCCCGAACCTGAAATTCCGCAGAACGTTTTACTGGATAAATCTGTTCACGATGTTTTTCGGCGGCGGACTTGTACCGTACTTTCTGATTATCAAAACGGTGGGTTTGTACGATACGTTCTGGGTGTATATCATTCCCGCGCTGTATTCCGTTTATAATATGATTGTGATTCAGAGCGGCTTCCGTTCTATCAGCGCGGATATTCACGACGCGGCGATGATTGACGGGGCGGGAGAATTCCGTATTTATCTGCAGATTTATATGCCGCTTTCTAAACCCGTGCTTGCCACCATCATTCTGTGGAACGCCGTGGGGCACTGGAACAGTTATTTCGATACGATGATTTATACGAACAGCGACGAACTGCAAACGCTGCAATATTATCTTCTGAAAGCGATTCAGACGTCGTCGATGACGGAAGGTATGCCGCCCGAAATGATGGAACGGCTTTCCCCGCAGACGCTTTCGCTTGCGGCGATTATTCTTTCCATCATTCCCGTGTTCTGTTTCTTCCCGCTGGTGCGGAAGAACTTCGCTTCGGGCATTATGGTGGGCTCGCTGAAGGGCTGATAAAAAAACGGAATGCGCGCCGGTACGCGGCTGCGTGAACGCGCATAGAAAAAAATACCGATAAAAAATATTTCGGGAGGAAAACAATGAAAAAACTTTTCAGAAACTTTTGTGCTACGGCAATCGCCGGTCTGATGATTTTATCCGGCGCGGCATGTTCGAAAGACGGCGGCGGAGAAGTGGACGACAACAACATGGCGAAACTCACTTATCCCGATTTCGCGGAAACGCCCGCGGATAAGGACAGCTGGGAATATATCCCCGACGGGACGGATCAGACAATCGAATGGTATGTGGACGTATCCAGCTGGGCGATTCCGACGGACAACGCCGTGCTGAAAAAGATTAAGGAAAAGACGGGAATTTCCATTCGTTTCGTTACGCCCGTGCAGGACGACGGACAGAAACTTTCCACGATGATTGCGGGCGGGGATCTTCCCGACGTGATTTCCGTGCCTACTTCGAAAACGCAGACGTTGGCTTCTCTCGCGCAGCAGGGATATGTGTACGACATCGATACGTTGCAGGAAAAATGGGCGCCTTCGCTTGAGCAGCACCTGCCCGAAGACGTGCACGACTGGTGGGCGTACGGCAATAATAAAATTTACGGCATCCCGAACCATTATTACAGTTACGAAGATATTCCCGAAGGCGAACAACTTCAGCCCAACGGCGGCATGATGGTGCGCGAGGACCTCTTCAATGCGTGGCAGGCGATTGCCGAAAAGAGAGCGGGCGCGGACGGAAAGATTACGTACACCGCCATCGACGGCACGCAGAAGAGCGTGGAATGGCAGGGATACATCACTACGCCCGAAGGCTTCAAAGAAGCGGCGAAGTGGGCGGTGGAAAACTATTACGGTACGAATAAAGGGCAGATTACCACGGCGTTGCAACTCGGTCAGTTCAATAATCAGGGCAACGTTTCGCTCACCTGGCTTTCGCAGTTCTTCGCGATTCCTTTCGAAACGGAATCGGGCGAGTACGTGTTCCAGTTCGAACAGGACGCGTATGCGGATATGATGTATTACCTCAACGATTTGTACACCACGAAAGTGAACGGCAATCCGTTGATTTCCACGGCGAACTTCTCGCAGACCTACGACGGCGTGGGCAGCGTGATTGCGGGCGGTTCCGCGTTTGCCACGCTGGTTACTCCGCAGGATTATCAGATGCATTTTGCCACGGCGAAAGACGGCGGATATAAATATATCAGCATGTATATCACCAATTCGGAAGGCGACGCCCCCGTGCTGGCGGATATCCGCGGCTACGGCTATCTGATGAACATGATTACCACAAACTGCAAACGTCCCGATCTCGTGATAAAACTGTTCGATTATCTCACGAGCGACGAAGGGCAGCGCCTTGTGGCTTTCGGCGTGGAAGGCAGCAGCTGGCAATGGGCGGATGAGGCAAAGACGACGATTGCATATACCGATACGTTTTTGCAGGCGAAAGGCGATAAATCGCAGAGCACCGCGGCTTATGGATTGCTGACGATGGATCTTCTGATCAATTATCAGTATTACGATACGATGCAGCCGAAAACGAACAACGGCAAGACGGAAAACGAGATTTTCCGTACGGATATGAAACGTCCGCTTTCGATTTACGCGTACGATTATAACGCCACGCATTTCGTAGTAGACGCTACGGACAGCCGCTTCCAGACGTACAACACGGCGCTCACCAAAATCAACGCCACGATCGGGCAGCAGATTCCCAAGATTCTTCAGGCGGCGAATAAGGCGGAAGCGGAACGGCTGTATAAGCAGACGCTAGAAATCATCGGTAAATCGGCGTACAAACTCGATCTCGTAAAAACGATGAATTCGGAAGCGTATGCGAAAACGAAACAAAAACTCGGCGTAAGCGTGGCGTGGCCCGCATGGCAGGAAGGCTATGTAAGCCCGCTTGACAGAACGAAACCCAACGGAGACACTTCGCTTTATCGCGGGTATTAAGCACGAAAAAGAAAATGAATTCAGGTATGAAAAAATATATATTCGATACGGATATCGGCGACGATATCGACGACGCGTTCGCGCTTTCGCTTCTCTGCTCGCTGGCGGGCAAAGACGTCGCGGGGGTAACCACGGTGTTCCGCAATACGAAAAAACGCGCGCAACTTGCGAAAACGTTGCTTGCCGCGGCGGGATTTGAAAACGTGCCCGTGTATGCGGGGCAAAGCTTCCCGTATAAAGAGCCGTTTCATCTCTTCGGCAAAGACGCGGCAGCCGAAAAGCCGGAAGAGAGCTCGCCCTGCCAGTGGACGGAGGAATACGCCGCTGCGGAATACGAAAACGACGCGGTGAATTTCATCGCGGAAAGCGCGAAGAAGTACGGCAAGGATCTGGTGTTGTTTGCCGTGGGACCTTTAACGAATATTGCGCGGGCAATCGAAAAAGAGGAAGCGGTAAAACATATCGGCGCGATTTATACGATGGGCGGATATTTTTCGAAAGATCAGGCGGAATGGAACATTCTGTGCGATCCCGAAGCCGCGGAAATCGTGTATGCTTCGGGGATTCCCGTGTATGCCTGCGGACTGGACGTAACGCTTCGCTGTACGCTGGAAGCAGATTTGTTGCAGGCGTTCCGCGATTCGAAAAAACCTGCGAATCGTCTGCTGATTTGCTGGCTCGATCGCTGGAAAGAATTTTTCGGCTTTGAAAAGAGCGTGATGCACGATCCGCTTGCCGTGGCGTGCGCCTTTTCGGACGTGTGCCGTTTTGAAAAACGTTACGTAAAAACAAGCGGAACAAATCGCGGCGCCGTGGAAGCGCACGAATCGCAGACAGACGGAACTTCGCCCGTGTACGTGGCGGAGGACGTGAATCCGACGGCGTTTTATCGCCTGATTCGCGAAAAATTATTGTAAAAAACGGGCGAAAGCCCGAAAATGATACGGAGGTATTTTATGAAAGACAAAAAGCAGAGAGCTGCGGCTCTCATTCTCGGCGCCGGTTTCGTATTGAGCGGACTGACGACGGCAACGTACTTCGGTACGAAAAACGCTCTTCTTGCGAACGCGATGGATACAACCACCGCCGTTACGTATCCGTTCTCTACGGGGAAGAAAGCGTTTAAAAACGCGGCGACGTTCACCGCGCCTTCCGAACAGGGCACAGACGGCGGCGCATGGGCGTTCGCGCAGGTTTCCTTCGACAGCTCCAAAGTGGATATGACGAACGCGAAGTACGTAGGCGTGCAGATGTCGGTTCCGGGCACTCCCGGACTTACCGTAGGCTTCCTTCAGGGCGGCAACCGCTGGTCGATTCCGCAGAGCGGCGAATCGAAAGTGTACTTCCAGAAAGAAGACGGAACGATTACCGAACTTAAAATTCAATACGGCGCGATTGCCTTTACCGGGAATTTAAGCGGCACTCTGTTTATCCCTACGGATATTTTAAGTTCGCAGTTCGGCGGCGCAATCGATTTCACGCAGATTTCCGCTTTCTTCATGACGGCGAACACGCTGTATAATTACGGCTACTCCGTTACCGTGGGCGAAATCGGCATGTATACGGGCGAGCCGGATACGACGACGATGACGAAACTGGTGGACCTTTCCGGCGGCGAGCGCAACAAAAACAAATATTACGTTGCCGACGGCATGAGTCTGACGATGCCTTCCGACGTACCCGTGGCGGCTCCCGAATTTTCCTCTTATCCTCTGCGCACGGGCGACGACGCTTATAAGAACGTGGCGGTATGGGGCGGATTCACTCCCGATTCCACCAAAGATAATCAGCAGACGCTCACCGTGGACCTCGGCACGGCGGACTTCTCTTCCGCGGAATACCTTGTGGTGCAGTATTTCTGCGCGGGCGCTCCCGGACTTCAGTATAAACTGAAATCGGGCGACAGCTATTATTCCGTAGCCGGCAAAGAAGGCAAACCCGTATACTTCCAGGAAGAAGGTTCCGCTACAAGCGTAAAAGCATGCGACATCACCTATGCGCACGTGAATAACTCCGTTGTAGGAAAGATGGGCGCGCTGGTGATGCCTATGGATTCTATGGCATGGGAATCGGCTACGGGCAGCCTTGCCGCCGTGGATTCGCTTATCGTTACCACAAACGCGAAATATAACGGCAATTTCAATCTGATTGTAGGCGAAATCGGATACTATTCTGAAGACGCTACGTTCACCAAGGTGCTTGATCTTACTTCGCGGCAGGACGGCAAATTCTCCGCTACAAGCACGCTGGAAGAAAATCGCGGCAGCGTGGAATTCAAACGCGGCAAGCGCGATATGATGGGCGACGCTACCATCGATTACACGGGCAAAGGCGTTACGAACGTTGAATTCAACGAAACCTCCGGCTCGGTAGCCGGTATCTGGGACGGCGGCAGTTACGGCAAACGCGAAGCGTCTACCGATACATACGGCAAGCCCGCGGTGAAATTCACCACGCTCGGCGCAAATGCCAAGGGCGACGCGTATACCGCGTTCGATCTGGCTGCCGCAGGAGGATTCAGCTGGGCAGGCATGAAAGGCGTAAGCTTCTGGGCGAGAAACGACAGCGATACCGAAATCGCGTTCAACATCGAAGTGGACTGCAAAATCAAAGCGGAATCCGGTAAGTATATTTCCGATCGTTTCAACATCAAACAGGGCAACCGTTTCTGGCTGTACGACGTAAACACGGGCAAAACGAGCATTTACATGACGCGCCCCACGGCTACGCTTCCCGCAGGCTTCGAAGGCTGGGTGAGAATTCCGTTTACGGCGTTTGCGCGTGCGGACTGGAGCACGAACGGCGTTACGAAAGATCAGTTCATGAGCGAAGGCTCGATGGTAAGCTATCTTGCGATTACCGTACATTCGGAAAACTACAAAAACAAATCGTTCACCGTGAATAATTTCGGCGGTTATCAGACGACTCCCAGATTTTCTTCCTCGTTTGTGGCATCGAACGGCAAGAGCATTGCGGAGTTGCTGGAATTAAACTAAATAAGAGGGCAAAAAAATGAAAAAGAGAATTCAATACATTGCGGCTGCTTTATTGTTATGCGCTACGTTCGGTACGCTGGGAGCTTGTAAAAAAGACGCGGATACGCCCGCTCCTTCTCCCACGCCGGATCCCGGTCCTAACCCCGAACCTACGCCTTCCGTCATCTACGGTTTACCGGAGGGCGGTACGGGCAGATACATTTCCAACAGCGACGTTTTGGATGACGGCGACACCCGTTATTTAGTGTGCACCACCAACGAAACGCAGGCGGAAGAAGATAACGTTATCGCCGTGTACAAGGCGAAATACGAAGCGGGCGAAGGCAAAGGCTGGGCGTACGGCGAACAGAAAATCGTTCTTCGCGGCGAAGAAGGAAAATGGGACGAATATATCGGTTCCGCTTCTATCGTGAAAGGCACGTTTGCGAAAGACGATAAAAATTATTCGTGGCTGATGGCGTATTGCGCCACGTCCGCCGCGAACGACACGCAGTATTCCATCGGGCTTGCGGCGGCAACCTCGCCGGACGGCGAATGGGAAAAAATCGGGAAAATCGTATCGTTCGATTCCGAAGTATACGGCACAAGTTCCGTTGGTTGCTATGCGCCTTCGATTGTAAACTACAATAAGGAAAGCGGTATCCGCCTCTTCTATACGTACGCGGATATGTACGGGCATTTTGCCAAGTTTGTGGATTTCGACGCTTCCGATCTTACGGATATCGAAATTTCGGGCGAAGCGATGGTTCCCACCAACGGTAGCGTAGCGGGCGGCGACGACGCGGTGATGTTCCCCAACGCCGATTTTGCGTACGATGAAACGGCGGGAAAATTCGTGGCTGTGAAAGACTATTCTCCTTCCGCCGCCACCGATCCGAAATTCGCCACGAAAATTCAGCTTCTTTCGATTGACGAAGAAGAGCTTCTCACCACCGATATCGGCGAAGGCTGGACGGGGCTGAGAACGTGGGATAACACCGATACGATCGACGGAGATACGATGTACGAACGCCTCTACGGCGGCAGCGTGGTTTCCGACGCGTACGGGCACGTGAACGGCGCGAACGGGTACGAAATTATCTGCCACGTTTGCCTCGAAAAATCGGAAAGCGAGGATTATCTGTTTACGCAGAAGCCCATTTCTTTCCTGTATTCCGCAAACTGATAAAATAAAAGCAAGACGGGGCGTTCCGCGTATCTTAAAAAAGGGCGCGGAACGCCCGACATCTTTTCGCCGCGCTGCGTATTAAGAAACGAGAGCGGTTTTATAGAGGAGAATATGATGAAAAAGAAACTTTTTGCCGCCGCATGCGCGGCATTATCCGCCGCAGTGATTTTTGCGGGATGCGGAAAAACGCCCGCCGACGCTACGCCGGACGTTCCCGATAAGCCCGCCGCCGAAACGTTCCGCGAGGGATATTATTCGCTGCGCGAAAAAAAAGTGGAAAACGCCGACGTTACCGGCGATTATTTGTTCAACTGCCTGTATTTTTCGGACGGGGAAGCAATCTGGTATGAAACGGATCTGACGGGCAGAAGCGAAAAGAGCGGCACATATACGGCGACGAACGAAGAAGTTACGGTGGAAATCGGCATTCGTTCCTACCGTTTCGATTACGAAAAAGGCACGCTTACGTTCAGCGGAAAAATCAATAAAATGAACGTGAATATGAGTTATACTTATACGGAAAATTACGTTTTACCCTCTGCGGAAGTCGGAGCGGCGTTTACGGAAGAACTTTTCGGCGAAAGCAAAGAAGAAAATTTTTATAATTACTGCCCTACGGCGCTTATCGAAGGCGATACGATGCACGTATGGTATTGCAGCAACCAAAAGAGCGGCAACGTTACCGATTTTATCGCTTATCGACAAGGCAAACTGAACGCGGCGGGAAAATGGGAATTTTCCGAAAAGAAACTGGTGCTTTCTCCCTCGGAAAAAGACAGCGGTAAATGGGATTCGCGCCACGCGTGCGATCCTTCCGTCGTCAAAGGCGAATTTTCGTATAACGGCGAAAAATATGCTTATCTGATGGCGTATCTCGGCTGCAAAACAAGCGACAACACGCGCAACGAAGTGGGGCTTGCCGTGGCGAAAACGCCGGACGGCGAATGGGTGAAAGTGGGCGATCAGCCGATCGCGAATTTCTATACGTCCTCCGATTACGGTGAAAATCGCTGGGGATACGGTCAGCCGTCTCTGATAAGCGAAAACGGCAAGGGAAAAGCGATTCTGTTTTATTCGATGGGCGCGGCGAAAACGTGCACGATTGCGGAGGAATGGGATTTTTCCGATTTGAACACCCCCGTACGCCTGCACAGAGCGGAACTGAAAGAACGCGGCGTGGTGAACGCGAGCGGTTCGCAGGATTGCATCAACAACGCCGATTTCGCTTACGATCCCGTCCGCGGCAAATTATACTGCATCAAAGAGGACGGACCGTACCCGACGGACGGCGGCGTGAACTGGATTGCGGGAAGCAATACGATTCTTTCCCTGAACGTAGGCGATAATTTCGATTTGCTGTTTTCGGGCGAAACGTATCAATGGGAAAAGGTGGACGCGCTGACGAAAGACCTTACGTCGTCGCCGCGCAATCATAACGCCTGCATCGTGAAAAACGAATCGGGCTGCCTTACGAACGCTTATCGGATTCCCGTTCTGTACACCGCCGCGGAGCTTGCCGAAAGTTATCCCGACTGGAATCTGGGCGGGCAATGGCCGTCGCTTCACACCTACCGTATTCACGGCGCGTTTTTCGATATCAGATAGCGGCTTTTTCGCCGTATCGTCCTGCCGCGTCGCGGAAAGAAAGGCTTAAAATAAGAGGTATTGTATGAAAGAAAATCTGAAAAAAGCGGTTTGCTGCGGACTGGGCGCGATTCTCTCGTGCGCCGCGTTTGCCGCGTGCGGAAAGCAGAAAGAAAGCGTATTGCTGGAAGGGGAATATTCGCTTGTTTCCGCCGTATTTGAAAATACGGATTATACTTCCGATTTCCGCGCTTACAGCGCAACGTTTTCCAAAGACGGCTCGGTCCGCGTGGTGATCGATTATCTCGGAGCGCTGGAAACGCGCAACTCCGCGTATTCGTGCGACGGCGAAACGGTAACGGAAACGTATAAAGGCGAAACGTTCACCTATTCGATGAGCGGAGATTTCCTGATTACGGATTATTCCGACGGCGGCGATGCGATACGCGTAACGCTCGGCAAAAAAACGCAGCAGGACGAAGAGACGGCGGTGGATTTTGAAAGCATTCTGTTCGGAACGTCGATAGAAGATACGAAATTTTTCAATTACTGCCCTGCGATTCTTACGGAAACCGTCGACGGGCAGGAAATCATGAATATATGGTATTGCTCGAATAAAGACGACGGCGTGATTATGGATCATATCGCCTATCGCAAAGGCGTGAAGCAGGCAGACGGAAAATGGAAGTTTTCCGAACAGCAGATCGTTCTTGCGCCTACGCCCGATACCTGGGACGCCCGCCACACCTGCGATCCCGCGGTGGTGAAAGGAGAATTTTCGTATAACGGAACGAAATACGCCTATCTGATGGCGTATCTCGGCTGCACCACGGAGGACTATCAGAAAAACGAAACGGGACTTGCCGTGGCAAACGCGCCCGAAGGTCCGTGGGTGAAAGTGAATACGTTAAACCCCATTGTGCCCTGGTACGACGACGGCGACGAAGATGCGGAACAGAAAAAGTACGAAAGCATGCAGGGCACGTCCTCGATTTACTGGGGGACGGGTATGCCCGCGCTGGTGAGCCTCGACAAGAAGGGACAGGTGCTGATGTTTTATCAGTCCACTTTGCGCGGCACGGGGATTCAGCAATGGGATTTTTCGGATCTGAATCAACCGAAGCGCACGTTCGTATCCTCTGTTACGCACAACGGAATCGTTAATTCGCAGGGGAGGAAGTGCAATATCGGTATTCCCGATTTCGCTTACGATCCCGCGGCGAAGCGGTTCTATGTATGCGGCGTAACGGGGGAGAAGAATCCGCCCGACGTAACGAAAACGCTGGTAAGTTCGCATAGTTTCGTGGCGTATATCGACGGCGTGGAAAACACGGAACAGCTGGCGCAGATGATGCAATCGGGAAGTTACACGTGGAAAATGGCGGGATATGTAGGACCGGACGTAACGGGTTCTGCGAGAAACCACAATCCGGGAATCGTACGTAACGCGTACGGCGAATTGCCCGATTCCAAAAAGATGGGCGTGGTGGTAAGCACCGGCAGAAACGACGGCGCGAACGAAAATATTTTCACGTATCGTCTGCACGGCGCATACGTAAAATTACCGTAAAACAAAGAAAACAAGACTGATTTTCCGGCATAAACAAAAAACACATTCTGCAAAAAAATGCGGAATGTGTTTTTTAGTGGTATTTTAAATTTTTTAAATCGCAGGCAATCGCCGGAAACATTCGAGGAAAATAGTTCCGTGAAAAATAAAATCGTCGTGTGAAGAAGTCATTTATGCGGAGGCGGGGTGTGCTTTTCCGAGCCCAGCCGATATTTGTGCGGCGTTACGCCGTATTTCTTTTTGAACTGCTTAATGAAATAAGAAAATGAATCGTACCCCACAGCCGAACATACTTCCAGCGCGGTTTTCGAAGTATTTGACAGCAGTTCGGCGGCATACTCAAGCCGTAAATTGATCAGGTATTCAGAAAGGGTTACGCCGAGATATTGCCGGAAAAAGTTTGAAACGGTTGCGTGGGAATAATACGATTCGGCGATAATATCGTTTACCGATTTCGTAAAATTTTCCGGAGAGTTCAGCCGTTGCAGTATATCAAGCAGATATTTCGGATAATCGGGCGTGGTGCTGATGGTTTTTATGCGCGAAAGACCGATAACAAAGTGAAGAATCGATACGCTGATCTTTTTCAGATCGTCGTTTGTGATTCCGTTGGCGCGGCTTGCAAGCACCGCCATGGATTCCAGCTTTTCCGCCTGATGAATAATCGACTGAAAGGTACCGGACGACATATGAAAATGCAGAATGTCGTCCGAACAAAGTTTTTCGTAGAAGCCTTCCGAAAACATGGCGCAGATTTCTCTCACCGCTTCGTCCGAGTAATATAAGTCCATATGCAGGTGCGGCGTAGTGCGGAAAGTGATGGCGTGCGTATGCGGCGGTCCTATCAGGAACACGTCGCCGGGTTTTGTAAGGTATTCCGTGTTATTTACGGCGTTTACGGTTTCTCCCTTCTCAAAAAAGATAAGTTCCCACATGTTGTGCGAATGCGGGCGATTCGGCGTAGTATATTTTCTGCACAGCAGACTTTTATTCAGAATCATTCTTTCAAGTTTCGAAGCCATCTTTTTTCCGCCTTGAATTTGTAGTGTTTCTATTATAGCCGATTTTTTTTGTTTTGTAAACGATTTGCGGATAACCGCATAAAAAATTTATAAAATCGCTGTTTCTTGAGCAAAAATTATATAAAAAAGCACTTTTTTTATGAAATAAGACAAGACAAGGGGGGGTAGTGTTGTATAATGGATTTGCTTGGAGTATGAGCAGCCGAAAAAATCAGGCGGCGGCTTAAAATTGCGTTAAGGAGGGAAATTCATGAAAAAATTCGGAAAAATGCGTATGGTCGCGGCGATTGCGCTTGTCGCGGCGTTTTTTGGCTCGTCGACATCGGTTGTTGCCGACGGAACGGGGGGAAGTAATGCGCCCGCGGGGTTTGCGGCGGAGAGCGACGCAATAACGAGCGCAAACACGATTTCCTATCGGATGATGGCGATCGGGAATGATTCGACATTGAAAGAATCGCCCGCGAATTACGACTGGGTTACGGAAGCAGATTTGTCCGACGATTCTTCGGACGGAGACGGTAAATCGTTGAGGCTGGATAACGGAGACGTGTTTATGCCGTCGTTCGGTATGTTGCCGCACGGGATGAACTATCGTTTAAGCTTTAAATATAAGAGAAAATCGGATGACGGCGGCGACAGATTATCTATTTATTTAGATAATATGAATCCTTCGTTACAGCGCGTTTGCTATGCGGACGGTGTATCCGGAGGGAGCGCATCGGAATGGACTTCGTATTCTTACGATTTTAACGCAACGTCGGGGCAAACCGATATTACTTTTTTACGTATAGCCTCTTACGGTACGTATCTGATTGACGAATTGCAGATAAACACTTTAAACGAATACGTTTTAAACGGGGCGTTTGAAAAGAGCAATTATTATCAGCAATTTACGGTTGATAAAACTGCCATAACCGTGGATAATACCGTTTCCGATGATTATGGTAAATCGTTAAAACTGGAAGCGGGTAAGGGGTATAGAATCGAGTATTCAATGACTTTGCCCAAGGGTGCACAATACAGATTGTCGTTTAAATATAAAAAACTGAATACTTCAGAAATAGCCGGAAAGTATAATGGCGGGGAATATAGTGGAAACGGGTTGTTGATATTTCACGATGGTTATACCGTTGATGAAAGTCATACGCGTTTTTATGATATGGGGTATAATAACCCTGCGGAACTTAATCAGTGGCAGGAATTTTCGCGCGAATTTTATGCTTTGCCTGATGATACGGTTGCGGAAACGGCTCCTATTCATTATGCAGCATTTGTGCCGTGCTACGGTGATTATTTAATCGACGACATATCGGTTGAATGTATTGACGATTCGTTTTTGGATGTGCAATTTCTTGCGGGCGGAAATTTCGGTGGCGCATACCTCGAAAATTATGCTTTTTACGGCAAGTCTAACTTTAACTTTGCAAAGCAGTCCGACGGAGCGTTTGCTTTCGCTTCGATGCATACCACATGGGATGCAGGTTCGAAAGTCCGCGGCTATTTCCACGTTTTGACCGATATGCTTGAAAAGGGAAAAGAGTACGAATTAAGCTTTGAGTATTATGCAAACGGAACAGGCGTTGAGGTTGTAGGCGTTTATAACGGTGCCGCGGGAGATGGCAAACGAATCGTATCAATCAATACCCCGGTTACAAAATGGACAAATCACACAGTAATATTTACCGCAGAAAAAGATTTTCTCGAAGTATACGGTTCTGCCTACGGACAAAACTCTACTTTCATCAGAAATATTCAGATTACAGATAAAACAAGCGGAAAAACTTATATCACAAATCAATCTCTCATTGCCCCTGACGTAAGAATGATTAAAAACGGCGCTTCGATAAGAACAAGCGAACCTTACGGAATTCGCTGGGCGGCGGGCGTAAGAACGGATTTCTGGAACAAACTGGTGGAAACCTACGGTGCGGAAAACGTGAAAGCTGGCGTTATCGTTGCGCCGCTCGATACTTTGGAAAACGTTACGGAATTTACGATTGAGACAATGAAGAACGCAAATCTTAGCTACGCCGATATCGTTACCGATACGTTTAACGCTACCGTGAGCGGCATGGTACAGGGATACAGCGGTTTCTATGCTTCGCTTGTAAACATCAAAGAAGGCAACTTAAACCGCAGCTTTGCGGCAAGGGCGTACGTTTCCGTGGAAAAAGACGGCGAAACAACATATTATTACGGCGAATATTCTGCAGAGAATCAGGCGAGATCCATTTATGAAGTCAGCAAAAGCGTTATCGTAAGTACAACCGAAAACGAGGCGGTGAAAGAATTTGCGAAAGGCGTATTGAATAAGGTAGCGGAAATTACCGTTGCAAACGGCAATGCCGCGTTGGCGACGATTGAAGGATATACTTCGCCCTATACCGTATCGCTCGAAGGCAGCGTTTTAACGATAAAGATTACCGATGAAGCGTCGGCTGCAAAAATCACCGATATTAAAGTGGTTTGCGTAAACGGCAAGAATTATAAACCTGCGGTTTCCGGAAATACCGTAACCGTAACGATAGATTGATTCGGGGGGATAACAAGATGAATAAAAGAATATATGAAACTCCGGTTTGTTCGGTTTTACAATTTGAAAAAAGCGATGTCGTATGCACCAGCGGCAACGGTGGCGACGTTTATGTGAAAGACGAATTTGACGAAAACTGGGATTTGTTGGCGTGATGTTCCTCATAGCCCGCCGCCGCGGCGCGTAAGTGCCGGCGGCGGGCGGAAAGCGTTGCGGCGCAGATTCCCGCGGTTGCGGGCGATTTGCGGATAAGCGCACAAAAAAATGTAAAATTGCCGTTTTTTCGGATAAAATTGTATAAAAAAGCACTTTTTCTATGAAATAAGACAAGACAAACGGCTTTTTTCGTAGTACAATGTTTATGCTCGGAACAAAAAGCCGCCGAACGAAAGTAACGGCGGCTTGAAATCTTAAGGAGGAGAATTCATGAAAAAATTCGGCAAAACAGGAATAATGGCTTCCGCGGCGTTGATTGCGGCGCTGTCGGTTTCTTCTATGGCGTCTGTAATTGCGGGCGCGCAGGAAGAAACGATCGTTGTTCCCAAAGGCTTCACTTCGGAAGCGGTGGATATTGCGGGGGCGAACGAGGCGCTTTCCGGGTGGCAGTATTATTTTTATAACGATAAAGATGCCGCCGGAAACGAACGCGGTTTTTCGTACGAATCGCAAAATCTGCACGTTCTCGCAACGGAAAACGGCAGAACGGGCAACGCCATGCACCTGAAGCGGGAAAAGGGCGACGGCGAACTTGTGATGTATTCTTACGCTTTCGACGTGAAAGCGGATCAGAATTACGTCATCGGCGCGTTCGTGAAGAGTATTTGTACGCAGACGGCAAATAACAAGGTTTGCTTTAAAGTAAAAGAGCAGAACGCCAACGGAGCGGTGATCGGCGACGAACATGCCGTTCTGAATTCGGTAGACGGCAGAAGAGACGACTGGACGGAAACGACTTTTTCGTATAAGACGTCCACGTCCGCCAAAACGCTTGTTCTTAAAATTTGCGCAGAAGGAGTCGGCGATTTTTATATTGACGATATCACCGTAAAGGCTTCCAACGCGGGCGTGAACAGCGAAACTTTCAAAATGATCGGCTTAGGGAACGACGGCGCAAGCGAAGATCCCGCTTCCATGCCCGTATTAAGCGGCGTAAATATTTCTTCGGATAGTTCCGACGGCGACGGGAAATCGCTGAAACTCAATCACAACGACGTATATAAAACGGTGTTCGGCATATTGCCGCACGGCAAAACGTATCGCTTATCGTTCAAATATAAAAACACGGCAGGCGGCACGGCGGACAGACTCAGCATCCGTCTCGACAACGTAACTACATCGGGCGAACGCGTGTGGTATGCCGCGCCCGTAAACAGCACTGCGGGAACGCCGGATACGGAATGGCAAACGTATAATTACGAATTTACCGCCGTGGCAGGGCAGACGGATATCAACTGGATAGGCATCGCTTCTTACGGCGGTTACCTGATCGACGAACTTTCGATTACGGGCACGGACGAAGACGGAGCAACCATGCAGTACATATCCAACGGCTCGTTTTCCGGGGCGTATCTGGAAGGGTACACTTACGGCGGAAACTATAACGTGGCGAAACAGACCGACGGCACGTATGTATTTGCATCTTCCGCGGCGACGAAAGACGATTCGACGGGAACGAGAGGCTATCTTATGCCGGACGTTTCCAGACTGGTTGCGGGAACGGAATATACGCTGAGTTTCGATTATCGTTCGGGCGGTGCTTCGGCAGGTAATGTGTTCTATGGCAACGGATGGGGCGATGCGGAAGAAAATCTGAAAGATATCTGCACGCTTACGCAGGCAACGGTTGCATCCTGGACGCATAAAGAAGTGAAATTCACAGCCCGTGAAGGAAGTCATTTCGAAATTTACGGAGACGCGGGCATCAGCTGGCCGACGTATTTCAGAAACTTCTCGATTGTTGACGCGGCGGGAAACGAATTCATCACGAATAAAACGCTGGTTGCACCGGAAATTGTGCTGGGCGCAAACGAATTCCCGCACGGCACGTTCGACGGCAACGTAAACTACGTGGCGCAGGACTGGACGTTCGAAGGCGACGGTAATATTTACGGGTTGGTATTCGATACGAGATGGGAAGCCGGCGCGCAGCCCGACTGGAAAATCTGCCTATACGGAACGGACGCCGCCCCCGCGAGCGCAATCAGTAAAGATATCGCCGTATCGCAGCGCACGCTCGCGCTCGGCTACAAACTTTATACGGGCAGCGTGAAAGTTTCCGCGCTTGTGGGCGATACGGAAATCGCAGCCGACGAAAACGGGTTTATCGAACTCCCCGCAGGCACCGAATCCGTAAAACTCAAATTTACGGCAACGGAATATACCGCATTCAAAAAACTTTTCCTCGGTTCGCATACGCACATAACGCCCGCGGAAAGCGACGTTACTACCATAGAAGCTACCTGTACGTCGATCGGCGGATCGTACTATTATTGTGGCGATTGCGAAAAGAACGTGTTTATCGAAAAAATTCCTATGCTGCCGCATGAGTACGAACATGTTCACGAAGACGCTTCCTGCAAAGACGGGGTGGATAAAGACGTGTGCAAGGTATGTCATCAGGAATTCAACGTAACCGTTCTTCCCGCTACGGGAGAGCATGTTTACGAAAAAGAAATTCTGAAAGAAGCAATGTGCACGGCAAACGGTACCGAGCAGGACGTTTGTAAAGTATGCGGTTCGAAAGGCAACATCAGCGTGATTGCAAAAAAGCCGCACGATTTTAAAGACGGAAAATGCACTGTATGCAACGCGGAAGATCCCGATTATAAACCCGAAGATTCCGGCGACGAAAAACCTTCGGGCGGATGCAAATCGAGCGTTTCCGGCGGGATAATCGCGCTTGGCGGAGCGCTTGCAGCGGCGTTCGTGATAGGAAAACGCAGAAAAGATTGAAAAAAATCGAAGCAGGAAGTACGGACGGGGCTATCATGAATACCGCCGAAAAATAATACGAACAGAGCTACCATTGAATTTTTAACCTGTGCATGTGCCGGAAAGCGCGGCGGAATATCGAAGATTGCGGTTAAGATAAGTTTGTATTGTTCCGGTCGGTACGACGGGTAGCCCCGTCGGAATTATCAGAGGAGGAAAACCTGTAAATGAAGTTTTGTTTTAAGAAAATAAGGGCTTTCGCCATCCTTGCGTGTTCGATTCTGGCATTTATTTCGGTTTCTTGCGGGTTCGGGCTGATTTACAGAACGTCCGCCGAGGACGTTGTATCGGAAATCGCTAATCCGGGATTTGAAACGCTTAACGGAAATATGCCCGCAAACTGGACGTCGTGGGTGGCGTTAAACGAGACGGACAGTTCGCTTGCAGACGTAACTTTTTCCGTCGTAAGCGGAAACGACGCGCGCAACGGAAATTCGCTGAAATGCGTTAATAAATCGAGCGACAGTATGATAAGAGGCGTTGTGAACAGCGCCGAATTTCAGGTGGTCGGAGGAAAGACCTATCTTCTTTCGTTTTATTACCGCTCCGATTCGTCTACGGCGACGAGTTCTCTTTGCATCAGACAGTTTAAAAGTAACGGTAACGGAACGAAAAACACGTATCTTTGGGTAGATACCGCCACGGTAGCGGGGACAACCGACGGTTACAGACAAATTTCCGCCGCATTTACCACCGATTCCGACGCGGCGAAAGCCATGTTGCAGCTGGATATCGCCCCTACGGGAGAAAACGCCGTGTTTTACGACGATTTTTCTATCGAAAAGCTGGATAAAATAGAATTCAACGGCGGATTCGAACGTTTCGGCGACATGGAAACGCCGCTCGGCTGGACGATGTCCAACGGTTCCGATTTTTCGTTCAGCGACGAGGTTTATTACGACGGAAAAACTTCGGCGCACATTGTGCGGGAAGATTACGTTTCGGCGTTCACGATGACGTCGCTGGCGAAAACAGAAGTGCGTTCCGCAGGCTCGTACGACATCGGGTTCCGCATGCGTTCTGAAAATTCCAAGGGCGCGAGAGCCACGATTACGGTGAGTTATTACGGCAGCGCGGGCAACACCATCGCCACACAGACGAGCCCTTACGTGTATCTGAAAAGCGGGGAAGGGCTTTCCGACTGGACGGACGTATGGATCAGATACGTTGCTCCGCAAGGCTCCGTTTCCGTAGGGTATACGATAACAATCACGAAAGGGAAAGCCGATTGCTATATCGACGGCGTATATTGCAGAGAATCGGGAAACGTAGCGTATACGGAAGATTTCGAAAGCATTTCAAGCGACGGCGTTCCCGACGGATTCGAAGCCGAACCCGGAATGTTTTCCGAGGGGAAACTCGTGCTTACGGCGGGCAAACAGGCAAAAACGGAGACTCTTTCGCTTTTGTACGGTAACGGTTATTCGATTACGGGCGAGTGCGCGACGGAAGGAAACGCGAAACCCGTCATTGAACTCAGATGGCTTGATTATAACAGAAAACTTCTCGATAACAAGGTATTCGAATTGCAGGTGAACGACGGACAGTTTTTGGCGGAATTCACCGAGCCGCAGGGTACATATACAGAAATTATTTATAAAAATACGGGCAGCGGCAAAGCGTCGTTCGATAATATCAGAATAGATAAAACGTACGACCCTAAAACCGCGGGCAGCGGCTGGGAAGCGAAGTGGGTGTGCTTCCCGTATGCGGACGTAGCGTACGGCGGCGCTTATATGTATGCCTATTACCGCAAGACGTTCACGCTTACCGAACCTGTCGTTTCGGCGCAGATTCAGATTACCGGCGACGACAGAATTACTTCTTATGTCAACGGACAAGAACTGGAAGATCCGGGGAAAGGCGCGTGGGCGAAAGTGCTGGTGGCGCACATCAAGGATCAACTTGTCGTCGGCGAAAACACGCTTGCTTTCGAAGTATATAACGAATCTTATTACGGCGGCGTGCTTTTCGATCTGGAAATGACGCTTGAAAGCGGCAAGAAGATGCGTATTTATTCCGACGGTACGCTTCTTTCGTACAACGGCGGAGAAAGCCGGATAGAATCTTCCGACTGGATAAAAACGGGATACGACGATTCCGACTGGAAACAGTGTTTTGTCATCGGCGCGCCTCCGTGCATGCCGTGGGGCGAAATCAATTATCAGCAGAACGCGGAATCATTGCCTAAAATCACAATCGCGTCCATCACGGTATCCGAAGCTGCAAACGCGGGGGAAACGGTTGTATTTACGATAAACGCGCATATCAAAGAGCTGATAACGGGAAATATTTCGTTCAGGGTGAATTTCAGAAGCAAATATGTCGCCGACGAAGACGAAGTGCTGGAAACCTGGCTGATTCCCACGCTTGTTTCGGGCAGCAAATCTTCGGAATGGATAATCGACGAAGATAACATCGTTACCTACAGCGTGGAAGTGCCCGATTATCTTGCTTCGGATAATTATCAGCTTCAGTTCGATACGGAAGAATTCAACATTACGAACAGCAGATACAACAAAAATATTATCCGCGGAAAATATGTAGCCATCACTACGGGCGGCGTTGTTTTCACCGAAAGCAGAATCGTGAAGGAAAACGGCAGAGTGCAACTGACGGTAAACGGCGAAAAAGTGGCGCCGATGATGTACCTCCGCGAACAGAAAACGGTATTTAACGTGGAATACGCCGCAGGCATGTACGGCGCGGGCGTCGATCTGATGTGCCTTCCCAACTGCCGTATATACAATATGAACAGTTCCGGCTCTATGTGGAACGGATACGGCGATTATGATTTTTCGGCGCTTGACGGAGTGGTGTACGAAACGCTTCAGGGCGCGCCGTCGGCAAAACTGATGCTGATGCTGGATGCGGATCCGCCCGAATGGTGGTTCAAAGAAAATCCCGGTTCGTATGCCGTTGACAGCAAGGGCAACAAAGCGGGCATCAGTTATGCTTCGAAAAAGTGGAGAGAGGACGTAGGGGTATTTTACCGGGCGCTTTTAGAGCATGTTCTCGCGCAGCCGTATGCCGGGCATATGTTCGCCGTGAAAATCGCGGCGGGCGCAACGTTTGAATGGCAATATTACGGAGTTACTCTTTCGGAATGTGCCGATTTTGGCACGGACGCGCTGAATGCGTTCCGCAGCTGGCTGAAAGAAAAGTATATTACGGCGGAAGCGTTGGCGGATGCCTGGGGAAAGAAAGGAATCACGTTTGAAACGGCTTCCGTTCCCACGTACGAAGAAAGAAAGGCGTACACATACGAAACCCTGCTTGACGGAAAAGCACAGCGGAACGTCATCGATTTCCACTGTTTTATGAGCGATATGACGACGGACAGCATACTGTATCTTGCCGAAGTCGTGAAAGAAGCCATCGATAATAAGTGGATAGTGGGCACGTATAACGGATATCTTACGCACGGACTCACTTATGAAGCCAACGGTCTGGCGAACGCATCCATTTCCAGAGTGCTCGCCTCCCCGTATATCGATTTCCTTTGCTCGCCGATCTGTTACGACGAACGACTTCTCGGTATGAGCGCTTCTTATATGATGATGGTGGATTCGGTGATCGCGGCGGGAAAACTTCCGATTATCGAATGCGACAGCCGTACCGTTTATTTCGACAGCAAATCGACGAATCCGGCGGTTCTGGCGGAGTGGGGCAAAACGTACACGCTGAAAGATTCCGTGGAAGCGTTAAAGAGAGATTTTGCGAATATGATGATTAAGGGCGCGGGACTTTGGTGGTACGATATGTACGGCGGCTGGTTCGACGATCCCGAAATCTATTCGATGATTAAAACCGCCAAGGAAGAATGGGACAGAGCGGTGCAGCAGCCCGTGAAGAGCAATTCCCGCATCGCGTTCATTGTAGGCGACGATCTTGCCACAACGCTTGCTTATTCGTTCGACGGCACGTATCATTTCCTGTACGACGCGCTTTACGAACAGAAAGAAAGTCTGGGACATATCGGTACGTCTCACGATATGTTGTATCTTTCCGATGTGGAAGACGGTTTCGACAGAGATTACGACGTATATCTGATTCTCGCCACGAACGTTTCGGAAAAACAGAAAACGGCGATTAACAAATATCTGAAAAAAGACGGAAAAACAATCATCTGGGTAGGCGCGCCCGGCATTTACGGCACAGACGGAACGATGTCGGCGGACTATGTTTCGGCGCTTACGGATATAACGCTTGCAAGGGCGCCGGCGTCGAGCTACGGAATCAGAATCGTCGGAAACGAATCGTTTACCAAAGGGCTCGGCGGGCAGCTTTACGGAAGAATCGGTTCGACGAAAGTGGACCCTATGTTCTACGTAACGGATAAAGAGGCGGAAACGCTCGGAAAGATTTATAACAGCGATCTTACGGGGCTTGCCGTAAAAGCCGTGCCGACGGAAGACGGCGGATATTATATGTCTATTTATTCGGCTGTGGGTAACATTCCCGAAGAACTGATGAGAAACATTCTGAGAACTTGCGGCGTGAAACTTGTGGAAAGCGAAAACGACGCGGTGTACAGAAACGACAGCTATGTTTCCGTGGCTTCTCCTTACGGCGGAGTAAAGACGATAGAATTCGATTCCCGCGTAGACGTTTACGACGTATTCAAAGGCGAATATATCGCGAAGAACGTTCTGAAAGTGGAACTGAATATGGAAGCAGGTACCACCGTGCTTTTGCGGACGGAAAAACCTGCAGGCGACCCGAAGCCCGATGACGGATCGTCGGGGAACGGAAAAAAAGCGGCGGTTATTATCTGTTCTGTTGCGGCGGTAGCGGCGGCGGCCTCCATAGTAACGGTATCTGTGTTGAAAAAACGTAAAAAACTGAAAAAATAAATAATAAAATTCCCTGCGGGGAAAAGGAGAAAAATCATGAGAAAAATAAAGAAACTTGTAATCGGTACGCTTTCGCTTTGTATGGCTGCGCCGATGGCGGCATGCAGCGGCGGAGGAGGCAACAATCCGGGAAAAGACGGAAAAACCGATTTTACCCTTCAGATTTACACGGGCGGCTACGGCGCGGATATGTGGAAATACGTTGTGGAAATGTTTGAAAAAGACCATCCCGAATATAACGTTATTCCCATGTACGGCAACACCGTAAACGATACGATGCAGGATGAATGGCGCGACGGCAATCCTCCCGATTTCGTATATCTCGACGGTACGCTTGAAAAGGAAGCGTGGCTGGAAGAAGGCATGCTGTACGATTTTACTGAATGGCTTGAAACCGCTACTGTGGCGGGCGAAGACGTCAAAATCACCGACAGAGTGATGATGGATTACGCGCATAAATATACCTATGCCGACGGCAGAACGATTACTTTCGGTATGCCTTTGCTTCTCAGCTCTTACGGTATGTGGTACGACAACGCGTTGTTCACGCAGAAGAACTGGAGCGTTCCTTCGAATTACAACGAACTTTCCGCGTGGGTGGACGCCAACGCAACCGCAGATACCGCCGCGCTTATCTATCCCGGCGTGTATTCCGGTTATCTCGTGCAGGGTATGATTCTGCCCGCTCTCGCGGAAGTCGGCGACGCATTTTTCGACAGAGTGGAAAACGCCCGCGACGCGGAAGTGTACACTTCCGCCGAATTCAAAGCGGTGATGAACCGTTTTGCGGACATCGTGAAAAAGACGAACGCCGTTGCAAGCTGCCAGTCTCTCGATCATACCAAATCGCAGATGCAGTGGCTCAATCACAAAGCGGCGTTTATTCCCAACGGACTCTGGCTCAGAAAAGAAATGGCGGATCTCAATGCGATTCCCGACGGATTCGAAATGAGATACGCTCCTTCCGCGCTGAACGTGAAACAGCAGGTGATTATCGCTTCTTCGCAGACGTGCGCGATTGCGGAAGACGCGAAAAACAAAGAAGCGGCTCTCGAATTCATGAGATATCTGTATCGCAGCGACGTGGCAAAAAAGTTTGCGGAAAGCTCGGATTCTCCTTCGGCTACCAATGTGGAACTGGACGAAACGAAAGTTTCCGAAGTGTTGAGATATGCGCAGTCGGTGATGAGCAATCCCGCATATAAGCGCGTTCTTCACGTGGGCAGCTGGGGCGGAGTGGACTCTGTATTCAATCAGGGCGTAAACTCCATCGTTGCGGGAACGAAAACGGTGGACGCCGTGTGCGACGAACTTGTGGCACAGGCAAGACAACAACTTTCGTAAAGCGATTTTTCCCGCGCGCGGCAATCCTGCGTGCGGGAAAAGAAAAAGTTATCTTTTTTATCTGAAGGAGCGACAAAGGATGGCGAAAACCCGTAGACTTAAAATCAATAGCAACATGACGTTATCCAAGTGGGTGTTTTTTGCGGTAACGTGCGGCGTAGTATTTGCGCTTTATTTCATGTTTTGCGTTGTTCCGATTTTGCAGTCCGTTAAAATGAGTTTTTTTAAATGGAGCGGCTATAAGACGATGACGTATATCAAGGGTAAAAATTATGCCGACGTCTTAAAAGATCGCGTATTCTGGAAAGCGTTGAAAAACGACTTGATCATCACGCTTATTAAAGAGGTGCTGATTTGTTCTTTAACGGTACTTTTCGCGGTTACGCTTACGAGATTTCGCATGAAAACGCCCGAAGTGGTGTTCTATAAGTTCGTTTTCTATATTCCGAACGTTATTTCCACCATCATCATAGGTTCGCTCTGGGGTTTTGTATTCATGCCTTCCGGCATGGGACTGATGAATTCCATATGCTCGATTTTTAAAAGCGGCGTCGATATCGACTGGGTAACGAAATACCCGCTCGGCGTAATCGGTTTTGTTGCAAGCTGGTGCGGGGTGGGGCTTTTTATGCTTACGATGATCGCTTCCATTCATCAGATTCCCGGTGAACTTTACGAAGCGGCGAAAATCGACGGCGCGGGAGAAATGACGCAGCTGAAATACATAACGATGCCTGCCGTATGGCTGCAGGTTACGTTTATGGTTGTTTCTATTCTGTATCAGTCGCTCGGCGGAAACTTCGGGCTTGTAAACGTTTTCGCGCCCAACGGCGGATTGGATAACAACGCCATGGTAATGGGGCTGTACGTTTATCGTTACGGCTATTCCGGCAAGCCGATTGCCATCGGCTATTCTTACGCCGCCGCGCTTGTAATGCTGGTAATCACCTGCGTAATCTCTCTTTCGGTGAAATACGCGATGAACAAACTGGGGGAAAGATTATGAACAAAGAGAGTAAAATTAAAAATCGCGTGAGCGATAAATCTCTTACGATTACGAGAAACATAGTGAGAGTTTTTCTCGTCATCTGGACGATTCTCATTCTTTTCCCGCTCTTCTGGGCGATTTTAAGTTCGCTGAAAACAAATAAGGAATTCGGTATCAACGCCTGGACGTTCCCTGCCGAATTGCAGTGGGTAAACTATAAAAACGCATGGCTGGGCGCGAATTTTTCCAAATATTTCGCAAACAGTCTGATGTTAAGCGTCGGCACGGTGATTCTTTCGATTATCATGACCACCTCTACGGCTTACGTCGTGGGGAAATTCGTTCATCCGGCGGTGAAAGCCGTAGAAATATTCTATTCGGTGTTCATGATGGTGCCGCAGGTACTTCTGCTGATTCCGCTTTTGCAGATGTGCAAAAAGCTGAATATGACAAAAGATAACGCGGTGCTGTTCACGCTTATGCTTACAAACGCGCTTCAGGGCGTTCCGTTTTATGTATTTTTACTTACGCCGTTTGTGCGCAGTATCAACAATTCCATTCTGGAAGCGGCGGAAATCGACGGTGCAAATCAGTTTCAGGCATTTTCCATGCTGATTCTTCCCCTGATTGTCCCCGCGATATTCATGGTGGGGCTGCTGAGCTTCGTGGGAATCTGGAACGAATACATCATGAGCATTACGTTTATAAAAAATCAGGCGAAGTATACGCTTTCCGTCGGCATAAACGAATTGATGAACGACGCCACTGCCGGCGAAACGCTGAAATTCGCCGCGCTCATCATAGCAATGCTTCCGATCCTGATTGTTTACGCGATTTTCCAGAAACCGCTGCAGGAGGGGCTTTCTTCCTCCGACGGCGTTAAGGGTTAACTATGAGAAATTACGACAGAGAACAATTTAAAAATCCGTCGCAGGAGTATTCGATTGCGCCGTTCTGGTTTCTGAACGGAAATCTGGATAACGACGAACTTGTGCGCCAGCTTACGGAAATGAAAGAAAAAGGCGTTGACAGGGTGATTCTGCATTCGAGGAAAGGCGTAGAGGTAGAGTATCTTTCGGACGAATGGTTCGAAAAAATAGGAGTTATCTTAGACGCGTGCGAAAAACTTTCCATGACGGCGCTTATTTACGACGAGGACAACTGGCCCAGCGGGTATGCGGGCGGAAAAGTTACGGGCGAAAATCCCGATTTTGCGGCGGTTTGTCTTTCCGTGGATAAAATTTATCCCGTCCTCGGAGAATATATCACGGTGGAAGATAAACCTTCCTCGGAGATAGAATGCGTGATTGCGGTGCATAACGACGATTATTTTCTGGATATCACCGATTACGAACATAAAACGAACAAACCATGGCGTTCGGAAACGTTGCAGTGGGAAGTATTTGTTTTCAGAAAAGAAAAATGCGGGCATCGTCCGGCGTATTCGCAGTATCCTTATGTGGATTTGCTGAATCCGGAAGTCGCGCGTTCTTTCGTACGTCATACGCACGCGGAATATAAAAAACGTTTTCCCGATAAATGGGGCAGTGTTATCAAAGGCTTCTTCACCGACGAGCCGGGCTTTTATCAGAACTATCTCGAACAATGCAAGAATTTAAACACCGTCATCTGGACGAATGATTTCGCCGTGCGGTTTATTCAGAAATTCGGGTACGATATACGTCCGTATCTGTGCTGTCTGTGGCAGAACATGGGGGCGTTATCGGTAAAAACCAGATGCGATTATTATAAAGCCGTTGCGGAATTTTATAAGGAAGGTTATTTTAACGTCATTTCCGATTTTCTGCACCGGGACGGACTGATCCATGTCGGGCATCTTCACAGAGAAGATTTTATCGAATCTCTTGTGCAGACGGAAAGCGATTTTTTTTCGGCAATCAGCGCGCTTGACGCTTCCGGGATAGATTGCATCGATAAAAATCCGGTACGCATCACAGAAAGACTGGGTTCTTCCGCCGCGCATATCTACGAAAAAGAAATCTGTTTCAGCGAAACTTTCGGCGGATTCGGTTGGTCGCTCACCACGGAAGAAATGAAAAGGCGGGTGGATTTGCAGTACGTACAGGGCGTGAATATGCTTGTTCCGCACGCATTCTTCTATTCCGTCGACGGCATCCGCAAAACCGAGAGCCCTCCGTCTTTGTTTATGCAAAACGGATACTGGAAATATTTCAGAAAATTTGCGGATTACACGAAAAGATTGAGTTATATCGGCAGAAGCGGGAGTTTCGTTGCCGATGCGGCGATATATTTTCCCGTAAAGACGGCATGGGCGGAATACCGACCGCTTTACAGAATTTTTCTTCACGAACTGGACGAACAGATTCTTGCGCTTACGGAAGAATTGAATCGCGGCGGAATCGGGTTCGACTTCATAGACGACGTAGGCTTTTCCCGTTGCGAAAGAAACGGAAAAACGCTTACCGGTATCGAAAAATCAGCATATAAAGCGTTGATCTTGCCTTCGGTAACGGTGATGCCGGAAAAGACGCTTGTAAAAATTACGGATTTTGTAAAAAACGGCGGGACGGTAATAAGCGTCGGCGATTTTTCGCCGGTAGACGTGGATGGAACGAGAAGCGAACGCTTTGCCGCCGCGTTGAGCGAACTGAAAAACGCCCCCGATTATAAAGCCGTGAAAAAACACAGGGAAGACGAAGCGTTCGCCGCGCTCCTGTCGGTTGTACCCGCCGATATTACAGGCGGCGATGCAAGCGGAGTTTTTGCTTTGAAAAGAGCGGACGAAAGTACGGAAATACATTTCCTTGTCAATACGGAAGATAAGAAAAAATCTTTTGTGTTGTACGGTGCCGGTTTTCTGTCCGCCGAAATCTGGAATGCGGAAAACGGAGAAATTTCTCCTGCCGACTTTGTCCGCAAAGACGGCGGAATAGAAGTGAATACGGAATTACAGCCTTTCGGATCGGTGATTATTGCGTTTACCCGCGGGCGGATGAAACCGGCAGGAAAATGTGCGGTAAGATTGCTTGAAGATATCACGGGCGGCTGGCGAATAAAAGGCGAAGAGAAAACGATCGACAGAGCCGACTTTTTTACCGCGGGTAAAGAAAATTTTTCGGGCGAAATTACTTTTGTAAAAGATATAAATTTTCAGCCGACCGGAAAAAAGACGATATTGAGGCTTGAAAACGTTACCGATTACGCAAGCGTTTCTCTGAACGGCGATTTTATCGGCGCAAGGCTCTGGAGTCCGTATGAATTCGATTTGACGGGCAAGCTGCGCGCGGGCTGTAACGAAATCGCCGTAACCGTAGGTTCAACGGAAGAAAACGCGATGACGGGCAGTAATAAAAACGCGGGAATTTTCGGAAATATCGGAATTTTTGAGGAAGAATAATGAAAAAAGTCAGGTTGATTATCGTCGGATTCGGAAGCCGCGGGCAACTGTTCGGCGGATACGCTTTGTCGGATGAACATACGGAGCTGATTGCCGTTGCCGACGTGAATCCGGAAGCGAGAGAAAAAGCGGTGAAAGAATTCGGCATAAAGCCGGAAAATTGCTTTAAAAGCGCCGAGGAAATATTTTTGCAGGGAAAAATCGCCGACGCGGCGTTTATCTGTACGCAGGATAAGCAGCATAAGGAACACGCGATAAAGGCGATGCGACTCGGCTACGATATCTGCCTTGAAAAGCCTATCGCAACAACGATGGAAGATTGCGAGGAAATTTTAAGAGTGCAGAAGGAAACGGGGCGGAAAGCGATGATTTGTCATGTCCTCCGTTACAGTCCTTTTTATATGAAGATGCGCGAAGTGATAAAAAGCGGCGAAATCGGCGACGTTGTTACGATCAGTCAGACGGAAAACGTAGCGTACTGGCACGACGCGCATTCATATGTGCGCGGAGCCTGGAGAAACAGAGCGGAAAGTTCGCCGATGATTCTTGCAAAATGCTGCCACGACCTTGATATCATCTTCTGGTTGTTGGGTAAAAAGTGCAAAAAAGTTTCTTCGTTCGGCGATTTGTATTATTTTAAGAAGGAAAACGCTCCGGCGGGCAGTGCGGACAGATGTTTCCGTTGTCCGGAAAGCGTTAAAAAAGATTGCCCTTACGATGCGTTCAAAATTTACAACGATATTTATAAGGCGTATAACCCCATTCTCGGTAACGCAACGGCGTTCCGCGGAACGAGGAGAGAATACATTAACGAATTGTTATCCGATGAAACATACCCTTACGGCAGGTGTGTGTTTGCCTGCGATAACGACGTGGTGGATCATCAGGTGGTAAATATGCTTTTCGAAAAAAACGTTACGGCGCAACTTACGATGACGGCTTTTTCGAAAGAATGCCACAGGTGTATCAAAGTCCACGGAACGCTTGGCGAAATGGTAGCCGACATGGAAGAAAATTTGGTGTCGGTAAAGCCTTTCCGTTCGGACGATTATGTTATCGACATCACGAAATACGCCACCGATCTTTCCGTTCACGGCGGCGGGGATAAATTGTTGTTTGAAGATTTCGTTTCGTATATCACGGGCGGTGCGCCCACCGAAACGAGAACAACGTTGGAGGACAGCCTGATATCGCACAGAATGAGCTTTGCGGCGGAAGAGTCGCGCCTTTCGGGCGGTATGCCGATCGAAATTGTATGAACAAGGTTTATCATCGTTTAAAGTCCGGATATTTCGTCGACGATTTATCGGTATCGTATACCCTGAAAACGGACGATATAACGCACGGAGCGAAGCCGCAGGGGACGCCTTATCTTTCCCGCAAAGGCAGCTTCGACGAAAACGGAGTAAATGCCGAAACGGAAAGCAAACTTTCCGTTTCCGAAAAATCCGGCGGGTATCTCGTCAGATTGAAATCGTCGAGCGATAAGTTATCCGAATTCGGATTGAATCTGCCGCTGAAATTTATGGGGAAAAAGAATTGCGGGGGATGGAAAAAACAATATCTGTTCAATTCTCCGTACAATTCCGCGGATAATAAACACATTTTCTGTTATCTTACGAATCTGGAAGGGAAAAATCTGCTGATTGTATCGCTGAAAAAAGCAGACGGCTGGAAAATGGATTATTCGTTGTTTTCGGGCGGACAGTATTTCGATAATCTTAAATTTCTCGCGTCGTTTGACAGGGCTTATCACGGAAGCGGAAATACAAACCTTTCTCTTCTTTTATTGCCGGTGAATTCTTATTCGGAAGCGCTTCAAAAGGTTGCCGCAATCAAAAATATCCCCGTCGCTTTCTATGACAGAAGTTATGTAAAACTCGGTAACAGATTAAAAATAAACGTCGTCGGCGATTTTGATTTCATTAAAATCGGAAACAAAAAATTTTATAACGAAGGCGGCTATGCGTTCGTAATGCCGGATAAAGAGGGTTTGCTTACGGCTGTGCCTTATAAAGGAAGAAAAAAAGGCGCGGACTGCACGATTTTTGCGTATAAATCGCTTGGCGGGTTAATGAAAAAGTCGATGTATTCCGTTTCCGAGAGCGATCTTGCCTCCGGCGACGGCAATTTGTGCGAATGGCAATGCCATATTTCCGCGATTCTGAGATATATGCAGAAATACGGCAAAAAAACGGCGCTGATAAAAAAAGTAAAAAAAGAGCTTGCGATTATTACCGAAAGGAACGAGGAAAAGGCGAAGGACAGGCAAACGATTTTTTATAAAGCGCGCAAAGGCTATCCCGCGTATAACGTGTTCAACTCTAATCGGGTACAGGAACAGTTTTTCGGCGTGGGAATTCTGCTGGATGCTTTCAGAACGTTTCAGACGAAAAAATACCTCGATTATGCCATACGGGCGCTGGATTCCGTTTTAAAAAATCACCAGTCGGAAAACGGCGCCGTCGAAACGTTTATGGAATGGTCGCAAAATACCGAAGATTACACCACGGTCTGCTGCCTGATCATACCGGTGATAGAACTTGCCGGGTTTCTGAAAGATAAAATGCCCGAAAAATCGGAAAAGTATTACGAAGCGGCAAGAAAGATGGCAAAGCACGTTTACGATCGGGAAATTTCTTTCCCTACGGAAACGCTCGTGCAGAGCGAAGCGGAGCCTTTTATAGAAGAGGGCAGCATGTCCTGTTCCGCATTGACGCTCCTGTATTATTGCGCCAAAGTCGAAAGGAGAGAAGAATATATCGTCCGAGCGAAAGAAATTCTCGATATGCACGATTCCTGGGTGGTAAAAACAAACAAAGCCCCCATGTTTTTCAGTTCTCTCCGTTGGTGGGAAACGAAATGGGAGGGCGATAAAGACGGCAACGCACTGTGTATGGGGCACGCCTGGACGATCTGGCGCGCCGAAGCCGATTACTGGTATTATCGTCTTACGGGGAACGCCGATTATCTTGAAAAAGCTAAAAACGGCTTCATGAGCAACTTTTCCAAAATCGATGCGCGCGGAAGAAGTTACGCGTGTTATCAGCCGGACTATATTACGGGCGGCGGCTTTACCGAGCGATGCGAAGACGTGGATTTCCGCATCGTCAACGGATTTCCTCGCCGGACGGACAGCGGGCTTTCGCGGTATGTCTGGGCAAGAGCGAGCGGCAGTTTATTTGAAACCGATGCCCCGGACGACGTTTTTGACTGAAACGTTTTTTTATATGGATAAAATTCAAAAAACGCATGAATATATTCTTTCGCACTGGAAAAAAGCGATAGTATTGCCGGAAGAGGCGGAAACGCCGTATATGTACGTAAAACCGTTTATTCCTCCGTGTATCGACGGTCCGTTTAAAAATCTTTATTACTGGGACACTTTTTTCACGAATAAAGGACTTTTATCGGACGGACTTATCGAAGAAGCGAAAAATAATGCGGATAATCTGCTGCATGCCGTGCGCCTGAAAGGATTTGTTCCGAACGCTTTAAGCGAGCACATGTCGAAATTTTGTTCGCAGCCGCCGTACCTTCATTCTATGGCGGCGGATATTTATGCGGCAACGAAAGATATAGAGTGGCTGAAAAAAGCTTACTTTGCGTTAAAAACGGAATATTCGTTCTGGCAGACGGAACGGATGACTCCGACGGGGCTGAACAGGCATTATCATCATCGGCTCACGCTAAAGGAGCTGACGGATTATTACGACGTAGTGGCGAACGAAAGGCTGAAAATTGCTTCTGCAAAGACAGACGAAGAAAAGTGCCGGTTTGCGGAAGGCTTTTTAAGCGTAGCGGAAAGCGGAATGGATTGGACGCCTCGTTTCGGTTTTGCGGGAGAGCAGATATTGCCCGTTGATCTGAATGCAAATCTTTATGCGTTCGAAAAGCATCTTGCCGAATGGGCGGCAATTTTCGAGCCGGAGCAAACTTCTGTTTTCGAAGAAGCTGCAAATCAAAGAAAATGCCTTATGGAAAAGTATTTTCTTGCCAACGACGGACTGTATTACGATTATAACTATATAACGGGCGAACATTCGAAGCTGCGTTGCAGCGCGCAGTTCATGCCGTTTTCCGTCGGACTGTTACGAAATAAAACAGCGTTCGGTTTGCTCACGGATGTGCTTTTAAAGCCTTACGGCGTGCTTTGCGTGGAAAAAACAATACAGGATACGGTGTATCAATGGGGGTATCCCAACAGCTGGGCTCCGGATAATTTTCTGGCGTATTCCGCGGCGAAATCCGTCGGCGATAACGAAACGGCGAAAAAGATTGCGAACATTTATCTTGACTCGGTTTCAGACGAATTTGAAAAAAGCGGCAGACTTTGGGAAAAGTATGATGCCGTCTGCGGCGGGGCGGCTACCGTCAGCGAATACGAAGTTCCGGAAATGCTGGGCTGGACGGCGGGAATATTCGAATATTTTTTCAAAGATTTGCGGTAGTTTATAAGGATAAAAAAAGTTAGAGGACGCATATGCAGGGATTTTTCGACGATAAAAAGAAAGAATACGTTATCAAAAATATGAAGCCGCGCAGACCGTGGCTGAATTATTTATGGAACGAAAAGTCGGTTTGCCAATGCGATCAGTTCGGCAACGGTTTTTCGTGGATGGCGATCGATACGCAGCGGCGGGAAATTGAAAAAGGCGTCAGAAACGTATATATCAAAGATAAAAAAACGGGCGAAGTATATTCGGCAAACAGAAATTACAACGATTTGCCGTTTGACGTACACGAAACGCACGTAGGAATCGATTATCAGAGGATTATCGGCGAATACCGCGGTCTCCGCGTAATTTTTACGATATGCGTTCCGAAGGATGATGCCGTTGTTCTGTATAATATTCTTGTCGTAAATAACGAAAAACAAAAAAAAGACATCGATTTATATTTTTGTTTGCAGCCGAGTCCCGCGCTTTCGTGGCACGACGCTTACGGTTATGCCGATAACAATAAACAATTAAACGGCTTGCTTTATTGCCACGACGGATTTGCTTTACCGAACGACTATACGAAAATCTTCGTGGGGTGTGATAAAAAATACGCAGCTTACGCTCTTTCTCATTCGGATTTCAGGGGCGAATACAACGGATACGATGCGCCGGCAGGACTCAGAAACGAAAAATTATCCTGCAAAGGGGCGACGTTCGAATCCGAATATGTCGCCGCGTTTCAGTTTTCCGATGTGCTGAAAGAAAGTGATTCTTTTGAAACGACGTTTTGTTCTTTTGCTGCGCGGAACGAAGAAGAAATCGAAAAATACAGAAAGAAATACTTTGAAGAAACTTCTTTTGCTGCCGAATTGCGGAAAGTATCTGAGGCAAGCGAAAAAGAATACAATGTATTCGAACTGAATTCGCCCGATCGATATTTAAATTCGCAGGTAAACATCTGGCTGAAACGGCAGATGTCTTTGGGAAAGACCTGGGGCAGACTGTACGGGAAAGGCTTCCGCGACGTCATGCAGGATATCACGGCTTTTGTTTCCATGGACGCGGGGTTGGCGAAAAAGCAAATTCTTCATGCATTGCAATATCAGTATGAAGACGGAAATCCCATACGGATGTACGAGCCGAGTTTTAAATTCCCCTATAACGACGGCGGCGTATGGATACCGGGGGCAATCCTTTCTTATCTGAACGAAAGCGGAGATTTTTCGATTCTGCAAGAAGAAGTACCTTATCTCAAAGGCGATAGTTATGTAAACGCTTCTTATGCCGATACGTTTGTTACCGAGCCGTATGTCGCGGGAACCAAAACGGGTAGCGTTTCAGAGCACGTACTGGCGGCAATCGATTATCTCTTATCGTCGCGGGGAAAACATAATTTGATTTTATGGCGCGGCGGCGACTGGAACGACAGCATGAATAACGTCGGGCGGGAAAACAAGGGAGAAAGCGTCTGGCTGTCAATCGCAACGGTCAAGGCAATTAACGAATTAAACGAAATTCTGCGCCTTTCCGGCAACGCGTTTTTAACAGAGGGATACGAACGAAAAAAACTGGAATTGATTTCGGCGATTAAAACATACGGCATTGCGGGCGATCATTTCATTTACGGATATAACGACCAAGGCGAAATAATCGGCGGCAAAGAAAGAATTTTTCTGAATCCTCAAACGTGGTCGGTTCTGGCGGAAATCGGCAGCGCAGAGGAGCGCAAAAAAATTATGGATGTTGTTGAAAACTCCCTGAAATGCGATTACGGATACGTGCAATGCCGTCCGAGTTTTACCGAAGGCAGCGATGCCGTCGGCAGAATATCTTATTTTCAACCGGGACTTGTTGAAAACGGGGCGGTGTATAATCACGGCGTGGCGTTTAAAATAGCGGCGGATTGTATGTTGGGGCGTGCGGAAGCGGCTTATAAAACCCTGAAGATGATTTCATGCGACAATCCGTTGAATCCGGAAAACGGCGCGGAGCCTTACGCCGTCAGCAATATGTATATGGGACCGGAAAACAAATATTTTGCCGGGTATGCCCCGATGAGCTGGATAACCGGAACGGCGGGATGGCTATACAGATGCGTTACGGAATATATGTGCGGAATAAAGCCGACGACAGACGGGCTTGAAATTTTGCCGTGTTTGCCGGACGGCTGGAACGGATGCACCGTAAAAAGAATATTCAGGGGCGAAACTTATGAAATATTTTATGAAAAATCAACGCGGAAAGAAATCGTTTGCGACGGTAAAATCGTTAAAAAATTGCCGTTGACGGGCAAAGGCAGTTATCATAAAGTATTGTGCAGATTTTAACAGTCTGCGGAGAAACTATCGGAAGGAAAAAATCAGACGGAAATGGATAAATTAAAAATAGGCGTAATCGGGTTAGGACAGCGCGGCGCGGCGTACGGAATGACGGACGGAAGCATCGGCTTGCTCGGCAACATTTTGAATAATTCCGACGTGCTTGTAACGGCGGTGTGCGATTCCCGCGAAGAGCGCGTAAATTTCGCCGCCGAAAAGGTGGTAAAAGCGGGACAATGCGAACCGTTGAAAACCGCCGATTATAACGAGGTGTTGCAAAGCGGAGTAGACGCGGTGATCGTTTCCACAAGCTGGGCTTCACACGTAGAAGTCGCGCTTGCGGCGATGAAAAAGGGCGTGGCGGTGGCAATCGAGGTAGGCGGCACGCACAATTTGGGCGATATGCAAAAGCTCGTGGAAACCTACGAGAAAACAAAAACGCCGTTTATGTTTCTCGAAAACTGTTGCTATAATAAGGACGAATTGCTTGTTACTTCGCTTGTGCGCAACGGTAAACTCGGCGAAATTTGTTATTGCCACGGCGCGTATTGCCACGATTTAAGAAACGAAATCACCGAAGTCGGCTTGAAGCGCGGGCATTACCGTCTGGAAGAATATAAAAACCACAACTGTGAAAATTATCCCACGCACGAATTAGGTCCGATTATCAAATTGCTCGGCATCACGCGCGGCAACAAATTCACGTCGCTTACGGCTTCGGCTTCAAAGGCACGTGGGTTGGAAGAATACATAAACACGCATGAAGAAGTTTCGGCGTTGAAGGGTACGAAATTCAAACAGGGCGACGTGGTAACAACGTCGATTCAATGCGAAAACGGCGAATTGATTACGCTGAAACTCGATACCACTCTGCCGCGGCTGTACGACAGAGAAATCACGGTGAGCGGCACGAAAGGGTATTATAATCAGACGTTGAAAGCCGTCATTATCGACGGCGAAAAGTTTGATCACGAAAAAGATTCGATACAAAGCGCGCTGAACAGTCAGAACGATTACGAGGAATATTTGCCCGACGACTGGAAAACGATTACGGAAGAACAACTTAAAACAGGGCACGGCGGAATGGACTACATCATGCTGAAACATTTCTTCCGCGCGGTGGCGAATAAAGAGGAAATGCCGATCGACGTATACGAAGCGTGCGCGATGATGTGCGTAACGGCGTTATCCGAACAGTCGATAGCAAACGGCGGTGCGCCCGTGGAAGTTCCCGATTTCACGAACGGGAAATACAAAGAACGGCAGATTGTGGACGTGCTTCCGCTGCCCGTCGTTCGAAAATAAATTTTGTACGGAATACATATGGGTTTGTAAAACAAAATAACCGCGGCGGAATTTCTCCGCAGCGGTTATTTTTCATGTATTAAGCGTTTTTTCTGCTTTTTCCGCGTGGGCGGCGGATTATTGCGTCTGTTCCGTGGCGCGTAACAGAGTAATTTCTTCGGCAACGGGCAATCCCTGAGGGATTATTCCGCTGTGCTTCCCGCCTTCCGGCGTGCTGCCGAAAACGTTCTGGCGGGTGAAAACTTCTTCCACGGTAAGCAGATTTTCCGTAACGGAAAAATCCGTTTCATACGGCAGAAAGGCAACGGGTGCCGAATTGAAATAACAAATCGCCGCAGGCAGTCCGTTCAGCCGTACCCGGTAATTTCCGTTATCCAACGGCGCGGAAAGTATAATTCTTCCGCCGTAGTACTTCAATCCCTGCGGGCAGACGTCTCCGGGGCGCAGTTTGCGCGGCAGTGCCGTAATTTTATCGTTTTCGTCTACGCCGAAATCGCCGGTAAGATACAAACTTTCGATGTCGTATCGGTCGGTGAAGTCAAAAGCAACCGAAATTTTATTGCAACCCGGCAGAATGGCGCTTTCCGGAATTTTTATCCTTTTGAAACAGACGTCTATATACCCCTCGGAGATTTCGCCGCGCAGAGGCGTTCCGTTAATGGCGATCTCCGCGCACGGATCTTCGGTCATCAGATACGCGTTCTGCGGAATCTCTTCGGCGAAGAAATCAAAGACGAGCGTAACTTTTGCCGCGACGGCGGGGGCAGGGAAATATTTGTTTCTGAACCACGGCTGAACCATTTCTCCGTGGCGGCGCGTCATCGAAAAACGATCCCGCAATTTTTCGTCGACGGTCAGAACGGAGTCTTTGCAGAAAAATTCGCCGTCTACGTAACATTCGGCAACGTCGAGGGGAAGAATATTCGGCTCGGAAAGTTTGTAATCGAATTGTTCGGGGAACGCGACGGTTTCATAGCGGAGCTGTTTTTCTTCGGTCGGGTTATCGTCGGAACAATATACGGCAAGCAATTCTCCGCGCGCAAAGTCCTTTTTTATCGAAACGGTATGCCCGTTTCTTCGGAAGGCAACGGGCGCAAGCGTGCCGTCCGTCAGGTTTACGGCGGCGGGAATCCGATCGGTATCGATGAAAATTTCCGTCTGCGTGTTTCCTTCCGCGCGGTTCAGGAAGAAATAGCAGGCGCTGATCCCGAACGTCCGTTTTTCGGCGATGATTTCATCGCTGTTCGTACAATAATCCGGCTGACGGATGAGCCCGAAAACCTTTTCGGGGGCGAATTCCGTGCGTATCGCGCCTTGCAGATCTTCCGCGTAATCGTGCCGCACTCCGTCGAGATAGCGGGGCATGTCACCCGCAACAATCAGCGTGCCGCCGTTATGCAGAAAGCTTTTCAACGCATTCAGGGTGGAAAGGCGCAGATTGATATTGCCGTTCAGAATCACTTTTTTATAACGTTTTTTCCCGACAACCAGTTCGTTGCCTTCCGTGCCGCCGTGTGCGGAGAAAATGCCTTCGTCGATATAATCCGCGCTTCCGCCGTGCATGCGGATATAATAAAACAGGTCGTAATATTCTTTTTCGAGTTTGCATACGGCGGGAACGTCCGAACCGAAACAGTTTTTAAAGGTGCGCTCGTTCACAAGCCCCCAGAGCGATTCCACGGGGTTGATGATTGCCGCGTCAACCTGTTCTTCGCCTTCGGTGAGAAGGTATTGCAGGCGTGAAAAATAGCTTTCCGTATAGCCGAAGTCCTGATACCATGCCGATTGCGTGAGAAAGCTTGCGGGATAATCGCGTTTTGCCTGTCCTTTCATCGTGTACCAGCTGAGGTGCGGGCAACGCAGATTGATGCCGCCCATGCTCTGCCATTCGCCCGTGCGCTTGTAATCCGCAAACGTCATTTTCCAGCCCGTCGCGGCGTATAATTCGTCCAGCACGAATTTTTTGCCGAGCTGCTTTGCAACGGATTTTACGAGCGACGGAACGTTCACGGCAAAATTATCCTCGCACAGATTATCCATGCCGGGCATATCCATGTATTCGTAATATCTCATCACGCTGCCGCACATCGTCGTCTGCGCGGCAAGATTATCTTCGTGCAGAACGTGCCCCGTTACGCGCAGATGATGGCTGCGGCACCAGTTGCGGTAGGGGATCGCGAAATTTTCGAGGAAGAGTTCCTGCTCGGTTTCGATAAGGTCGTACGCCTCTTTGCAGAATTCGTTGTGCGCGTCGCCGAACCACAGCAGCGGCAGCCGCTCCTGAATTTTATAACCGTTGCGTTTTTCGAATTCCTCAAACAAACAATACGTATAGGGAATTTCTTTTTCGGCGCGTTTTTCTTTTCTGCCGAAGCCGTTGAGGTAGGGGTTTCTGTGCGGTTCGTCGGTGAATATCCCCTGAATCACGGTTCCGAACAATTCGCCGAAAGCCTTGTAATATTTTTCGTGCGTCAGCGCCAGAAAGCGCTCCGTCGCGGCTTTGTTCATCGTGTCCGCGTAAGTGTAACCGTTGTAAAAGCTGTCCGGCTGCATGTAGTCGTAGTAGAATACGAACACTCTTTCGTTTTCGCGTTTGTCGCGCGGATCGGCGATGGCGCGGTATTTTTCCACGGCGTCGCCCGCAAATTCCACGGCGAAAAGACCGAGAAAATTTTCCGGCGTTTCGTAGTCGCCTTGCACTTCGCGGTAAATCATGTATTTCGCCCGAAACTGCTTTTCGGCGGTAACGTAGCCGCCGCAGGTGCCGCTCGGCCAGCGATCTTCGTCGTAAAGATAGGCTTCCATGCCGTTTTCATGCAGTTTCATGGCGGCAAACTTCACGTCGTCCAGCCATTCCTCGCTCATATATTCGGTAACAAGCCCCGTCCGCGAATGGATAAACGCTCCGCCGAAGCCCATTTTTTTAAAGGCTTTCACCTGCTTTTCCGCTTCGCTTTTCTCTATTTTCCCGTTCCATGCCCAGAAAGGCTTTCCGCGGTAAACGACGGTAGGATTTTTCAGTAATTCGAAATTCATGTCCATAAAAATTTAAATATATCTGATGTCGGCGATGCAGCCGTTTGCGGAAACGGTAATTTCTTTCGGCGCGGTGATCTTCGTGCGGATGCCGTCGGCGGCAGCCGTGTGAGAAACTTCCACGATGCCGTAAGGCGTGGGGAATTTCCCTTTCGCATACGTCAGATTGCCGAGCGAGGGGGTAACGGAGACGGCTTTGCAATCGGTTTCGGAAACGGTGATTCCCAGTACCGATTCCGCCAGAAATTCTATCGGCCCGCACGACCAGCCGTGGCAAAGCGAATGGCGGAAACCCGTATAACAGTATTTGCCGAAATCGCCGTGAATATCTTTCTGTCCTTCCGCCGGCAATTCGTCGATTCTGCCGCTCTGAGGAATCCATTCCACGTCGAAATCCTCCCAGAACGACGTAGCGCCTTTTTCCAGCATGCCGCCGTAGTATTCTTTCATCACGGCAAGCGCGTTTTCCGTTCCGGCGGTCCGACCGATTGCGGATAAAATATAATAACTCATAAACGTCGATAAGCCTTTGGCTCCGCCGTCGGTCAGCTGTTTTCCCACCGTTTCCGCGTCTTTTCCGAACGCGAGATAGCGCATGGCGATCGCCTGTTTCGCCGTGAGGGGCACGGGGCGCCTTGCCGCAAGTTTTGCCACCGCGTTTTGCGCGTGAGAGGGGTTTTTCCCCGCAATGCGAAGCAGCGTTCTCGCCCGTTCGCACGCGATTTTGCACAGCGCGGCAACGCCTTCCGCCGCGTCTTTGCTGCCGCTGGTAGGCCAGTCGAGAAAATCGCTCGGAAAATCCGTGGAGCCGTCGTTGCCGATCAGGCTGTCGGTATGTTCCGTGAGTTTATCGAGGTAATCGGCATGTTTTAAAACCATGTCGGTTTTCCCCGTAAAGCGATAATAATCGTACAGCACGACGATCCACCAGAACGAATACGCCGTCAGCGTGTTCATCCAGCCGGTGGGGGGCGTTTCCGTAGCGGCGAAATCAAGGCAGTTTTCAATGTTTTTTATGCCGCCCGCGGTATACAGCAGTCCGAGCGTTTCGGGATGCAGATCGCCTATCCACACCAGCCTGTCGCGCTTGATGCCGTCCCAAATCATATCTTTCTGCAGGCAGAGAAAAAGCGTGCGCCGCGCAACGGAATAAATTTCGTTCACAAGCGGGTCGGAACATTCGAAGTCGCCCTTGATTTCGTGCGGTTCCCGTTCGCTTTCCGCAAGAACGCTTTTAATTCTGTATTCGCCTTCGGAAAATTCCAGACAAACGAAACGGAAGCCCGTTTCGCCGAACCGTAAAGAGGAAAGCTGCGGAATGCAGGCGAAAAAATCTCTCGGCGAATGGTCGTTCGTCGCGTTTTTCGTGCCAAGCGGCGTTATCGCTTCCGTCAGCGATTCGCCGAAGCGGATTTTTACCGGGGCGCCGTCCGTGATGTAATGGGTAAGAATACGGATGCCTCCGCATAATTCGCAGCCGAAATCGAGAACGATGCTCGCGGGACCTTTTATTGTCGCCACGTCGTCCTCGCCGAGTCCGATCTGAACGGTTTTTTGTTTCAGCAGCGATTCGGCGTTTTCGATGCAGCCGCTTGCCGAAACGATTTTCTGGGGTAAAACATAAGTAATCTGGTTCATTTTGAAAATTTCCTTTTCGATTCGTATAAGAAAACGGGGATAAGCGTTAAAACAAGCGGAGCCGCGCCGATCGCCGCGCCGCAGCCCGTCTTTTTCCGCGTTACGGTAACGATTTGTTTCTGCGTGTACAAAGTGGTGGAAAGATAATATTCCGAAGGCTCGTATTCGGCAAGAACTTCATATTGTCCGTTGCCGAGATCGGTTACGTCCGTCGCTTTTCCGTCCACGATTTTTTCGGCGCCGCCGTATTCGGTTACTTTCAGCCGTACGGTTCCGCCCGCTGCGGGTACTTCCGTCTGTTCGCCGAGAACGGTTACTTTTTCGGGAAAAACCGTCAACGCGTCGGCGTTGTTGTTCGTCATGGCGGGAATCCCGCTTTCCAGTCCGCCGATCACCGTTACTTCGCCCGAATACGTCCACGTCCAGGGGATAAATCCCCGCGCGATCAGCCCGTCGGCGGTTGTTTTGTCTATCGCGTTGTAATTATAATCGATGCCGCAGTTATATTCGCCCGAACGCGCGAGAATCGTTTTCAGATCGTCCGACGATTTTCCGCCGAGGTCTGCCGCGGGAATTCCGGGCAATATCGTTTTCATTGCCTGCAACTGATTTCTGTCGAAAGAAATCACCGTAAGATAGTCTTTTAAAAATCCGAGTTCCGCCGTGCCGAGTTTTTCCGCCAGCACGTTTACGATGTTGCTCTTTGCCGATTTGATTTCAAGCACGAGAACGACGTCGCTTCCTTTCAGCGCGGCGGCAATATCTTCCAGCAGGGGGATTTTTTCGTCGGTAAACTGTTTCAGGCGAAAGCGTTCCAGCTCCGCCGAAGAATAATTTTCGATGTTTCCGCTGCCGGTGGATGTCCTTGCAAGGTTTGCGTCGTGCATGAAAGCGATTTCGTTATCCGTCGTAAGATAACAGTCCAGTTCCACGTGCGTCGCGCCCGCTTCAACGGCGGCAAGCGTTCCGCTTACCGAATTTTCGTTGTGCGATTCCGGCAGACCTCTGTGCGCCGCGTTATAGGGTGTACGGCTCACGCCGCCCGTATATTCGCTAAGCGTTGCGTACACGGCGGAGGCGTTTTCGGTAACAACGCCGAAGCAGCCGCTTGCCACGCAGTTTCTGACGGAAACTCGTCCGTCGTTTTCCGCCCGCACCCATACGGTTTTGAATCTTGCCTGGATATATCTCACGGTATCGTAAGAGGCGCTTTCTTCGGGCAGAACGCAGATGCCGGCATAGGCGGCGTTCGCCGCGGAAGCGATTGTTTTAAAATCGGCGGAGGCGTCGGCTTCGATGATTCCGCGCAGCGCGGGATATGCCGTCCTGATTTTTTTCACCGCTTCGTACGAAGAAGAGGCAACCGAAGCGTCGTCGATACGCCGGTTGGTCGTAAAAAAGGCAAGCAGTTCGTCCGTGGTGGAATCGTCCACGCGGAAAACGGGCAGAATCGTTTTGCCGAGGTATTCGTCCAGCGCGACGGACAACGTGCAGATAGTTTCGCCGTTTCCGCCTCTGACGGTGCCGTTTTCGCCTACGGTAAGAATCGCCTGCGCGGGAGTATCGCCGCTTTTCAGCGATTCGAGAACGGTTGAAGAAGTAACGTCCGCAATCACCGCGGGCGGATTTTTCAGCTCGCTCGCAGCGGCGGAAACGTCCGCAAGAACGTCGTCCGGATACCAGTCGGCGCCGGCGCGCACGGCGGCGGAGGGGAAAATCAGGGCGGAAAGAATCGCCGCAGCAAAAAACTTAATCGATTTTTTCATTACCATAACCCTTTTGAAGGAATTTTATTTTTGTATAATTCGTAAAACTCCGTATTCGAAACGTATACAATGTCGTCCCGACCGGAAATGTACGCAAAAAATTCCTCTACTTTTTTCCAGGCGTTGTATGCCGTTATCGCCCACGGGTGGTCCCAGCCGTAAAACAGCATATCTTCCGTCGCCTCGCTCTCCGCAAATTCTTTCGCAAGCGCCATCAGTCTGTTATCCAGCAGACTGCACGTAGGCTTCCATGCCATAAAATTCTGCGGCAGCGCAAATTTGTACGTGTCGTCGGTGTCTCTCGCGAAACGGATGTCCGTCCGGGAAAGCAGAACGTCTGTCACGCGGTCGTCGTAATACGCGGTGCCGCCGGGGTAAGCGACGCCTGCGGGACTTTTCCCCGTAAGTTCTTTGATTTTTTCGCAGTCGGTTTTCACCTGAAAAACAATTTCGTCGTCGCTTAAACGCGTAAATTCTTTGTGCGTGTACGCATGAGAAATCACGTCGAAGCCGCTGTATACGGCGTTGGTTTTCGCATAATCGTATTCAAGGCGTCGCCAGTTTCCGGCCACTTCTATTACGTCGTTCCCGTCCATCAGTCCCGTGTTGATGCAGAACGTGGCGGGAATATCGTATTTTTTCAGCAGGGCGATGAGTTTTTCGTCCTCGTAAGTGCCGTCGTCGAAACTGAGAGTAAAATATTTTTTAGGAGCAGTCATATCGTTTTCTTCCGCTTTATCCGCAGCGGGTTTGCAATTTACGCATAACAAGCACAGGATGATCGCCGTAATCATCGGGATTATTTTTTTCATTGTCGTCCGAACCGTTCGTAAAATTCTTTGCACGTAAGGCAGGTAATATCCTTTCTCGCCGAAATTTCTTTGCAGAAATATTCCAGTTTATCCCAACATTCCAAGCCTAAATCGAATTCGTAGGAATGTCCCCACACAAAAAACAGCGCGTCGCCCTTATCGGGGACAAAATCGAAAAATTCTTCCGCGCGCGGCAATAATTCGTCGCCGCGGAACTGGCAGGTGGGGTTCCAGCGATAGAAATCGTCCGGCATGGAAAATCCGTGCGTTTCGTCTATCGTTCTCCCGTACATAAGCCGGTTGCCTTTTTTCAGAGTGCGGATCACCGTTTCGTTATAGTTCGGTGTGGGACCGGCATAGGCGATGCCGCACGGCTGTGTGCCCGTCAGCCGAAAAAGCTCGTCGTAATCGTCGCCGATTTCTTTTTCGACTCCGCTTTTGTCAAGGGAGGGAAGGAAGGCGTGCGTAAAACCGTGGCACGCCGTTTCGAAGCCGTCGTACAAACCGTTTTGCACCTGCCGCGCCGATACCTTGTCGTGCCTGAGCGGCTTTCCGTCGTAGGCGGGAACGGGAATTTCTTCCCGCTCTCCCAGCCGACCGGAATTGAGATTGAACGTTGCCGTCAGGGCATATTTTCTGAAAACGGAAATCACTCGTTCGTCCTGAGTAACGCCGTCGTCCAGACTCATCACAAGAAATTTTTCGCTCATCGGTCGAGTTCTACTTTAATATCGTGTTCGCCGTCGTCGTCGAAAAGGGGAACGACGTTGCCGTCGATTTTCTTTCCGTCAACGGTCAGCCGTACGTTTTTCCCTCCGTGATTGAAATATCTCACATGCAGACGGTTTCCGCGGTAATTTCTGTACGCTTCGCAGGTTTTCCACGAAGAGGGCAGGGCGGGTACGATATGCAGTCCGTCGTAACCGCGCTGTAAGCCGAGAATGCCTTCGTAGTAGCACATCAGCCCCCAGGCGGAAGTACCCGTCTGCCACGAAAATCCCACCTGCATATCCACGGACGGGTGCTTTAAGTAGCAGTTGGTAAATACGTACGGCTCGGTCGTCGTCAGAGAAGAGGGGTTGAATCTGCCGTCCGGCGCAATTTTTTTCAGCGCGTTCACGGCGTTGTCGCCTCTGCCCAGTTTGCAGTCCGCCATTACTTTAAAGCAGCCGGCATGGTTGTAAATACCGCCGTTTTCGTACACGCCGGGCAACATGCCGCTCATTCTTCCCACGGTTTCGTCGTAAGTTTTGTACGGCGGCATACACATGGGGATGCCTTCGTTCGTTTCGGTGGAATCCATGGCGGCGATCACCTTTTCCAGCCTGTCTTTCGGGCACACCCCCGAAAGAATCGACCAGCTCTGAGGATTCACGTAAATTTTTCCGCCGTTTTCGTTCGTCTTGTCGCCCACGACGCCGAATTTCGAAAACGCGCGTACGTAATAATCGCCGTTGAACGCTTTTTCGTTGGTGATTTTCTGCAGTTTCCGCTTCGCTTTTTGCAATTTTTCCGCATAATCCTTGTCGCCGAGATACGAAGAAAGTTCAATCATATCGTCGTACGCCTTGCAGATCAGCATCGCCATCAGAACGGATTCCGCTTTTTCGTCGGGAATATTCAGCGCGTCGTTCCAGTCCGCGTGATGAATTCTCGGCAGCCCGTTCGCGCCGTAATTGTCTTTGCGTTCAAACCACACGATCGCCTGTTTCAGGTGCTCGTACACGGTGGCTTTGCCGCCGTCGAGATAATCGAGCTCCTTGTCGAGATATCCGAAATCGCCCGATTCTTTCACGTAACCGCACGCCGCGTAAATCATCCACGCGGAAGGGTCGGAATAGATGTTCGGTTCCAGATACGGGTACCAGGTAAGAACGGCATGCCCGTCTTTGTATTGGTGCGCCACGCATTCGTCTATCGTCTTTTTGGCAAGCGGCAGATTGAAATTCAGCATCGCCATGCCCAGCTGCGCGTTGTCCCGTACGGCTTTTTTGCCGAGCATGCAGTAAGATACCTGATGTTCCGCCCAGAAGTTTAAAATGCGGTTGAACTGCGGTTCCGGGCATCTGGTTCTGAGGTTGCCGAACCGCGCTTCGCCTTCCTCGGCGTCGTTTATAATCTTTTCGCATCCGGCTACGATGTCGGCGTATCTTTTCACCAGCTCTTCCTTGCTCTGAATCAAGCCGAGAACGAAATAAACGGTTTTCGTTTCGCCTGCGGCAAGCGCGATGCGGTTTTGCAGAATGCCGCCGCGCATTCTCACCGTCGCCGAAGAACGGGTGCAGTCCAGCCCGTGTTCCAGAACGTACGGCTTCGTCTGCGTGCCCATCGTGCCGATGAATTTTTCGTAGTTTCCGTCGTAAGAATATACGGGTTCGCTGGAAAGAATATACCCGGAGGATAATTCGTGCGGGCGGTACGGATCGTGATTTTCGTTGAATACCGCGTTGGCTTCCTCAACGAACTGCGTAAACGAAGTGGTTACCGAGCTGTAATACACGGGCTGCGCGAATCCGTTCAGATCGAACGCCGTAACGGGGAACAAATCGATCGTTCTCTGTTTGTCGTCTTTATTCTGCAGCGTAACTTTCCACACTTCGCGGGTATCGTCCGGCGCGATGGCAAACGTAATGGACGCCGCGATGTTGTGCGCCTGCGAGGAAATCCGCGTGAACTGCTGCCCGTGTTCGCATTTGTAGCGGCTGATTTTATTCAGCGAGGGGTAGCCCGCGATGTTCCAATATTTTTTGCTTTCCGCGTCGCGAAGATACAAAAACGAAGAGAGCGGGCAATTCAGCGTTACCTGCACCGAATCTTTGTTTACATACCTTGAAAACGTGGAGCCCGTATGAGTAACGCTCATAATGTAGCTCATGTCGTTGAAAAAATGATTGCTCCAATCCTTGCCCGTTTCGGGATTGTACAGCGTGAAAATGCCTTTTTTATCGTTAAATCCGTAATTCATGTTTGGTCCTCTCAGTCAAGCGTTGCGGTAAGTTTTCCCGCAAGATATTTTCCCAGCAGAATGTTGCCTTCGTTGTTCAGATGCAACCCGTCTACTTCGTATTCCGTATAAGTGAACGCGTCGATTTCCGTGATTTCGTTGAATGCGTCGAAGCAGGTAATGCTCCTTTCTTCGCAGGTGGTTTTAATCGCGGAGACGTAATCGGCAAGGGTAAAGCCGTATTTGTTCTTGTTCGGAATCCCGTTGGATTCCTGTTCCTTTCTGTACAGCGGCGTAACGAAAACCACCTTCGCTTCGGGGTAATCGGTTTCCAGTCCGTCGATGAGCACTTTCAGCCCGCCGTAAAAAGTTTCCTGCGTGGCGTCGCCGTATTCGCCGAGCGGATTCGGCAGCGCCGTCGAGCCGTAGCCGAAATCGTTCGTTCCGCCCAGAACGATAATCAGATTCGCGTTGCTTGCGATTTTCTTATATCTCTGCACGAAAGAGGGGGATACGTCCGGTTTGTTCGGAAGCCCCGCGATGCAGGAACCCGCATATCCCACATTCTGTATGGAAGAAATAAACGAACAGTTGTCGTACAGATAATCGGTATAGTGCGTGGTAACAATTTCGGAATACACGCCTTTATCCGTAAGGCTGTCGCCCAGAAACGCCGCTTTGTAACTTCCCGCGGGTTGTTTCTGCGGTTCTTCTTTCGGTTCTTCCGGAGTGGTGGCGCAACCCGAAAAGCAGGCGCCGATCAGCAGCGCCGCCGTAATAAAATGTAATTTTTTCATAATTGCAACAAGGGTTCATAGGCAGAGTCCGCTGCGTGTTACCGCAGCGAACCCGTTGTTTTGTTAATAGCCGTAAGAATAGTTCAGCCGACCGATCGGTGCGGCGTCGCCGGAACGGTAAAGTTCCACGTGGTCGTACCCCGCAACGTTGTCGGTTACTTTAAATTCTATATGATAATTCGTAGAAGATAATCCCAGATCGGAAAGTTTCACTTTCACAATCATCGTTTTGCCGTAAACATACACTTCGCCGTCGGCTTTTTTCGTAAGATTTCCGTTGCCGTCGGCTTTCATCACCGCCGTTTTATTGCCGTCCACCGAACGGTTCAGCACGTAATTGTAGCCGTTCCATTGGTTTCTCGCGTTGTCGGTTTTGATGAGAATGTTCATCCACGATTCGTCGCCGCTCTGATACGCGGTGATATTGTCCGCCGCGGTTACGCGGAAGTAGATATATTCGTCGTCGCGCGCCACTTTCACGGTTTCTATATCGTTTCTGCCCGAAGTATCGGTGTACGTTACGCTGCCCACCATGCCTTTCGAGTTTCTGTCTTTGCAATCGCCCGTAAAATCCACGTAAGCGCGTACCGAATCCCACTGCGAATCGTCTTTGGCGGTATCTATCGTCAGTTTCTGATAGATATAGTGCTTCGCTTCGCCGTAATTGAACGTGCGGATGTTCCGGAGGGTCTGCAGATAGAAGTTATCCGCCACCGTGCTGTTTACGCTGGGTTCGATATCCCGCGAAAACTCTTCGTTGAACGTATCTACGGTGAAGTAGGTGTTGTTCTTGGAATCGTACATTTTTTCCGCAACCCATTCGTTCCAGCCCGTGATAAAGGCGTATTTCACCTTTTCGCCCATACTCTGATAGTTAAAGGCGGTGTTCCACTGCGTCTGGTAGTTGAGTCCTTTGCCGTAATTTTCGTGGTCGTTCTTTCCGGTGGATTCGTCCCAGCCTCTGCCGTGCGTGCCCACCGTATCGCTGAAGCGCACGCTGTAATGCTGCGCCACGGAAATGCTCAGCCAGTCGGTGTGCAGCGGCTGCGGATATTCGAATTCCATCCATGCCGCGCCGTCCGGCTTTTCATAATCCGAAATCGGCCACTGACGGGTACGGAAATCGAAGAAATTCAGATAAATTCCGTCGTCGTAGGTAGATAAAAATTCGTCCGTCGCCAGTTCGTGCCGGGTAATCATCGGTTTCCCGTTCGGGCAGAACCACAAATTCTTGTACGTGTCGTTTGCATAGAAGTAGTTGTATACTTCGCGCAAAGTCCGCGGATACGTCTCGTTCTTGCCGTCGTTGTTGGCGATGTAGTACATCACCTTGGGCACGTTCCAGCCCTTGTTGTAATATTCCAGCATGATAGGGAAGAGCACGTCCGTAACCGCCTGATACGTTACCGCGTTGGAAGTATCGAGAACGATGAAATCCACGCCGGCAAGCGTAAGCATTTCGATTTGTTTGCGGATAACCCATTCGTCGGCGGAATTGTAATACCCGAATACCGGCTCGCCCCAGAAATGCGCCGCTCCCACGGGGGAAGAGCGCGTGTTGCCCTGAAACGCGTCGAGGTCCAGTCCGTCCTGCGTAATCTTGCTGATATCGTAAATGCCTCTGTGATTCTGATGCTGACCGAGCGAGAGGAAGAAGAACATACCCACGTACGCTTCCGAATCCGTTTTACCGTCTACGGTAACAATGCTTCTGCCGTAATCGTCCGTTCCCGCAATGTTCAGTACGGTGTACTCCTGGTCGGTGAGGCTGCGCGTGTCCTCCACGCGCAGCGATTCGTCATAGCCCGGAATGTCCGGGTCGGAGTCGTTCTTCCCGCCACAGGCGGAAAGAACGACGGCGCATGCGAGCATGCCGCTCACGATTTTCATTTTATTCTTCATGATGCTTTTTACCGAATGCCATAGCAAGGGCGGCTGCGCCGAGGGTGAATACGCCCGCCGTCGCGGCTACCGAACTGCGGCAACCCTTCTTCTTTTCGGGCTGCGGTTCTTCCACGGTGATTTCGAAAGATACCGTCTGCCCGTTGTAGGTGTAGGAAAGCGTCTGCTTTCCGGTTACGTCTTTTTTGAACCCGTCGATTTCGCTTGCGCCGGGAACGATGATTTCTTCGCCGCCGTCCTCGTATTTCGCAAGAATCTGCAAGCCCTTCAACTCCAGCTTTTCGCCGGGCGCATAGGTGGTTTTTTCGGGCAGAGACTTAATCGTCAGCGCGTCGGAAGCAATGCCGTCTCCGTCCGCTTTCAGAGGCCTCGTCCAGCCGTAGCCGTCCTCGTTTCTCAAGGTGATGGTTTCTTTCAGAACCGCTCCGGGAATCGCCGTGGCGTTCTGATACGCTCTGTCGTTACCCCAAAGTTCGCCCGAAAGAATGCCTTTCACGGTGTACCACTGGAAGCCGGGCAAAAACGTTACCGTTTCCACCACTTCGGAAACGCCTTCCACGTAGTGGGGGAGATTCGGGTTATCGTCGGTGCGCTTATCCACCCACGTGGCGGGTACGAGATAATTCGTATCCATGTGAATTACCAGCTGCGAAGTCCACACCGCAAGGCGGGTAACTTTTCCTTCGGCAATCAGGTCGGTAACTTTCTTGCCGTTGATCAGCATATAGTCCGCAACGTAGTCCAGCTTATCCGCGCCCCAGAAGCAGTTCAGATCTTCGTGCAGACCGTTCAGGGTAAAGCTGATAACCAGCGAGTTGTGCTGCGTGCTTTCGAAAGAGGTAGCGGCGGAAGCGTAATCGATGCCGAGGTATTTACGGCTGCTGACGTTTTTCACTTCCACTTTGAAGGTTACTTGAAATTCGCCGTATGCGGCGGTGATGGTCTGTTCGCCGAACGTGCGGGAATCGAATCCCGTAATCGTCAGGTCGTTCAGGTCGATGTCCTGTTCCGTGCCGTTGTTGTAAACCGCTTTTACGGCAAGTCCCGTCAGATCCAGCTCGTTTTCGATACCGAAGTCGTACGAGTTCTTTCCGGGTTCGGAAACAATCTTAATTCCCGTAAGATATACGTCCGCAACGTTCACGGTGAAGGTAACGGTTTTGCCTTCGTAGGAGATGCTCACCGTCTGTTCGCCCGCTTCGTTGAAATTGTATTCGCACATGCTTGCGGTAAGGGGTACGGACTCGGCGTTGAAGCCCTTGTATTTTACGGAAAGGGTAAGTCCGCTCACGTTAATCACGTCGCCCTTGCGGTATTCCGTCTTGGGCGTTCCCACAAGTTTCACGCTTTCGATAATTTTCGAAACGTAGCCGTCTTTAAAGCAGAAATAGGTGGGTTCCGTAATCACGGCGTTTTCGATGGGCACATAGGTTTCGGGCGTAGCGGTTCCCCAGGCGTCGGAAGTGTTGGAAACCCAGGCAAAGCCGGGCAGGAAGCAGATTTCCGCACCGTTCAGAACGGTTTGCATAAACTCCGCGTCATCGATGTGGAACCCGAAGTTTCTGCCGTTCATAATCATACGGGTTACTTTCTTCTCGCTTACCAGCTGCGTGAGCGTTACGCCGTTGATGGTAATCAAATCGCCGTTGGTTTTGCCGATAATCAGCGATTGCGCCTTATCTACGTCCCACAGCGCTTTCAGGTCGCCGGGCACGTCGTCGATGCCGTTCAGCGTAGCGTAGCCGGTGCCTTCTGTGCCGTAAATTTCTTCGTAATTCACGCCTTTGAAATAAGACTTGCCGCTGTAAGCCGCCACGTTGTAATCGATTTCGCAGGTGTTGCCTTTGTAGGTTACCGTCGCTTTGAAATCGCCTTTCGTTTCGTTCGTGTAGCCGCTGATCATATCGGCGGTAAGGTCGATTCCCTGCGTGCTTTCATCCGAATAGGAAACGATGAGTTTCGCACCGGGCGTAAGTTCCTTGTTCAGCGAATACTGCTTGAGGAAAAGTTTCGCGTTGTCTTTCACGGCGATTCCCGTAATCGTCGCCACGGGCTCGTTTACGGTAACGCTCTGCACGGCGGTCGCTCCGTTGTACGTAACGGTTACGTCTTTCGTGCCGGCGGTGGAGAAGTCGTAAGAAACCATTCTGTCTTTCACCGCAAACGTCTTTTCGCCGCCGTCGGAATACACGGCTTTGACGGTCATGCCTTTTACGTTGAAGTCGTCGCCTTTCGTGTATACGGTGTTTTCGGGAGCGGAAACAATCGTAAGGCTTTCCGTCTTTCTCACCAGCATCTTATCCGTCGTTCCCGGTTTATCCGCCACTTCGAAGGTGTAATCGCAGGGCGTTTTCGCACCGATCGCCTTTACGTTGTTATCCACGGTGGCATACATCTGGAATCCTCTGAGGATGGTTACCGTCTGAAGATCGGTGTATTTGAACGTGCCGTCCGTATGAATACGCAGGCAGTACAGTCCGGTGCCGTACCAGCCCATCAGCATACGCGTAAGTCCCGCGCCCGTTTCATTGAGCTGGTCGAACGTCTTGCCGTTTAACAGTACGTGCGCTTTCAAATCGTCGTAGATGCCCGCGTAAGCGTCGCTGTCATAGCGGATTTCGGCAAGTCCTTTGAACTTGCCTTCTTGTCCGTAGCCGGCATTCGTGGTGAACCAGATGCTGATGCCGCCGTCGTTCAGCTTGCGGTCGCCGCCGTCCTCACCCTCATAATAGCCGTCCTGCGGAATGACGTACATTTTACCCGCCGAGTAATCCGAAGTTCTTTCGATTACCGTAACGTTTACTTCGCATTCTTCCGTGGTGTTGCCTTCGGTGTAAATAATTTTTCCTTTCCGTACGCCGAGTTCCGAAGGGTCTACCGAAATCATATCGGAGGTTACGTCGATTTCTGCGGGGTCTCCGTCCGCGTAAGTGGCGGTGATTTTAAGGTCGTTCAGCGTCATCTGTTTGAACGTGCCGTTCAGTTCAATCGAAACGGAGCCGCTCTTGTACGCGATGCCCGTCAGCGTTTTGGCGGGGTCGTTTACGGTTACGGTGAACGTTGTGCTCTTGCCGCCGTAATTCACGGTTACCGTTTTTTCGCCCGCAGAAGAAAGGTCTGCAGTGCACATCGCCGAAGTAACGGCAATCGTTTTCGTGCCGCTCGTTTCGGTTTCCACCGTAAGCGTCATACCCGCGGGGTTAAACGTGTCGCCCGTGGTGTAAACGGTTTTATCGGGGTTGCTCGCCACCGAAATCGCCGTGGCGGCATACTGATAGGTGCTTGTGGTGCGGTTTACGTACAGTTTCAGATCGGTGGGGAATTCCGTTCCTTCCACCTTCGTGCTTGCCGTCTTCGTGAACACCCAGTCGCCGTCCGTGCCGTCCGTTCCTTCGTAAAGGGTGAATCCTTGTTTGAACGTAACGTACTGAATGGCGTCCACCGAGAGAACGTTGTTTTCGCACATCAGGTACATACCGCCGCCGTACACAGCCATTCTGAACGCCCGCGTATTGCTCGACCATTCCGTTACGGTTTTGCTCTCCGTGGCGGTGGCAATCTCCACATAGTCGCCCATAAGGTTTTCCAGCCAGCTGCCGTCTTTCATGTTCACGTTTTTGAAGTGGAAGTTCAGCGCGTTGCCGGCTGCGTCGCCGCTGGGCTGACCGATACTTTCCTTGATTCCTTTGGAAAGATCGATAATGTCTTCCGCCGTCTTGGCTGTTTCCGCCGAAATTTCGTAGTGGCTGTCGTACGTCGCCACGGCGAAACTCACCGTAAGCGCCGAGCACATGCCCAGCGTTGCAACGAGCCATTTTTTGCCTGCTGTTTTAATCATAATTTCCTCCTGAAATTTATTGTCTAATCTGCAATTCAATATTTTGCAGAGTAAGCCGAAGTTTTATCCTTTCACCGCGCCCACCATGATGCCGTCGATGAGCTTGCGCTGATAAAGGACGAAAAGGATTGCGGGGAAGAGCGACATAAACGCGCCCGCCGCCATTTTAAGATTCGCGCCCGAAAGGTCGCTTGCCAGCGAATCCTGATAAATAATTACGGCAAGCGTATACGTTTCGCGCTTCGTCAGATACACCAAAGGTCCGAAGAAGTCGCTCCAGCCGCTCGCGAACGTGCCTACCACCACATAGATAAGGATGGGCGAGCAAAGGGGCAGCAACAACAGATACCGACGGAAAGCGTTTGCGCCGTCGATAATCGCCGCTTCATCCATTTCTTTGGGAATACTCTTCATAAACTGACGAAGCAGGAAGATATTGATGGCGCCGCCGCCGAACGCCGCGGGAATAATCAGCGGTTTCAGCGTGCCCAGCCAGCCGAAGTCGTAGAACATAACGTACAGCGGAATCTGCAGCACCGTTCCCGGAATCATAATCGTGGCAAGCACGCACGAGAATACGAATTCTCTGCCTTTCCATTGCAGACGGGAAAAGGCATACGCGCAAAGCGACGCGGAAAAGGGAACGAGAATCATGTTGCAGCCTACCACTTTCATCGTGTTCCAGGTGTACAGCATGTAATTATTATGGCTGAAAATCGTTCTGTAATTGTCAAACGTGAAATGCGAGGGAAAAATCCGCGCGGCGTTGATGTCCGTCTCCGTCATAAACGAACGCGAAATCAGCAGAAAGAAGGGGAACGCAAGCACAATCGCGATGATTGTAAGCAGCAGGTATTCAAGCACTTTGATAAAGGTCTTGTACGCCTTTGCGCTCTTCGAATTTTTCGCCGGGTCTTGCAGAGTCTGTGTCGTCGTCATTCTTCACCTCCGTAAAATACCCATTTCGATTTTTTGAAAATCAGCACCGTAAGCAGCGCGATGAACGCAAACAATATCCAGGCGAAAGCGCTCGCATAGCCCATATTCATCGATTTGAACGCTTCGTTGTATATTTTTACGGCGATGAAGTACAGGGCGTTGTCCTGCCCTCTGCCGCTGTTGCCGCCTACGATCAGCGACGAGCTGACCTGTAACGATCCGATGATGCCCGTAATCAGATTATAGAAAATAATCGGGGTAGACATGGGGATCGTAACGTTTACAAGCTTGTGCCAGGCGTTCGCGCCGTCCAGCGAAGCCGCTTCGTACAGCGAAACGGGAATCTGCTTGAAGCACGAAAGCCAGATAATCATGCCGCCGCCCACGTTCCACGCGTTCATGAAAATAAACGAGGGGAGCGCGGTTTTTTTGCTGCTGAACCAGGTGAGGGCGGGCAAGCCTATCTTTTTCAGCATATTGTTCAGAATGCCCGAAGGACCTACCTGAAACATATCCACAAACAGCAAGCCGCTTGCCACCGCGGGGATAATCACGGGCAGATAGAACAGCGTTCTGTAAACGGTGATTCCCCGTACTTTGAAGTTCGCCGCCTGCGCCAGAAAGAAGCCCAGCAGCAGGTTGAGCGGAATGGATACCGCCGCATAAACCAGCGTGTTGGTAATCACCTGCTTCGTATCGGGGTCAAGCGTAAAAATCATCTCGTAGTTCTGAAAGCCCACCCACTGTTCGATATTGAACATATCGTAGTCGGTAAAGCTGTAATAGAGAGATTGTATCGCCGGATAAAACGTGAACAGAATAATGCCCACGATTACGGGCGAAGCAAACAGCACGCCCGTAAGGAACTTTTTCCATTCCCGTTTCCGTCTTATTCTGAGGTTCGGGTCTTTCGGCGCCGCCTCTTTTGCGGTAATTGCTTTTTCCATTTCGGCTCCTTACATCTTGATATAGCGTTCAATGGCGTTTACGCAACTTCTGATGGCGTCCTGATAGCTGGTTCCGTTGCAGTAGGTGGAAATCAGCGAAGAGATCGCGTTGCTGATATTCGTTGCCTGCTTGGGTTTCTGCTGCGCGATGAACGTGGTGTAGCAGTTCCAGTCGGGCTGTCCGTTTGCGCCGCAGTTATAGGTGAATGCGGACATATTGCAATTTTCGAATCCTTTGCCCCAGTGGTTGGTCGGGTCGGTGTAGTCCGCCATATCCTTTCTCACGGGAACGTAGTTCGAACCGCTGTCCGCCATTACGTTCTGTCCGTCTTTGGAAAGCAGAATTTTTAAAAACTGCCAGGCAATGTCTTTATTCTCGCTGCCGCTGTAAACGGAATATCCCGCCGCGCCGCAGCCGATTTTTTCGTTGCCTTCGAATACGGGCATGGTAACCACGTCGTAGAATTCTTCAACCGGCTGATCGCGGTAATAAAGCTGCAGTTTCGTCGCGATGTTGGAAGAGGCCTGCGAATGGAACAGAATGCAGCCCTTGTTGGCTTCCATGCCCGCCTGTTCAACGGAAATAGGCGCCGCATAACGCTTGTCGATCATCGATTTGATGAATGCCAGCGCGTTTTCAGTGGCGTTGCCTTCGTTGAGGGTAACTTTGCCGTCCTCGTCGAAATACTGCACGCCTTCCGATTCGAAAATCGGGTTATAAACGGCTTCCCAGGTAAAATACGGGTCCAGCAGATAATAATCGGCTTTGTCGTTGGCGTCGTACCACTTGCGCAGCTGTTCGCACACGGTGAAGAAATCGTCCCACGTCCAGCCGTTTTTCACAAGGCTCATATCTACGTTCGCCGCTTTGAAAATCGCTTTGTTGTAGTGGCAGACCACTCTGTCGGCGGAACGGGGAATCATATACTGCGCGCCGTCGAATTTGTCCTGACCCATTTTGAAATACGATTCGTAATAATCGTCGATATTGAAATCGCTGTCGGCGTCCGCCGCTTCGGCGTTCAGGTACGGGTCGAGGTTTAGAAGAATTCCCTTATCGCTCAGCGTAAACATATCGGTCGTGTTGTTGATGAATACGTCCGGCATGTCGCCCGCGTTGTACCAGGAAGAGTACTGCTGGCTGATGTTCGAAGAGCCGATGGGAACGACTTCCACTGTTACGTTGGGGTACTTCTTCTGCAGCAGCGCGCCGATTTCTTCAACGATCTGCAATTCCGCGTTGTAATTGTTCGTCGCTACCCGCAGCGTCGCGGTTACGTTCGTGTCGGGGTGAAGATTCACTTCGTAATCGTCGCCCGCCTGATTCGGGTTTCTTCTTGCCGAGCATCCGGCGCAAGCGAAAACGGTGAGCACTGCAAGAACGGAACACGTTAATTTTTTCATGATTTTTTCCTCTGGTTCGGTTTATTTTGTTTTCCGGAATCGATTGCCCGATGTTATTCCGCAATTTTTTCCGTGATAACCTGATTGATTGTTTGTTTCCCCGCGCTTCGGGGAAGAGAGGGGATTTCCGCGCGGCTGTTACTTTTTTATCTTTTATATCCTTAAATTTCCCGAAATTCCTCGAAATCCAAATTTTACCCGCGTAAATTTCCGCCAAAAATAAAACTCATCGATTTCCTTCTTAAATTTTTTCCCTTATCTGCATTTATCCACGCTCTCGCGGAATACGGCTCTGGCTTTCACCACGTATTTATCCGAAGAATAGTCCGTGCCGTGTTGAATACGATCTACAATCCGTCTGCCGATTTCCGTGCCGTAGTCCTCTTTGTCGAACGAGATGCTGGAAAGCGACGGCAGGTACTCCCGCGAAAAAATAATGTCGTCGCATCCGATGACGGAAACGTCGGCGGGGCAGGCGAGCCCCAGTTCTTTCAATGCGCGCATCGCGCCGAACGCCGCCACGTCGTTCATCACGAAAATCGCCGTGATTTCGGGGTGCGCGGTCATCAGCCGCTTTGTTAAAACGTAGCCCGTTTCGCCCGATTCGCGCGCGAGGTCGTCGTTGAACAATATGTATTCGTCGTTCTCGTCAAAGCCGAAATCCCTGCGGCGGGAAGAAAAAGTAGCGCCTCTTTCGTCGGCATAGAAACGAGGGGAGTCCACCACGCTGATATAGCCCACTTTCGTATGCCCCAGCGAACGCAGTTTCTCCATACATTCCAGCGTTGCGCCCACAACGTCGTGGTGCACTTCTATATCGCTCACGTTCGCGAAGTTCGCAAGAATCGTTCCGCGTTCTCTCAGTAGTTTCAGAAGCTCTTCCGAATACAGGTTGGAAGAGAAATTCACCAGCGCGTCGAACTGTCTTTCGCCCAGAAAGCGATAAACGGTGTTGGCGTCCTCCTTGAAATCGAAAACCGTCATCATAAAGCCGTGCATCGTAACGTATTTGCCCACGTACTGCACGATTTCCATGTGATACGGGTTGGTGAATTCGTTGATGATCACGCCGATGTGATACGATAACCCCAGCGAAAGACTGCGCGCCGTGTGGTTAGGAAAGTAATTCAGCTGTTTCGCCGCCGCGCGTACCCGTTCCGCCTTTTCGTTGGAAACCGTAAGTCTGTTGGAGAGCACGTTCGATACCGTGGCAACGGAAACCCCGGCCAATTTTGCAACGTCTTTTCTCGTAGTCATAGTCATTCTCCCCAAATTTACGCGAGTAAATCTATATTCGCTATTATAATATCATAAGAAAAGGCGTTTGTCAATACTTTTTGGAAAAATTGTCTGAAAAATTTTTTTCACATAAATTTTTTCACGGGCAAACGCATTTCCGGAAGCAAAGAGGACGATGCGGCAAATTCCGTTGCGCTTAATTTTTCGCTGTCCGCCTTTGAAAAATTAAATTCACCGCGTTTTTTCGTATTGACAAACGCCTCGTCCCGCGTTATAATAATATCGTCGCGCCCGCCCGCGCGTCGGGAAACGCAACCGGCGCAAAAAACGCAACCGGCGCACACAATAAACGAGGCGCGTACGCGCAGGGAGAAAGATTATGAACAATGCCGACGTAACGGTATACGATTTACAAAAATGGCTGTCGCCGCTGTGGAAAGGCAACACGGTGTACGCCGAAACCGCGTTTATTTTAAAAAACGCGCTTGGCGAAATCCGCCCGAAGCGGCTGGCTTATCCCGTTAAAAAAATCATTTCCGTCCGCAGCTTCGATCTGCAAACCGTCTACGAAGAGGGGAAGGACTATTCCGTCAACGAATACGGCGAGCTTCAGGTGCTTCCGGAAGGAAAAATCCCGTACCTGTGCTGGAACGAATACCGTTTTTCCGAGTTCGTGCAGGACGACGTGCACATGCCTTCCGCCGACGCGCTCGGCGCGCAGTGCGTGCGCGAGCTTTTCGCCGATAAAGACGGCATGAGCGCATATACGGTTGCCGTAACGTACGAACACGAACCGGACGATTATTACGCCGTAACGGCGGGCAAGAGCGAAAAATTCCCGCGCACGCTGGAAAAACTGAAAAACGGACGGAACATAAAAATCGCCCTGTACGGCGATTCCATCACGTACGGCTGGGGCGCCAGCGGCATGCACGATATTTCGAAGCCGCCGTATACGCCGCCTTATCACGAAATGGCGGCGCAGTACCTCGAAGCGAAATTTCACGTTTCGGCGGAAAGAAAAAATTTCGCCGTCAGCGGCATGTGCGCCGACTGGGGCGTCAAAGAAGAAAACGTCGGACAGGTGGCGGCATATCAACCGGACCTCGTGATTCTCGCGTTCGGCATGAACGACGCGGGCGTATTCCGTCCCGAAATTTTCGCCGCGAATCTGCAGACGATTATCAACAGAGTCCGCAAAGATCAGCCCCACGCCGAATTTTTGCTTGTGGCGCCCATCCTTCCCAACGCCGAAACGGCGTTTACGGCGGGCTCTTCCATCTTAACCTACCACCGCGAATACCCGCGCGCGTTTAAAAAGCTGGAAAGTGAAAACGCCGCCGTCGCGTATGCCGACGTTACGAAAATGCACACCCTGCTGCTGGAAAGGAAACAGCTTGCCGATACGCTTTCCAACAACGTGAATCACCCCAACGATTTCATGCACCGCGTGCAGGCGCAGACGGTTTTAAAAACGCTCCTCGGCGACGATTTCGCCTGAGCGCCGCCGTCGAATCGGCAAAGAAAGAGGCAAAGAAAAAGAAACAAAAAATATATAACAATACGGAGTCCCGCGCCGTTCGGCGCGGGACTCCGCGTTGTTTCATAAGAAATTTTTCAGAAAATTTTGTTTTTGATGTCCTTCTTGAAAAAGGCGTGGTAAAACGCGTCGTCGTCCAGAATAAAATCTTCCTCGTTCACGCGGATCGCCACCGATTTATACAGCTGCGAGGTGTGGTCGATTTCGTCCGTAAAAAACGAAGCGCGGCACTCCGTGGGCGTAATGCCAGTGCACTTTCGGAATTCGTACAGCATCTGCCCGTACGAAGAAAATCCCGCCTGCCGCGCGATTTCCGTTACGGGGAAGTTTGATTCTCTGAGCAGCTGCAAACTTTTCGAAATGCGCATTAAAGTCAGCGTCTGCAGCACCGTTTTTCCCGTCATGCGCTTGAACTGCGCCGCCAGATATTCTTTCGAAATGCCCGCCGCTTCCGCCGCCATCGCCAGCGTGATTTTCTTGTTCAGATTGTTTTTCAGAAAAACGAACGTCTTTTTCAGATAGCTGACGGCGCCCTGTTTCGTGTTGTTCGCGCATTTCGCAATCTCGTTGAAAAACAGCAGCATGTGGCACTGCGCGTCGCACGCCTCTTCCGCGCACGTGGGCGATTTTAAAAGCGTGGCAATCAGATTATGAAAGGCAAGCAATACTTTCGAATTGTCGCTTAAAATCGTGTAACCGTTCTTCTCGGTGGCTTTCACGATGTTTCTCAGGTTGGTTTCTTCCAGTAGCGCGTTGTATCGGATGGGCATCAGCGCGTTCACGTTGAACGGGTTGTACTCTTCGGGCGATTTCGGCTCCAGCTCTATGTTGTAAATCGTCGCGTTCTCGTCCGTGATTTTCAGGCGGTGAAAAAGATAGGCGTCGATGAAGATGAATTCGCCCTGATGCACGGTAAGCGGAGTGATTTCCGATTGCGCGGGGTTATCGGGGTCGGTCATCGTTTCAATCGTGAAGCTTCCCTTTTCGGCATACATAAATTCGAAATAGCTGTGGTTGTGCATGCCCATGTAAAAATCGGGCGTGAATACTTTCACGTAAAAAGAGATAGGCTCCAGCACGTATCTGCCTATGTCTTTAAAATAAATCTTGTTTTTCTCCGCCATTTTCCGTCATCCTCGTTTGTATTTCGCTGCCGACGGATTTAGTATACCATAATTTTATAAAATTGCAATGCTTTAACGAAAAAAAATAAAAATAACGCAGAAAAATAATAATATTTTGATTCTCACATTAAAAAAATAAAACAAAAACGCAAAATCCCCCTTGAAAAATGTGAAAAAATATGATATAACTACGTTGCCGAAAGGGGAGAACGGTGAAATTTTCCGTTTTTTCGTTTTCCGTTTGTTTTTTACGGGAAAACGGCGCGGCGCGGTATGCGCGGCAAAACGAACTTTTCGTGCGAAAAAGCACGTGGAGAAAATAAATTAAATTTGGAGGAATGGTGTTATGGTGAAGTTAAGAAAGCGTTTGCTGGTAGCGGCTCTTTCACTCACGGCGGCAACAAGCGGCGCGATGGGCGCGGCGATGATCTCCGTATCGGGGTCGGCGGACGAAACGACGAAAGAGGTAAACCCTCTCGCGAAGTACGAGTTCAAGGATACGGCGAATATCGGCAAAGATTCCATGGGGAAATACGATTTAACGTTCCGCAACGAATGGAAGTCGGGCGGTACGGGTCCCTTGCTCAACGAATATACGGCAATCGAGGGCGGCGGCATTACGTTCAACAACAAATTGTGCCTCGCGGCGGATAAAGATAAAAACGTATTCAAGGATACTTCCGCCGTTACTATGGTAATGTCGGTAAAAATGGTATCCGGCAGCAACAACTGGGGACATATCGCCGGCGTGGGCTTTGCCAACGCCAAGAGCACGGGCTTATCCGCGCACTCCGCGGCAGACGGCGCCAATCACGTGCGTATCGCTTCCAAAGGCATCACGGGACTCGGCGGTTGCTGGGACAGCATCACC
>DLQW01000015.1:17962-37686 GCA_002474405.1 Christensenella sp. UBA7597 | reverse complement strand
CCGCCGTTAACGGCGAACTGGAAAACTATCATACGATTATTATCAGCGCGCAGCCGGGCGGCAAACTCCGCGTATGGAACGACGGCGTTCAGCTTTCCGAAGAGAAAGACGTTTCCGCTACCTGGACGGCGTACGACGAAAACAATATGTTCTCTATCGGCGGCGAATTCAACGGCGCGGCGGCATACACCTCCTCGGCTTCGTTGAAAAACGTAATCGTATACGACTTCGCAATGGATAACACGGCGGCGGTTGCGTATACGAATAACGGAAAACTCACCGCAGCCGATCTTTCTGGCGTAACCGCTATTACCGCGGCAACGGCGAAATTCGAAGGCGACGCGACGAAAGTGGCGCTCAACGGCGCGATGAGCGTCGAAAAAATGTTCGAATCGCTCAACGCGGCCACGGCGGACCTCACTCTTTCGGACGGCGGTAAGGCTTCCGCGAACGTCGTATGGCAGAAAGTGGAAAAAGTCGGCGAAAAATATTACGCCGTAGGCACGATCGATACCAAAAAGCTCGGCTACGCAAACCTCGTAAACGAAGTGCGTTACGAACTTTCCGTGGCTTCCGTAAAGGAAATCGGCGCGCCCGTGTTCGCCGATAACGCGATTACGACGGGCGAACTGAAAGACAGCATGACCGAGGCGGAAATGCTTGCGCTCATCAACACCGCCACCGTAACCGTTACGCTTGACGACGATTCCACGCAGGACGTAACCGTAACTTTCAATAAAATCGTTGCGGATATGGGCTCGTACACGGCGTACGGCGACGTTCTTCTGGAAGGCAAGAAAGTAGCCACGGCGGAAGTGAAACTCACCGTTACGCAAACCAACGAAGGGAAGATTAAAGAACTGACTCCCGTTGCGAAGTGGACGTTCGATTCCGAAGAAACCAAACTGAACGACGCCATGGGCAAATACACGCTGCAGTGCGGCGCGAAAGCGGACGGCGACAGAACCAACAACCCCACGGGCACGGGCAAAGTGGAAAACGGCATGCTGTACTTAAGCGGCGACGATATGCTCACGCTTCCCGAACTCAACGACGTAACCGAAAATATTTCCAACGGCTTCACGCTTAACTTTCAGGTGAAACAGGACGGCGACATTTCCGATCGTCCCAACAAAGGCGAATGGGCGGCTCCCGTGTCTTTCGGTTTCAACGACTGGAGCGCCAGCACCTATTGCAGATTCCTCGTTGCAACGTCGGGCGGCGGCGACATGCTCCGCTTCAACGCGCACGACATCACGAAGAACGATAAGGGCGAAAATCAGGCGTATTGGGGTCCCGAAGTGCTTACGCACATCGCGGATGCCATGCACAACGTAACGCTCAGCGTTCGTCCCGGCGAATTCGTTAAAATCTACGCGGACGGCGTACAGGTACAGTCGTTCTCCTGCCCCGCAGGCTGGAATCTCTCTCATCAGAACATGCAGTTCTCCATCGGCGCCGAATGCGTATGGGGCAACGGCTACGATTATTTCAAAGGCTGGGTGGATAACGTTACCGTCTATAACTTCGCGATGACCGAAGCGCAGTCCGCCGCGTACTGGCAGAAGGGCAAAGTAACGGTGCAGGATATGCAGGGCTCCATTATTTCTGCCATCGATTCCACGCCTCATTTCGAAACGGAAGGCGTGTATGTGGACGAAAAAGGACTCAACGATAAACTCACCGCCACGCAGTTCGTCAACCGCCTGAAGCCCGCTACGGTAAACGCGCTTCTCGACGACGGCGAAACCACCATTCCCGTAAGCGTTACCTGGAAGACGGTGAAGCTTGAATCGGACGGCAAATATTACGCGATCGGCGAAGTGGACGCCACCAACCTCGGCTATGCCACCACTCTGACGGGCGTTACCGAAGTAAGACAGGAAGTTACCGTAGAAAAGAAAGACAGAAAAATCGTCATCGACGAAACCATCGAAAACGGTACCGTTACCGCGGATAAAGCGGCGGCGAAACTGGGCGAAAGCGTCGTAATCACCGTACAGGCGAACGACGGCTACGAACTGAAAGAACTCACCGTAGGCGGCGAAGCCGTAACGGTGGACGAAAACGGCACGTACACCTTCACGATCAAGGGCAACAGCGACGTGGAAATTTCCGCAACATTCGCGGAAAAGGCGCAGGAAGTTAAAAAATCCGGCTGCAAATCGTCGGTAATCGCGTCCTCCGCAATGCTCGCGGCTGCGGGAATCGCGGTGTGCGCGGCACTTAAGAAGAAAAGAGGTTAAAGCATGAAAAATTTTATTAAAACTATCGTTACGGGCGCGGTAGCCTGCGGCGTCGTCCTTTCGGTCGGCGCCTGCAAGGCGAAGCCCGGCGGCGGTTCTGCAAACGAAGAATGGCATGAGGACAGCATCAAGAACATTACTTTGTTCTGCAACGACTGGGAACAGTTCAATAACGGCGCGGCGGTAAACAGTCCCGTGTATAAAAAACTGAAAGCCGTTACGAAGTGCGACATACAGGCGAAATCCACCGGTCTCGAAACGTATTACAGCACGCTCGATCTGATGAGAAACAAGGGCACCCTTACGGAAATGTTCATCGTGAACGGACCGAAAGATCCCAAGTTCTTCAACAATCTCATCCGCGACGACGAAATCATCGCCATTTCCGATTACGTCAACGAGTCCACGAAAGATAAGTATCCGTACCTGTACGAATATATGCAGCAGTACGATTACATGAAATCCAACCTCACGTACGCTAACGGAAAGAGCTGGTTCATCCCCGTGAAGTGGAGCAACGAAAAATCGTTGTACGTCCGCCGAGACTGGATTCAGAACCTCAACAAGAAAATCGACGATATTCTGGTTGCGGACGGCGTGGTGTCGGATAAGAGTCAGATCACCGAGCAGATGCGTAACGAGCATAAGTTCAACGAAGAGGGACCGCAGACGATTGCGGACTTCTACGAACTGGCGCGCGCGTTCACGCTGTACGATCCCGACGGCAACGGCAAAAACGATACGTACGGCTACGTTACCGAAAGCAACCGCGATATGGATTCGTGGCTGCACGTGGCGTACGGCACGGGCTGGAAGATGTGGATGAAAGATACGGCTACGGGCGAATATTCCAACAGCGCCACGTCCGATTCTTCCATGATGGCTACGGCGCTGCTTGCCAAAATGGTGAACGACGGCTACGTTTCCGAAGAAGTCGCCACCAAGAGCGTGGGCAACAAACAGGAAGATTTCGCCAACGGCAAAGCGGGTATGATGTACGCGCACAACTGGTATAACGTAATTTCCGCCACGATGATGAGCGCCACTTCCGGGCTCACCGTACAGGGCGCAAGGGAGAAAATTCTCATCAAAGATCCTCCCGCGGGCAAAAACGGCGAATACGGCGGACAGGGCGATATTCAGTACTACCGCGGCTGGTGCATCAGAAGCGGCATGAGCGTGGAACGCCGCGAAGCGTGCCTGAAGCTGATGGAATATCTGCACAGCCCCGAAGGGCTCGAACTTGTCAATTACGGCGTAATGGGCGAGCATTGGGAATGGAAGGACGACGAAGAAGGCGGCGAAAAGGTTTCGCTTTGCAAAGCCGATCCGCAGGGCTTTGTTCAGGCTTTGCGCTGGACGGATCCGGCGGCGTTCATCTCGTACCTTACCTACACGCCGCACGAAGCGGAAGCGCTGCTCACCAACGGAGATATTCTCACGGCGCGCGCCGAAGCCAGCGAAAAGTGCATGATCCTTTCCGATTATCCCGACGTTACCACCGAATCGATTATTCAGTATCAGACGGCAGCGTATTCCTATTTCGACGAAACCGTGCTGAAAATGATCGTGAAGAAAGGCAGCGATTCTCTCGCCGCCGGCTGGACGTACGACGCGAAAACGTGGAAAACGGACGGCATGACGAAACTCTACACCGTATCGCAGAAGATGCAGGACGAGTGGAATCAATTCAAAAACACGTACAACACCACTTATAAAGGCTCGCAGATGCAAAGCGAATACAACGATTTCATTAAGAGCGGAAAAGCGGTGAAAGTAACCAAAGACTGATTTTTTCCCCTGTCGGGGGAAAAGTAAACGGATTCGGCGGAGTTGCGGCAAAATATGCCCGATGGATTTTGTTGCGGCTCCGCCCTGTCGCTTTCCGGGCGATGATTATGGAGGAATTATGAAGAAAAAGACGTTACTTGCCGCCCTGTGCGCGGCGGCTCTCGCTTTCTCGTCGGCGGGCTGTTCCGAAAATCCCGATAACGGAGGAAATACCGGCATGCAGGCGAAAGGCACGATAGTCGCTACCGTGTACGACAACGCGGAAGTGAAAAAGATAGAAGAAACGGAGGCGGGCGACGCCGCTTCCTGGCAGGCACAGGTATTCACCGCGAACGGCGGAAACAACGATATGCCCACCACGGACGCGCTGATTAAAAGCCCGTGGCACACCCTGAAAATCAACGGGAAAACCGTTCCCGTGTACACGGCGCGCTGCGGCAAAGGCTCGCACTCTTACGCCTGGGTAGACGTGGTGGATAACACGCGCGATTTCGTGCTGGATACGCAGCTTACGTTATCGGAAAGCGCCGCGAAGTGCGTGGTGCTGCCGCTCAACAAAAACGTAGAGGCGAAAAAATCCGGCAATACGTATTCCGCGTTCATCACGCAGTACGGTTCGTATACGTTCACGTTTGCCGAAACCGAGGACGCCGAAGCCACCGATCCGAAGTTTGCGCCGATCACTCTGATGGTAACGCAGGAATCCCCGTTGAAAACGCCCGACGGCTACAACCGCGTCGATATCGAAGCGGGTTATCACGACGATTACGAACTGGAATTTTCCGAAGAAGAAACCGTGTACTATTTCAAAAAAGGTCTGCACGAAATTTCTTCCGTCAAAGTTCCGTCCAACAGTATTCTCTATCTCGAACGCGGCGCGTATCTCAAAGTAACCGACCGCGGCAGCGACGGCGCCGGCTGGAACACGAACACCGCGCTGCATACCGAAAACACCGAAAACGTACAGATTCTCGGTCGCGGACTTCTGGATACGGGCGAAGTGCTCGGCGGCGACAATAAGCACAAACACGTCGTCAACGTCGGCTCGGCGGAAAACGTGCTTATCGAAGGACTTACGGTCATCAATTCCAACACCTGGACGATGTGTGCCTACAATTCCGATAACGTACGCTTTAATTCGAATCTGCTGCTTTCTTACAGAACGTATTCCGACGGGTTGATGTTCAGCGAATGCAGCAATTCTTCGGGCAGATACAATTTCGTGCGCACGGGCGACGACGCCATCGAATACAAGGGCACCGGCTGGCAGAACGGCAGCGCGCAGGGCACGGTAGGCAACAACAATATTTTCGAATACAACGATTGCTGGACGGACAAAGGTTCGGGCTACAGCCTCACGTGGGAATCGGAGTGCGACATGACGGACATGGTGTTCAGAAACAACAACGTCGGCTTCGCGCAGCCCACCTGGTCAAGCGGCAACAACGCGCTCGATTGCCGGCTGGGCACCAACGCAACGAAAACGTGGGAAAACATCACTTTCGAAAACATCGAAGTATACCGCTGCGTTTCGCCCAACGTAATGATCTGTCAGATAAACGGCAGAGGCGGCAATTTAAAGAACGTTCTGTTTAAAAACATCAAGGTGCATTCCACGGAAACGGGCGTGTACGCGTTTACGATGAACTTTTCGGCTGCGGGCGGCTCCATCGAAAACATCACGTTGCAGAATATCGATTTCTGCGGCAGAATACTTACTGCCGCCGATAAAGAAGATTCGTCCCTGTTCAGAAATCTGGCAGGCAAATATTTCGACGAACTTACCGTAAAATGAGGAAAGAATATGAATAGCGATATTCAGAACAAATCTGCCGCGGAAACGGAAAACGTTTCCGCCAAGGCAGAAACCGCGCAGGGCGGAAAAAAGAAAAAATTCAAGCGGCTGTTAAGCCGTATCGTGCTGAACAAGCAGATATATCTGATGCTTCTGCCCGTCGTGCTGTTTTACATAGTGTATTCGTACGTTCCCATGTACGGCATCACGCTCGCCTGGAAAGATTACCGTCCGAAGTACGGCATCGAGGGCAGTCCGTGGGTAGGCTGGGAAAACTTCCGCCGGTTGTTTTCCTTCCCCGATCTTCCGCGCGCCATCAGAAACACGCTGATTATCTCCGTGCTGAAGCTGTGCATCTGCTTCCCGCTGCCCATTCTCGTGGCGCTGCTTCTCAACGAAGTGCTCAATAAGTCCTACAAGAAAGCGGTGCAGACGATGATTTACCTGCCGAATTTCATTTCGTGGGTAGTGCTCGGCGGCATCATCAAAACGCTGCTTGCCAAAGACGACGGCGCCATCAACAATCTCATCGCCCTTTTCGGCGGCGAACGCGTCGCGTTCATGATTCGTCCGGAATTTTTCCGTACGATTCTCATCGTCGCGGAAATATGGAAGGGCACGGGCTGGGGCACGATTATCTATATCGCGGCGATCAGCGGCATCGACGCGTCGCTGTACGAAGCGGCGAAAATCGACGGCTGCAAGCGCGGTTCCATTATTCTGCGTATCACACTCCCCATGATTTTCCCCGTCATCACCGTCATGTTCATCATGCAGCTTTCCAACATCATGAACGCGGGCTTCGATTCGGTGTATAACCTGTATTGTCCCAACGTGTTCGATACGGCGGATATCATCGATACGTACGCGTACCGGCTGTTTATGGACGAACACGATTATCCTTTGTCGTCGGCGGTGGGTATCTTCAAAACGTCCGTTAACTTCGTGTTGCTTCTCGCAGGCAACTTCATCACGAAGAAGATTAACGGTTACAGCATGTTCTCTATCGATTGAGGTGGCGGTATGAATAAAGCGGATAATCCCAACTATACGATAAAAATCATCGACGGACAGGCGCAGTACGTCAGGAAGAACAAAATGACGGCGTTCGACTGGGTGAACTATACGCTCCTCGGCATCTTCGCCCTTGTGTGCGTTCTTCCCTGCGTATACGAACTGCTGTTGAGTTTCTCTTCCAAGAACGATTACCTGAACGCGAATCTCATCGTGTTCCCCAAACACTTCAATTTCGAAAACTACAAAGTTACGCTGTATCAGGATAAAATCTTTCAGGCGTTCGGCGTATCTCTCGTCGTTACGATCGGCAGCGTGATTTACAGCCTCGTACTCACGTCTCTCGGCGCGTACGCGTTTACGAAGAAAGACGTTCCGGGCTTGAAAATCATCTTCTTTTTCATCATCTGCACGATGTTCTTCGGCGGCGGACTGGTTCCGTTCTATCTCACCGTAAACAACACGGTGGGCACGGAAAACCTGTGGTCGCTCATCATTCCTTTCGGCATCAACACCTTCAATATGATCGTGCTCCGCAACTTTTTCAATCAGGTGCCGGAAAGCATCATCGATTCCTGCCGGCTGGACGGCGCAAGCGAATTCCGGATTCTTTTCTCGTTCGTGATTCCGCTTTCCAAAGCGGGCGTGGCAACCATTATGATGTACTACCTCGTCGCCAAGTGGGACGACTGGTACTGGCCCGCCATCTTCCTGCAGGAAAGAAGCGAACTCGCGCCTCTCGCCCTGAAAATCCGTCAGGGACTCAACAACGAACGCGGCGAAGGACAGGGCGGCGGCTGGGATCCTTCCAAAGTGTTCGAACAAGGCTCCAACGCCGCGATGATCGTCATCGGGCTCATTCCCATTCTGATTATCTATCCTTTGTTGCAGAAATATTTCACGAAGGGCGTGATGATCGGCGCTGTGAAAGGCTGATAACGTTATACGCGCACCAAAGTTCCGCGCGGCGGAACGTCCGACAATTCAGATTACTATGACTATAGACAAGAAATTTTATCAACTGGGCGATATCGCGGTGGCCTTCGTTACCGTAGACGGAGTAACCGAAACGGTGTTTATTCCGGAGGGCATGCAGGAAAAACTGAACGACGAAAAACTTGCCGGAATCTCGCCTCTCGGCTGGATGATTTCCCCGGAAGCGCAGGTACACGTCGCGCTTTCCGGCGACGGCATCGCCAACGATTTTTCGCCCGGCATCACGCTCCGCAACAGCGATACGGCTTTTTCGCTGAAATTCGGCGGCGTACGGCTTTCGGAAGAAAACGGCAGAAAAACTCTCACGGCAACGTTCCGGAACGAAAACGGACTGATTGCCCGTCAGGTATATTCCCTTTGCGGCGCGGGCTGCATCGAAACGTATACCGAGCTGGAAAACCGCGGGAACCCCGTTACCGTGGAGGCGCTTCCAAGCTTCAATATGGCGCGCCTTTCGCCTTTCGAACGGTTCGACGACCCGCGCGACATAGTGATTCACAGGCTGATCAGCAATTGGAGCGGCGAGGGAAAATTATATTCGGTTATGGCGGCGGATCTTGCGTTCGAAGCCTCGTGGTCGGGGCTCGGCGTGCGCACGCTGCGCATTTCGCAGACGGGCACGATGCCCGCCCGCGGCTATCTGCCGTTCATCTCGGTGGAAGATAAAAAGAACGGCGTTTGCTGGGCGGCGGAAATCGAAGCGCCCGCGTCGTGGACGCTCGAAGCCGTGTTCCGCAACAACGCGATTTCCGTGGGCGGCGGCAGAGGAGATTTCCTTTCCGCGCACTGGCGCAAAACGCTGCGGACGGGCGAAACCGAACGCACGGGCAAAGCGTGGCTCACGGTGGCGAAAGGCGGATTGGAAAAAGCCGCCGCGCGCCTCGTCAGGCATTTCGATAACCGCGTCGTCGGGGAAACCGAGCGCGATCTGCCCGTATTATATAACGAATACTGCTACACGTGGGGCAAACCGGAAGCGAAAACGCTGGGAAAAATGCTCCCGACGATCGCCTCGCTCGGCTGCAGATATTTCGTGGTGGACGACGGCTGGTTTTACAACGTCTACAACGAAAAACGCTACGTCATCGGCGACTGGAACGTCAACCGCGAATATTATCCGGACGGCTTGAAAGCGTTTGCCGATAAAGTCCGTTCCTACGGCATGATTCCCGGCATCTGGTACGAATTCGAATGCGTCAGCGAAAGCAGCGATTTATACAGGGAGCACCCCGAATGGCTGCTCACGTGCGACGGAAAAATCATCAATCACGGCGGCAAAACGTTCCTCGATTTCCGTAAAGAGGAAGTGAAAGAATACCTGCGCGAAAAAGTCATTAAAAACCTCGTCGATAACGGCATCGGCTATATGAAGGTGGATTATAACGGCAATACGGGCTTCGGCGCCGACGGCGCGGAATCGTACGGCGAAGCGATACGGCAGCATATCGACGGCGTGCTGGCGTTCTTCGAAGAAATCAGAAGAACCGTTCCTTCGCTGATTCTCGAAATCTGCTCGTCGGGCGGCATGCGGCACGAACCCCGCTTCCTGTCGCTGGGGGATATGTGCTCGTTTTCCGACGCGCACGAAAACGCGGGCGGCGTACCCATCGCCATGAATCTGCACCGCTTTATCCCTCCCGCAATGCTGCAGATCTGGGCGACGATCCGCGACGAATACAACGCGGACGACGTAAAATTCACCGTGGCGAAAGCCATGCTCGGCAGAATCTGTTTTTCGGGCAACCTCGGCAACAAACCGAAGGAAATCACGGATATCTTAAAAGAATCGGTGGCGTTCTACGAAAAACTCAAGCCGACAATCGCGCACGGCGAAACGCTGGAAATCAACGACGGCGGAATTTCAAGCTACCTTTTCGCGAAAGGCGCGCCGTATCTCGTCCGCCGTTCGGACGACGGCGTTTATAAAATCGTGTACGCGTTCGCCATCGAATCGGAAAATCATCATTTTGAAATAGATTGCGGAAATTATTCCGTCGCGGATGCGTTTAACGCGCCCGCCGATACGAAAATGAAGGGCGGTAAACTGACGTTCGTATCCGGCAAAGAAAAAAATTTCGGCTGTGTGATTCTTCTGAAGAAAAACGGCTGATTAAAGGGAAAAGGTATGATAACAAGAGAAAATCTCAGAATCCGCGATCCGTTCGTCCTCGTGCGCGATAACAGATATTATCTTCTCGGCACCACGGGCGAAGATCCGTGGGTGAAAGGCAGCAATCTCGTTTTGTACGAATCGCAGAATCTCGAAACATTCGCCGAAAAATGCGTGATGGTGCAGCCCCGGTATCTCGCGGGCTACACCAACGTATGGGCGCCCGAACTGCACGAGTACCGCGGGAAATTCTATCTGATTTTTTCCGTATTCCGCGAAGATAAGGGCAGAGGCAGCATTATTTTCGTGTCCGACGGTTTAAACGGCGATTTCAAACCGCTCACGGGCGAATATATCACGCCCGCGGGCTGGGGGTGTCTCGACGCCACGTTGTTCGTGTACCGCGGCGCGCCGTATCTGTGTTTTTCCAACGAATGGACGACGCCGATTACGGGCGACGGCGACGGCAGCCTGTTTATCGCTCGCCTGTCGGATGACCTGACGGCGCTTACGGAGCAGCCTAAAAAAATCGTCAGCGGCAGATACAGCGGCTTCGCCGTGCAAATCGGAGAAGAGGGCAAAACCACGGGCTACGTGGCGGAAGGACCGTACCTGTACGAAAAGGACGGCAATATTTCGCTGCTGTGGTCCACGTATACGAAAACGGGCTATTCCGTGTTTGAAAGCGTCAGCGAAAACGGCGTCCGCGGCGATTACGTCGCGAAGAGAAAAATTTTCGAAAAAGACGGCGGACATTGCATGCGTTTCACCGATTTGCAGGGGAAGGAGCACATCGTTTTGCATCAGCCGAACTTCGCGCCGATGGAAAGAATGAAAATCATCGACGAACCGTAAACGGCGTCGTCGGAAAAACAAAAAAAGAGGGGGGAAAATGAAAAAATCACTGAATTGTCTGCTTGCTTCCGTATTTCTCGGCGCGGCGTGCCTCGGTGCCGCGGCGCCTCTCGCTTCGTCCGCGTTTTCCGCGTCGGCGGATTCGTCGTCGTTCGTCAAAACCGAACCGGACGAAAGATACAAACTGTACGGCGCGCCGTCCGTGATTCTTCGCCTGAAAAACGAGGACGCCCTCGGCGAAATCGATCTTTCTTCCGACGAACGCCCCGCAAACGTTATTTTAACGCTGGACGACGGAATGAACGTGCTGTCCGCTTCCGGCGGCGTCATCGGCTCGTTCGACGACGTGTTCGCGCAGATTTATCTAGCCGCGATTCCCGTGGCGGAAATTAAAACGCAGAGCGTGGCGGAAGCCTTCGTTTCGGCATACGAAAGCAACAAAATCTCGGATATCGCCGTGCTTTCCGATAACGCCGACGTGCTTTCCTACGTGCGCGGCGCCCTGCCCGGCATCCGCGGCATTTACGATTGCTCTGCAAAACCGCTTACGGATAAAAAGGAAATCATAAAAACGTCCGGCGCCGCCATGGCAACCACGCTGATTCTTTCCTACGAACAGAGCGACCTCGAAACCGTAACGTATTTCCAGAGCCGCATGAAAACGGTATGGACGGAACTTCCCGACGACGCCGACGCGTTCGACGTGAAAAACGCCGTGGCTTCGGGCACGTACGGACTGATTAAAAACGATTGTTCCGCAATTTTCAAAGCGTACGCATCCTATAAAGGCGGCAGCCTGAACGAGGGCGGAAAGTATATTCAGCCGTCCGTGGCGAGATACTCTCTGAATATCGCGCACCGCGGTCTGCCCGTAACCAGAGCGGAAAACACCGTCGAAGGCTGCAAAGCCGCCGTGGAAAGCGGCGCCACGCACATCGAAATCGACGCGCAGCTTTCCAAGGACAATCAGATCGTCATCATGCACGACGCAAGCATCGCCCGCACAACCGATTACGAATCGGGCGCGCAGAACATTTCCGATATGACGCTGGAAGAAATACGGCGCTATAAAGTGTGCAAAACGATGAACGGCTACAAAACCGAGGCTTGCGAAATTCCCACGGCGGAAGATTTCTTCAAAGAATTCAAGGGCAAGCCGGTGGTGTTCGTGTTCGAAATCAAAAACGCCGCGCCCGCGCTGGTAACGGAGCTGCGCAAACTGATAGAAACCTACGATTTCTGGGATCAGATGACGGTAATTTCTTTCAGTTCGACGGTTCTGGAAACCATGCACGAAGTGCTTCCCGAAGTGCCCGTGGCTTCGCTTTCCGGCTTCGCGCAGAGAAGCTTCGAAGAGGACAGCGCGTTTTACAACGCCTATAACGCCGTTGCCGATATCACGCAGGGCAACCTCGGCGATTACACGTATTTCGAAAGCACGCTGAAAGACAGGGGCTACATGAGCTTCTGCTGGACGATCGGTTCGGCGCAGGATTGCATTTCCCTGTCGTCCGCAGGCGAATTCGGGCTGACGAATAACGTGGCGGACGCGTTCGGCGCATCCGTCTGCAAAATCGAAGGCAAGGCGGGGCAGAGCGCCGAAGCGGCGGAACTGAAAGCGGGCGGAAAAATCCGTCTGATCACCACCACATACGCAGGCGATACGGAGGAACAGGACGGCACGATTTTCGCCGTGAAAAAGTACGAAGATCACGCCGAAGTCATCGCCGCATACGAAGAAGTGGAACGGGTTACGTATACGCGCGCTTTCCGCGTGGACTATCCGAAGCAGGAAGAGAAAAAAGGCGGTTGCAAATCTTCCGTGGGCGGCGGCATTTTCGCCGCACTCGTTTCGGCGGCGGCAATCGCGATTGCGGAAAAGAGAAAGAACGCGTAATTTCCGGCAAATCCGGTAAAACATAAAAACGCCCTGACGGCGGAACGGAATTTTTCCGTTCCGCCTTGTTTTACAAAAAAACGGACGGGAAACGCGGCGGCGCTTTTCGCGGCGGAAAAATTTCGCGGCTGTATTTAAAAGCTATTGACATTCGCACGGAAAAGTCGTATAATGATAAACGCGTTCTCCCCGCAAGGCGGGAGAACGGACGGGAGCAGTGAAAAAATATGTCGGCTGAAAACGAAAAAAACGCCGTCGGCGAACAAAACAGGACGGACGGCGACAAATCGTCGGGCGCAAAACAGTTCCGCCCGGACGGTAAAAAAACGAAGGGTATTTTTCTGGACGCGGCTACGGTGCTGCTGGCGGCAATCATGTCCGCCCTCGGCTTTCACGTGTTCGTGTACCCCGCCGAATTTGCGCCTGCGGGCATGGACGGCGTCGCCACGATGCTGCAAAAAATCACGGGGCTCAACGCGGGCTGGTATATGCTTATGCTTAACGCGCCGTTGCTTATCGCCGCGCTGTTCGTGCTGAAAAAACGGTACGTCATCGGCACGCTGGCGTTCACCGTATTGAATTCGCTGTTTCTGATTATTCTCAGAAAAATCGGCTTTTATCAGTACCATACGGAAACGGACCGATTCCTTCCCGCCATTTTTTCGGGCATCATTCTGGGCGCCAGAATGGGCATGCTGCTTCGCATCGGCATGTCTACGGGCGGAGTGGATATCGTGGCGTGCATGGTGCAGAAAAACCGCCCGTATTTAAACGTGGAAAGGGTAATCGCCGTCATTTCGTATTCCATCATCTTCATTTCCTACGCGGTGTACCGCCGGCTGGACAGTATTCTGCTTTCGGTGGTGCAGATGTTCGTGTACGAACGCGTGGCGGCGACGTTCATGAAAGATTCGCGCAACGCGGTGGAATTTAAAATCGTAACCAAACACCCCGAAGAAATCCGCGGCGAAATTCTGTACAATTTAAAACACGGCGCCACGGTGGTGGAAAGCAAGGGCATGTTTACGGAAAGCGACAGCGCGGTGATTTTTTCCGTGGTGAACCTGCGGCAGATTCCCGAATTCTTAAACATACTCAAAAAATATCCGGATACGTTCGTATACTACACCGAAGTGGCGGGGGTATCGGGCAACTTCCGTCGCCGACAGGACGAAGAGGCGAAATAAATCGAATCAACCGCCCGTCCGCGCGTCGGAAACGGGCTTATACTGCAGGAGAAAATAAAAAATGTCGATGGAAAAACGCGCAGGCAAAGCAAAATTTGCCGATTACGCCGTCATTGCGGCAATGGCTGTTTTAATGGCGCTCAATTACGATTTGTTCGTGGTGCAGAATAAATTCGCGCCGTCCGGCTTGAACGGCGTGGCTACGATGATCGATTATCTTACGGGCGGAAGAATGAACCTCGCCTATATGTCGCTGATTATCAATCTGCCCCTTTGCGTGCTGGCATACTTTTTCGTGGAAAAAGATTTCGCGCTGAAAACGGGCGCGTACTGCATCATTTATTCGGGCGTATATCTTCTGCTCAGCAAAACCAACGCGCTCGGCAGTTTCCGTTACGATGCCAAGGGCGCCGATACCATCTATCCCGTGCTCATTTCGGGCGTCATCAGCGGCTTTGCGTACGGAATGGCGTTCCGTCGCAACGGCTCCACGGGCGGAACCGACGTCATTTCGAAATTCGTCAATAAAAAGGTTCCTAATCTGAATTTCGTTTGGGTGCTGTTCGCGCTGAACGCCGTCGTGGCGATTTCTTCGTATTTCGTATATACCGATGTCAATCCGGAAACGGGCGCCGTAATCCGCAATTACAAACCCGTGTGCATGTGCGTTCTGTACAGCTTCATCTCGTCGTTTATGGCAAACCGCAGTCTGCAGGGCGTGAAGTCGGCGTATAAATTTATGATTATCACGCGGCACGCGGAAGAAATCGATAAGGAAATCGTGGAGAAACTCAAACACAGCGCCACAAAGATGATCGGCACGGGCGTGTACAGCAACACGGAACGCGACGTCATCATCTGCGTTGTCAGCCGGCATCAGATCGTGGATTTTGAAAATATCATCAGAAAGTATCCGGATACGTTCGCTTTTGTGGAAACGGTGAACGAAACCATCGGCAATTTCAAAAAAGTGAAGCGCCGCTCCGACGATACGTTCTATTACGTAGACGAAAATTAAAAATATTTAAGGCTGCTTACGCCTCTTTCAGTTTTACGCATTCGCCCGTGGCGGTGCTCTGAAAAATTACAAAGCAGCCCTTCGCGCCGATAAACGGCGAAAGAGGAACAAACGCGCACGTCTCCGCAATATCTTCGGGCGGGTCGTCTTTGTCCGCCGCAGGGAAGGCATAGCAGATATAAAGCGGCGCCGCTTCTTCGTAAATCACGCCCACAAGGTATTCCGCCTTGTCGGGCTCTTTTATTCTCACCCATTCCGAACAGGGGAACGCCTCTTTCAATGTATCGTCTTTCTCGTGCGTTTTAAACAGCTCGTCAATCTCGTCTTTTACCGAGCGGTAGTATTCGTCGCCGTTTTCGTTAAGCGGCTTGCGTACGTTTTCAGCATTTTCATCTGTTGCAGCCGTTTGCCCCGCCTTCCCGCTTTCTGCCGCATTCTCAGCTGCAGCGCGCGCATTTTCATCACGTTTAAAAGTCGTTCCGCGTTCATCGTGTTCCTCCGTTTTAAAATAATCGCTTTCCGCAATGCTTTCGTCGTTGTAGCCGCTTTTATCGCCTTGTTCGTCGTCTTGTTCGTCGTATTCTTCCGCGCGTGCGCTCGCGTCCGCCGCGGCAATGCGGAAGTCGCCTTTTTCTTTCTCTCCCGCGGCGGAAATCAATCGGTCGAAATCGTATTCGCGGTTGCCGCTCACGCCGTACGCAAGCGGCGTAACGCCGTTTTTCACAAGACAGATCACCGCGCAGAACCCTTCGGAAATATCCAGCTCCGATAGTAAATTGAACAGACTTTTTCCGCGTAGCGGCAGCAGTTCCGTGCGCTCTTTCGCGTCGGCGATCAGGGCGTAATATTCGCCCGCGGCAAGGGGCGCAAACCCGATGACGGAAACTTCCACGGAAAGATTTTTGCCGTACTGTTCCGCTTTCACCACGCCGCCCGCCTGTTTGCCGTCGCCCGAGAAACCGGGACGGATTTGCCGCAAAACGCACATTTTTTTGATAAAATTCATATTGTTTCACCCTCTTTTTTCTTGTATTTTACTATAATTTCGGCGTAAAAACGTGCAAAATAAGCTCGAAAAACGCGTTTTTTCGGCGAAAATCACGCAAAAAACAGCCCGGAATACACATAAAATCACTGTAAAACAGCCAAAAAAACGCGGCAGAATGTAATATTTTTGTAAACTTTTTCCGCTGCGGAAAAATATTGCGCTTTTCGCCTTGACAAAATCGCGCGCGTTTTGTATAATCAATGTATAGAATGTGTAAATAAATTCTGTAAAGGAAATTTGTATGCAGGAAGATTTGCAGAAAGCGTTGATAAAATACAATAAAAAAACGTGGTGCAAAAGCGCGCTGCTCGGATTTTTCGTGGGGCTTGCCGTCATCGTTCCCGGCATCAGCGGTTCTACGGTGGCGATTATTTTCAAATTGTACGACGCGTTTTTATACGCCGTTTCCAATCTGTTCAGGCAGTTTAAACGTTGCTTCTTCTTTTTGCTGCCCATTGCCATCGGCATCGTCATCGGGCTCGCCGTGGGATTTTTCACCGTGCAGAAGACGCTGGAATACATACCGTTCGCCATAGTGGGCGGGTTTGCGGGGCTGATGTGCGGCGCGTTCCCCGCCGTGAAAGACGAACTGAAAGGCGCAAAGCGCACGGGCGGGCGCGTGGCGTTGTTTATTGCCGGCGTGTGTATTCCCGTGGCGGTGGCGATTTGTTCCGTAGCGTTTTCGGGCGGCGCGGGAAAAGATTTTTCCGTGTGGTGGCGCATCGTTTTGTGTTTGCCCGTGGGCGCGGTAGTGGGGCTTACGCAGGTGGTGCCGGGGCTTTCGGCAAGCGCGATTTTAATGAGCATCGGGTATTTCACGCCGCTGGTGGAAAGCGTGCACGTTACCTACTGGAAAGAAAATCCGATGATATTCTTAACGTATGCGGCGCTGGGCATCGGGTTTTTAATCGGCATTTTCTTTTCTTCCGGCGCGCTGACGCGGGCGTTTCAGAAGGCGCGGCATACGGCGTATTCCATGATCGTGGGGCTTTCGCTCGGATCGATTATCGCCATGTTCTGCAACGTGGAAATTTTTGCCGTATATAAAGAGTGGGCTGCAAACGGAATCGCATGGAAAGATTTGTGGCTGGGCGTGACGCTGTTTGTTGCAGGCGCCGCCATATCGTATCTGCTGGTGCGTTACCAGCGCAGAAAAGACGCGGAAGCGGACGCGGCGAAAGCCGCCGAAGCTGCGGAAATATCGGATAAAGGAGAAACGGACAATGAACAACAATCATGAAAAATTCAAAAAGGCTATGAAAACGACGGGGTTGATTCTGCTTGCCGTCGGCATCGTATTCATCGTTATCGGCGTAGCGGATTTCGCGCAGGCGTTTAAAGGCGAGAACGGACCGGAAAAATTCTGGACGTTTTTCGTGGGATTCCCGCTGTTTGCTATCGGCGCGATGTTTACGATGATCGGCTTCCATCGCGAAATCGTGAAGTATATGAAAGACGAAACGATGCCCGTTACGAAAGAGGCGGCGCAGGAATTGAAAGCCGCTCTGACGGAAGAGGACGGCGCGAAAAAAACGGACGGCGGCGCGGAAAACGCGGCGAACGGACAGAACGGACAGGGCACGAAATAAAAAATACGCAAAAAAACAGGAAAGGCTTCCCCGAAAAAGGGAAGCCTTTTGAAATGATTTTTAAATTCGGAATAAAAGATAACGCCCTCCGACTTGCGCCGAAGGACGTTACCTTATGATAAGGGGGAAAATGATGAGTAATTTCATGTAAACCGCCGAGGCTTTCGTTCGGTTCGTCGCCGTTTCACTTGCTCTCGCTGTTTACAGGTATATTCTACAACATAAATAAAAAAAAGTAAAATATTTTTTCGAAGTTTTTTAAAAAAGTTTTTTCGTGGTTGATAGTACAAAAAAATGAAAAAAAATAACATTTTCACACGAATAAAGTCGAAGATTGCCGAAAGCGCCTTAAAAATGAAAATAATTCACGCTTTTCACGGCGAATACGCATTTTGGCGGTATTTTTGCGACGCGGATTTTTCGGGCGGCGTTTTTGCGTGAAACAACAAAAAATATGCGCCTTACCGATTTTCTTTGCAAAAAATCGGGTATAAAGATTGATAAATCGAAAAAAATATGATATGATATAAATACCAAAGTAAAACGGGAGCGGGACGCTCCGGGAGAAAAAACAAAATGATGTATTATATTTTTCTGGGCTTGCTGCTGCTTTGCGCGTTGTTCGCGGGCTGGGCGAGCATGAGAGTGAATTCTACTTACAGCGCTTTCAGAAGCGTGGAAGCGAGTTCGAAGATGACGGGATACGATACGGCGGTGCGGCTGCTCCGCGCGAACGGCGTAGACGATATTACCGTGGAAAAGGTGAAAGGCAATTTAACCGACCATTACAATCCTTCGAAAAAACTGGTGAATTTATCGGAGAGCACGTACGGCGATAATTCGGTGGCTTCGGTAGCCGTAGCCGCGCACGAAATCGGGCACGTGATGCAAAAAAAGAGCGGGTACGCGCCGTATAAAATCCGCACGGCGCTTGTGCCGCTGGCAAACATCGGATCGTTCCTTGCCATGCCGCTGGTGATTCTGGGCATTATTCTGGAATTTCTGGTGGTTTCCGTTGCGCCGGGCGTAGGCTTCAACATAGCGATTGTCGGCGTGGTGGCATACGGGCTTTCCACGTTGTTTACGCTGGTAACGCTGCCCGTGGAGCTGGACGCTTCGCGGCGGGCGAAAGCGATGCTTGTGGAAGAGGGGATTATCGACGAAGAGGAATTGTACGGCGCTTCGAAAGTTTTAAAAGCGGCGGCGATGACGTACGTTGCGGCGCTGGCTACGTCGCTGGTGTATTTTCTGCGGTTTTTATGGTACGTGCTGCTGGTGTTCGGCGGCGGCAAAAAGAAGAAATAATCGAAAAATAAGAATAAATCGAAAAAGGCTGTATATCTATCTTTTGGGGATGGATATACAGCCTTGTTTTATATAAGCGGACAAGTTTTTGATGATGAATGACCTCTATCGTCGGCTGCGCCGACACTTTCCCCAAAGGGGAAAGCAAGGAAAGCGGAGAGGTTAATTGTTTTGGCTTCGCGACACTTTCCCCGCTTCCGTAGGTTTTTTCGCGCTTTTCTCTTTCAGTCGAAAAAGCGAAAAAGGGGAAAGCAAGGGGTATATCAAAGGCAAAAACTAAAAATACAAACGATAAGCGACAGTCCGTTACGAAACAGGCGAAGCCTGCCCAAAGGGGAAAGCAGGAAGGCAGAGAGGTTATTCGTTTTCTTCGTCGAATTTCTTTTTATCGAAAACCGCACGTTCTTTGTACACGAGAATCGGCACAAGGGACGCGCTCTGTAACTTTTCATACACGGCACGGCTGATTTGTTCCCGATTTTCGCATAAATTGCCGGAATCGGACGTGTATTCGAACTTCAGGTTGTATATCGTATACCGGGAAACGCTTCCGTTATGATTTTCGGTAACTTCCGTTTCGGATAAATCGAGGATTCTGCCGCTTTCCGGGCGACCTTTCCTTGTTACTTCGAACGATTTTTTGCCGTCGATAATCATTTTAACGCCGTTGCAGATAAATCCGATTGCCGCAACAATCATAATGCCGCCGATCAGGCACATGAACAGGCTGCCGGACGTATCGTCCGGATCGTCGGAGCCGACGCCCGAAACGATGACTTTGACTGCGATAAACACGGCAATCAACGCGACGACGATTCTGACGACGCCGCCGATGACGGTTCCGCGTTCGAATTTTTTCTTTTCCATATATTC
>DLQW01000015.1:17342-17956 GCA_002474405.1 Christensenella sp. UBA7597 | reverse complement strand
TAAAACGGAATCAATCGTTAAGACGCACACGATTTCGGGTATATTATAACATAAAAATGCGGATAATTCAAACGTTATAAGCTGCGCGCGGGAAATTTTATGACGGATTTCCGTCCGTCGTTTTTCCTCCTCGGCGGCGGAAAGAGAAAAACTTGTCGGAAAAGCGCGAATATATGAGAAAAAAAGAAAATATGTTCCGGAAAATGCGGGTTCGGCGTAAATTTTTGCGCCGCGCCCGTTCTTTTTTTATTCCCGCGCTCATAAAATAGCATACGAGCCACGGAAAAACGATGGTGGCAATACCGCGAAAAACACGTCTGATGGCTTCAAAAGGAGGTTGATGGTATGAACGAAGAAATCGAGTACGCCGAAATGCTGGAAATTCCCGTTTCCACCGTGTCCGTTACGGAAAAGCGCAGAAAATTCCGCAAAAACAAGGGCGATCTCAAAGAAAAACTCATCTCTAAGGTGAACGACAGGGCGGCGGGCGCGACCGCGCCGCAGGAGGGCGCCGAAGCTTATAAAGAGGCGTATAAAAACGCGGACGCCGCTTATCCCGCGTATTCTTCCGATTTTTCGGGCGCGGCGGAAAGCGTTGCCGCGGAAACGGCGGC
>DLQW01000015.1:1871-17265 GCA_002474405.1 Christensenella sp. UBA7597 | reverse complement strand
GAGCCGTACTATTCCGCGTTTTCTACGGTAACCATCGGCAACGACGCGCGCGGCGAAAATACGGAAAACGGCGCGTACGAAGCGGGCGCGCGTAAAAAAGGCGGGTTTGCGGGCAGATTCGTCGCGTTTGAATTTGCCGCGGCGTGCGTGCTGTGCGCCACGATTTTCATGACGAACGTGTTTTTGCCGAAAAGCGGCATGAACGTGTTTTTCCGCTCGCTCAATCAGCCGAAACAGGAAGCCCCCGCGGCGAAGAAATATTCTGATTTTACGCTTCGCAGCGTGGTGAACGATTTTGCGGAAGTGCCGCTTACCGTTTCCGAAACGGGCGTGCTTACTTTTAAAGGCAAGTGCTGCGTATACCCTGCGGTGGACGGTACGATTTCCGCCGTTACGCAGAACGAAAACGGCACGTACGACGTGAAAATTTCGCATACGGACGACTTTTACGGCATTATCAGCGGGCTGGACACGGTGTATTACGAGACGGGCGCGATGGTATACGCGAATATTCCCGTAGGCTATACGTGCGGCGAAAACGACATGCAGGTTACCATGTATGCGGACGGAGAGATGCTGACGGGCTTTGCCGTGGACGAAGAAAACTGTCTGGTATGGGCGGAAAAGTAAAACGAACGCGCCGGCAAAAACAACGCAGGCGGCAGGAGGGGGGAGCGTTCCGCGTTCACCCTCTTTTTTTGCTGGCGGGCGCGTACGCGTGTTTCAACCGCTCGTTGCCGCTGTACCTCGGCGCGGTGCTGGTGGCGCTGGAACACGAATGCGCGCATTCTCTGGCGGCGGCGAAGCTGGGCTTTTGTTTAAACCGCGTGGTGCTGATGCCGTACGGCGCCGTGATTACGGGGAATCTGGACGGCATTTCGTTTAAAGACGAAATCCGCGTGGCTGCCGCAGGACCGCTGTGCAATTTATGCACGGCGCTGTTTTTCGCGGCGCTGTGGTGGTTGTTTCCGGATACGTACGCGTATACCGATACGGCGTTTTATCTTTCGCTGTTTATCGGCGCGGGCAATCTGCTGCCTTTTTATCCGCTGGACGGCGGGCGCGTTTTAAAATGCGCTCTGGCGATGAAAACGGGCGGAAAAGCGGCGGAAAAAATCTGCAGGACGATCAGCGCGGTTGTCGCGGCGTTGCTCTTAATCGCGGCGACGGCGCTTGCCGTTTCGGGCGGCGGCGCGCTTTCTTTGTTTTTCTCGGCGGCGTTTCTTTTCTTCGGCGCGTTTTCTTCGGGCGGGAAGTACGAAAAAATCCGCCCCGATTACGCGGCGGCGTTTGCGCGCGGCATAGAGGTGAAACGGGCGGCGGCGGACGGGGCGATGACGCTGAAACGCGCGCTTGCCCTTTGCGAAAGCGGAAAGTATCTGGTTTTAGAAGTGTATGCGGGCGGCGAAAAGATCTTCGAGACGGAAGAAAAAGCACTTTACGGTGCCGTTTCGGGGGAAAATTTGTATAAAACGCTGTCCGAAATATTTATAAAAGCGGAAAAAAGCGAAAAAAGGAGCTTTTATAGCCGCGAAAACGCAAAAAACGCGTGAAATGCGGGCGGAAAACGTTGCCAAAAAACGCGAAGCGTGGTATACTTGTAAATGGTGCAAAATTCCCTTGTGAGCCTACCGCAAAAAGCAAAGCAGGTCGTATTATTTTTTTTGAGCGCGGGCAAAGGATGACGACGAATGAAGAAAGAATGGTTTTTCGACAGATACTGCAAACATCTTATGGCGGCGCTTCTGGAGGACGGCGAGTTGACGGAATTCGCCGCCGAGACGGAAAAAAACGGCGATCTGGTGGGCAACGTGTACAAGGGCAGAGTTACCAACGTGCTTTCGGGCATGCAGGCGGCGTTTGTTGCCTGCGGGCTGGAAAGAAATTGCTATTTATCCACCGACGAGGCGTTCACCGATTATTCGAAATACGACGGTTCGCCCGTAAAACAGAGTTCTCTGAAGCTGAAAGAGGGCGACGAAGTGGTGGTGCAGGTAACGAAGCCGCCGCGCGGAAACAAGGGCGCGAAAGTTACCACCAAGCTCTCGTTTGTGGGAAAAAGGCTCATCTATCTGCCGAATACCGATTTTCTGGGCATATCGCGGAAAATCACGCACGAAGAAACGCGTGCCGTGCTTTTAAAAATCGCGGAAAAAATGCGCAAAAGCGCCGACGAGGGATTCATCGTGCGCACGCAGGCGCCGTACGCTTCGAAAAAAGCGCTGGAAAAAGAAGCGGAGTATCTGAAAGGTTTGTACAAAGAGACGCTTGACAAGGCGAAAAACGCCAAAGTGGGCGAGCTTTTGTACCGCGACAGCGATTTGCCCGTGCGCGTCATGCGCGACAGCATCGGCGACGACGTGGCGCAGATGACGGTGGGCGACAGGGCGCTGTACGAAAAACTGGTGCGGCTGGCAAAGCTCCGCGGGGATTTGTCGCCGAAAAAAATCGTGTATTGCGACGGGGAGAAAGCCATGTTCCGCCGCTTCGGCATCGATAAGCTGATGTACGAAGCCGTGAAGCCCAACGTTACCGTAAAAGGCGGGGGGTATCTGGTGATTCAGCAGACGGAAGCGATGACGGTGGTGGACGTGAATACGGGCAGCTACGTGGGCGATACTTCGCTGGAAGAAACGGCGTTTGCGGTGAATCTGGCGGCGGCGAAAGAAGTGGCGCGGCAGGTGCGGCTGAGAAACGTGGGCGGCATCGTGGTGGTGGACTTCATCGATATGGACGAGCCCGCGCACAAACAGGCGGTTACGGACGCGCTGACCGCCGCGCTCTCCCGCGATAAGGCGAAATGCCGCGTGTTGCCGATGAGCGAACTGTGTCTTTCGGAATTTACGCGGAAGCGGCTGGGCAGCGAGGTGCAGTCTTACTTTTTCAAGCCGTGCGAGCACTGCGATTCGCGCGGGTTTATTCAGGCGGACGTGTTTGTGGTATCGCGGCTGCGGGCGGACATCATGGATTTGTTCGCGGGCGGCTACAAAGCCGTGGTGGCGGAACTCAACGAACAGCTGATGAAAAAAATTCTGCGCGAAGGCTGGCTGACGGAAGAAGTGAACGGCGACTGGCACGATAAGCGCGTGTATCTGATTCCGCATAAGACGTACGCGGACGGGCAGTTTACGGTGCGCGGCGATAATTCGGGCGTGCTCACCTTGCCCGATAAGGCGCAGATTCTGTATTAAATGAGGCAAAAAAGGGCATAATCGCGGTAAAAATCATCGAAGAAAGGAAGAACGAAAACTATGAGAAAAACGAAAATCGTATGTACGATAGGTCCTGCGTGCGACAGCGAGGAAACGCTGGAACGCATGTGTCTTGCGGGCATGAACGTGGCGAGACTGAATTTTTCGCACGGCACGCACGAGGACTACGAAAAGAAAATTCAAAAAATAAAAAACGTGCGCGAAAAACTGCGCTATCCGCTGGCGATTATGCTGGATACCAAAGGTCCCGAATATCGCATACGCACGTTCAAGGGCGGGAAAATCACGCTGAACGAAGGCGACGAGTTTACGTTTACGGCAAAGCAGATCGAGGGAGACAACACCCGCGTGGCGGTTTCTTACCCCGACCTTGCGAAAGAACTGAACGCGGGCGACAAGGTGCTTTTAAACAACGGGCTGATGATTTTCACCGTTACGAAAATCGACGGCGACGACGTTGTCTGCCGCGTGGATGCGGGCGGCGTGCTTTCGGACAGAAAGAGCATGAGCTTCCCCGGCAAGGTGCTCAGTCAGGTGTATTTAAGCGAGCAGGATAAAAGCGATATTCTGTTCGGCGTTCGGCACGGCGTGGATTATATCGCGTGTTCGTTTGTATCGCGCAAGCAGGATCTGACCGACGTGAAGAATTATCTGAAAGAAATCGGCGGCGAGAGGATAGACCTGATTGCGAAAATAGAAAACCGCGCGGGCGTGGACAACATCGAAGAGATCTGTTCGGAATGCGAAGGCATTATGATCGGGCGGGGCGACATGGGCGTGGAAATTCCGTACGAGGAACTGCCCGCCATTCAGAAAGTGCTGATTACCAAGTGCCGGCTGCTCGGAAAACGCGTGATTACCGCTACGGAAATGCTGGAATCGATGATTACGAATCCCCGCCCCACGCGCGCGGAGATTTCGGACGTAGCGAACGCCGTATACGACGGCACTTCGGCTACGATGCTTTCGGGCGAATCGGCGGCGGGAAAATATCCCGTGCAGGCGGTGGCGGCGATGGCGAAAATCGCGGAATACACGGAACGGGAAATCGATTACGTCAGCCGTTTCGAACGTTCGGATTTCCGCATCAAAAACACGGTGGACGCCATTTCCCACGCTACGTGCGGCATGGCGAACGACGTGCACGCGAAAGCGATTGTGGTGAACACGCTTTCCGGCAAAACGGCGCGCATGGTATCGCGGTTCCGCCCCGCGGCGGACATCGTGGGATTTACCACTTCGGAAAAAACGTGGCGGAAACTGGCGCTTTCCTGGGGCGTTACGCCGCAGCTTTCGCCCGTGTACGACGGAATCACTTCCATGTTTACCGCAACGGCGCAGGAAACGAAGAAGCTGCTGGGGCTGAAAACGGGAGATAAAATCGTTCTGACGGGCGGACTGACGGACGGCACTTCCGGCAATACCGATCTGGTGAAAATTCAGACGATGTAAATTTTTCCGGAATATCCGGAAAATCGGAAACGTGCCTTTTCTCTCGTCTTTACCGCCGCCGGCGCATCTTTTTTCCGAAGGCGGGCTTGCGGCATAAAAAATTCCGGCAGGCAGGGGGAGGCGCGGAAATCTGTTTTTTTAAAAAATCTTCCGTGCCCGCCGTTTGCCCTTGACAAGCGCCGGAAAACGTGCTATAATAGGCTTGTCTTTGGGGCGAGGCGAAATTCCTCACCGGCAGTGATAGTCTGCGACAATCGATTTTTAACGAGCCGCTGCGCGCGAGGTAAAAAGAGATTCTGAATCGGTGTGATTCCGATACCGACGGTATAGTCCGGATAGGAAAAGATAGTTTTATATTTTTTGTATTTTTTCGCTGCCAAGGGCGTATCTTTCGGCAGCGATTTTTTTATTTCGGGAGGTTTTTGTACCATGAGCAAAACAGAAGAAAAGCAAATGAAACAGCCGTTTTTTACGGCTTCCAGAATGGCGGCGATAGCGATATTCGCGGCGATTTCGGGCGTTTTGTACGCCGTATCCTTTTCAATGCCCGTGGCGTTTGCGCCGTGGCTGGAATTCAATTTTTCGGACGTGCCCGTGTTAATCGGTTCGTTTGCGCTGGGCGCGCCGTCCGGGGCGATTATCGTGGTGCTGCGCACGCTGATTAAGATGCTGATTAAACCCACCACCTCGGCGTTTGTGGGCGAGGCGGCGGATATTTTATGCGGGCTGGCGCTGGCGGTGCCCGCGGGGCTTTTCTATGCAAAAAAGAAAACGAAAGGCGGCGCGGCGCTGGCGTGCCTGATCGGCGGGCTGTGTTCGGTGGCGATGGGGGCGATAGCCAATCGCTTTATGATTATCCCCTGGTATGCGAAGCAGATGGGCATGAATACGCTTGTGAACATGCTGCTGAATTTGTACCCCGCGTGCACGGAAGAAACGTTTTACAGGTTTTATCTGTGGCTTTCGGTGGCGCCGTTCAACGCGCTGCGCTGCCTGATCGATTCGCTGGTAACGTTTTCGGTGTATAAAAACGTATCGGCGCTTCTGAAAAAAGCGGACGAAAAATACGGAAAGAAAAAGCCGCCGGAAAATACCGACGGCGAAATGGCGAAAAAAACCGCGGGCGCGGATACGAAAGCGGACGGGGATATCAGCGGAGATCAATCCAGAAACGTTTGACGAATACGTTTTCTTCTTCGTCGAACAATTTATTTTCGAAAACGCCGCCGTTTTTTAAAATCACTTTTTCCGAAGCGACGTTATCCTCGTCGCACACAAGCAGAAGTTTTTCAAAACCGAGCTCTTTGGCGAGGACCGTTCCTTGTTTTAAAATTTCCGTGGCGCAGCCGCGGTTTCTGAAAGCGGGCGCCACCGCGTAGCCGACGTGTCCGCCGTAAGAAAAAAGATAAGGCGTCAAATCGAATTTCAAACTGAACACGCCCGCGAGCGTATCGCCGAGATAGCAAAGGTAAAAATTTTCGCGCACGTACCCCGCGGGCAGGTTTTTCCCCGCGCGGCGGTTTTGCATTTCTTCCAGCCACACGGGATAGTTATCGCCGTTTTTGCAGCCTATGCAATCTTCGCCCGCGGCTTTGAACGCGGCGTAAAACGCAAGCACGTCGCGCTCGTTTTTTTCTTCGGGAAAGACGAAACGTATCATATTTTTGCCTCTTTTTTGCGTGAAAACGCATGATTTATTGCGAAAATTATACCAAAAACAGGCGTTAAAAGCAAGCGGAACGCAGAAAAAAACCGCGATAAAAAGCAGAATCCGCAGGAAAAGGAAGAAAAAAACAACGGCGGAAACGAAAAACAGGCGTAAAAAAGCGAAAAATTCTTGCCAAATCGCCGCGCGGGTAGTATAATAAAGCTATGGCGAAATTTATCTCGGAAAGCGCGGAGCAGACGCGCGAATTTGCAAAAAACTACGCGGCGAAGCTCCGCGGCGGCGACGTGCTGCTGCTGGACGGCGAAATGGGCGCGGGCAAGACGGTGTTCGTGCAGGGGCTTGCCGCGGGACTGGGCATTTCGGAACAGCCCACGAGCCCGACGTACGCGTACATGAACGATTACGACGGCAGGCTGTTCCATTACGATTGCTACCGCATAGAAACGCCCGAACAGGCGGAGCGGCTGGGGCTTGCCGATTACTTCGATATGGGCGGTATCTGCGTGGTGGAGTGGTGGCAGAACATTGCCCCGCTGCTGCCCGGAAACTGCAAACGCGTTTCCATTAAAAAAATCGGCGAAAACGCCAGGGAGATAGAATTTTGAAAAATTATCTTGCGGCGGATACCGCTTCGAAATACTTATGCGCGGTGCTTTGCTACCGCGGCAAAAAATACGAATATTTCAAAGACGACTGCGCGATGCGCCATTCTTCCGAACTGATGCCCGCGGCGGACAAGCTGTTTAAAGAAGCGGGAGCGACTCCCGCGGAGATGGATTTTTTCGCGTGCTCGGTGGGGGCGGGTTCGTTTACGGGCATCCGCATCGGCATTGCGACGATGAAAGGGTTTGCGCTTGCCGCGGGGAAAAAGATTCTTCCCGTAACCACCTTCGGCTGCGCGGCATATAATGGGGAAGGAAAGAAAATCCTCTGCCTGTGCGACGCGCTGCACGCGCATTATTATGCCTGCGGCTATAACGAGGCGGGCGAAGAGACGTTGCCGCCTTCGTATATCCCGGAAGAGGAGCTGCGCGCGCTGGCGGCGCAGGGGTATGAACTGCGCGCGCTGGAAAACACGGATTTTCTGCCCGCGGACCTGCCCTGCGAACGAATCGATCCCGCAAAGGCGCTTGCCGCCGAAGCGGAGAAGCTGGCGGAAAACGAAGAGAACTTCAAAGAGCCCGCCGCGCTGTATATACGGAAATGTCAGGCGGAGATAGAAAAGGACGAACGCGCCGCGAAAAAGCTTGCGGACGGCGACGCCGGGGCGGAAAAATGAGCGGGATTACCTACAGGCGGCTGACGAAAAAAGACGTTGCCGCCGTGGAAAAACTGGAGCGGGAGTGCTTTTCCGATCCGTGGTCGGAAGCCATGCTTGCGGGGGCGTTCGGTTCGGAATTTTTCATCGGGTTCGGCGCGTTCGACGGGGAAACGCCCGTGGGGTACGCGCTTGCAACGGCGGTGTACGAGGACGCGGAGACGGACGACATCGCCGTGAAAGAAAGCTATCGGCGGCGCGGCATCGGCGGGGAGCTTCTGAAACTGGCGGAAAGCGAGGCGGAAAAACGCGGCGCGATACGCGCGTTTTTAGAAGTGCGCGTGGGAAACGCGGCGGCGATTGCCCTGTACGAAAGCAGAGGGTATAGAAAATTGCGCGTTCGCAGGAAATATTACCCGGACGGCGAGGACGCGTTTGTGATGAGCAAACGGCTGTTTCCGCCCGAAGAGGCGAAGCGGGCGGAGGCGAACGGGGAGGCGCTGTGAATTGAGAAAAGAGGACGTTTCTTTTATCCGCAAAGGCGAGGGGAAAGATCTGGTGTTTCTGCACGGGTATCTTTCCTCGAAAGAAGCGTTTTTGCCGTTTCTCGATTATTTTTCGGCGCGTTACCGCGTTACGGCGTTCGATTTTTGCGGGTTCGGGCAGAGCGCGCCGCTTCCGTCGCCGTTTTCGGTGAGCGATTACGCGGCGTGGACGGGCGAGGCGTTTCGTCTGCTGGGCATTGAAAAACCGTACTGTATCGCGCATTCGTTCGGATGCAGGGTGGCGGTGAAGATGCAATCGGTTGCGCCTTTCGGGAAAGAGATTTTCGACAAAACGATTTTTACGGGACCTGCGGGATTGTTGCCGCGGCGGACGTGGAAATACCGGCTGAAAGTGAAGGCGTACAGGGCGGTGAAAAAATGGTTTCCCGCGTTGGCGGAGCGGAAGTTCGGAAGCGAGGAATACCGAAGTCTTTCGCCCGTGATGAAAGAGAGTTATAAAAAGATAGTGAACGAAGATCTGCGCGGGGATATCGCGAAGTTTTCGCCGCGGGCGCTGGTGATCGAAGGGACGGAAGATACCGTTACTACGGCGGCGGAAGCGGAGGAGTACGCGGCGATTCTGCCGCGGGGCGGATTGAAATATATCAAGGGCGGGCATTTTGCCTTTGCCGAAAACGCGGCGGATTTTACGTTGGCTGCGGAGGAGTTTTTCGGATGAGTGAGCTTTTGGGCAGAATAGCGATAACGCTGTTATCTACGGCGCTGTATTTCGCGGCGGGCATACGTATGCTGGGCGCGATGCAGCAGTGCGGCTATAAAAACGCGCGATTCCGCGCCTGGCTGAAACGGCGGGATAATTTGTGGTATAACCGTTTGTGTCTGCTGTTTTTAATGCTGACGCTGACGTGCGCGCTGTTTTCGCTGTGTTTTTCGTTCCTCGGCGCGGGCATGGCAAAAACGATTTCTTTGGTGCCGTTTACGTTTTTTTTGTTGCTGTTCTGCCTGACGGAATCGAAATCGCCCTTGAAAGTGCCGTTCGTGTCCACGGGGCGCGCAAAGCGGCTGGCGGCGTTGCACGCGTTTGTGCTTGCCGTGGCGGTATATGCGATCGTCGCCGTGTTTTCGGCGCTGGAACAGGTGATTCCGGGCAGAATGTACCCGCTGTTTTCGCTGTTGCCCGTCTGCGCGGTGCCTTTGCTTCTGCCGCCGTTGTTCGAACTTTCCAACGCGGTTTCGTGCGCGTTCGAATTGCCGAGAAACGCAAGATACGTGCGGCGCGCTTCGGAAAAGCTGAAAAAGGCGAAAGAAAACGGCTGCATCGTGATAGGGATTACCGGAAGTTACGGAAAGACGTCCGTGAAAAACATGCTTGCCGCGATTCTCGGCGAAAAATACCGCGTGTGCGCTACGCCGGAATCGTATAATACGCCGCTCGGCATTGCAAAGACGCTGGAAAGCAAGGAATTTGACGGCGCGGAAGTGTTCATCGCGGAGATGGGTGCGGCGAAAACGGGGGATATTAAAGAACTTTGCGATTTATTCCCCGTGGATTACGGCGTGTTTACGGGGGTATGCAGGCAACATTCGGAAACGTTCGGCGGCGTGGAAGAGATTTTTGCGGAAAAGAAGATTTTAATCGACCGTGCGGAAAAGAAAGCGATTTGCGGGGCGGAAGTGTATGCGGATTTCGGCGACAAGCTTTCGGCGGAAGAGATGAAAAAATGTGTGTTCGTTCCCGCAGGGGCGGTGGCGGACGTGGGCGGATTTCCGCTGAAAACCTCGTTTAAGCTGAATTTGTGCGCGAACGGAACGGCGGCGGAACGGCGCGTGGAAATGTCCGTTCTCGGCAGAGGGGCGGCGGAAAACGCGGCGTTAGCGGCATATGCCGCTGCGGAGGCGGGCTTAAGCGCGGACGAAATTTTTAAGGGGCTGGCGCGGGTGAAGCCGGTGCCGCACAGGTTGCAGCTGCTGGAAGAAAACGGCGTGTACGTGCTGGACGACGGCTACAACGCCAGCGAAAAAAGCGCGGCGCAGGCGCTGGAAGTGCTTTCGGCGTTCGGCGGGCGCAAGTACGTGGTAACGCCCGGCATTGTGGAAACGGGGCTGGAAGATAAGGCGATCAATCGTCCGCTGGGGGCGAAACTGGCGGCGTTCGACGGCGTGTTTATTCATGCGGGCGCCGAGGCGGTGAAAGAGGGATACCTGACGGCGGGCGGCAAGGAGGAAAATCTGCGGATTTACCGCACGCGCGACGAGGTGATTCCGCTGCTGGGCGAGCTGCTTGCGGCGGGGGATGCGGTGCTGTTTTTGAACGACGTGCCCGCTATATATTAACGCATTTGCATAATGGCGCATCTTGCGGCTTCATCTGCGTGAGCCTTTGCTCATTTACGCTTAGTAAACTCGCTGCAGGCGTACTCGATAAAGCTCGCAACCTGCACCATTCTTCAAATGCTTCGAGCGCGCACCTGAAGAGCGGCAATTAGGCGGCAATCATCAAATCTACCATTCGAAATACCAAAGCGGAAAAATTTTCAAAACGCGGAGGTATTTTTTTATGGTTCGTAACGTGGCGGTGTTTTTCGGCGGAAAATCGGCGGAGCGGGAAATTTCGGTGCTGACGGGCGTGCTTGCTCTGAAAACGATTGACCCGGCGCTGTTCCGCGCGGTGCCCGTGTATATTCATTCCGACGGCGAATTTTATACTTCGCCCGAAATGTTCTCGCTGGACGTTTTCAAAGAACAGCCGCTGCCGTTACATACGTTTTCGAAATGCTTTTTTCAAAGCGGCGAATTGTTGATCGTTCCGCCGAAAAAGCATCGGGCGAAATCGCGCGTGAAAATTTCCGTCGCGCTGAATTGCTGCCACGGCGGCGCGGGTGAAAACGGCGGGATTGCCGCGCTGTGCGAGCTGTATAACATTCCTTCCGCTTCGCCTTCCGTGGCGGCGTGCGCTTTCAGCATGGATAAGGAACTGACGAAGCTGTTCCTCCGCGAAATCGGCGTGCCCGTGCTGCCGTATGCAGCGCTGGAACGGCAGGAGTACGTGCGGCGGGGCGAAGCGGCGTTTGACGAAGCGAAAAAACTGGGGTTTCCGCTGATCGTAAAACCGGCATGTTCCGGCTCTTCGATAGGCATTGCGACGGTTTATGAAGAATCGGCGCTGAAAAAGGCGGCGGAAGAGGCGTTTTTGTACGGGGAAAAGTTAATATTCGAACCGTATCTCGAAAACAAGGCGGACGTGAACTGCGCGGCGTACAGAAAGAAAGGCGAAATTATCGTGTCGCAGCCCGAAACGGCGTTCGGCGGCGGCGTGTACGGATTCAGAGAAAAATATCTGCAGGAAAAACAAAACGACGGGGGCAGAGTTGCGCCGGGCGGGGAACAGGCGCGGAAAATTCAGGCGTACACGCGGGAAATTTACCGCAGAGCGGAAACGCTCGGCGTGATGCGCGCGGACTTTCTAGTAAGCGATCGCGGCGTTTTTGCGGGGGAGATCAACGCCGTGCCCGGTTCTCTGGCGTATTATCTGTTCTGCGAGCGGCTGATCGACGGGCGGAAGTTTTTGACCGACCTTCTGAACGAGCCGTTTTTCGGAAATCGCAGGGAGCCGCTTCTGCCGGAGACGGGGGTGCTGGCGGGCGTGCACACGGGCGGAAAGCGGGGTTTTGCCGGCGTACGTTTATAAAATGCGATGATTTTGCGCGGTGCGGGAATCGGAACGGGGAAGGGCTGCCGCGAATCCGGGCGCCGCGGGGGGCGGAATGTATACAAATCGGCGGGATTCGTTCAAAAAGTGAAAATTTCACTTATTTTTCACTGTAAAGTGTTACGTTTCGCGATAAATGTGTTTATAATTAAAGCAGATCCGAAAAGCGGGCGGGCGGAGTCTGCGGCGTTTTCGGACGGACGAAACGTACGGAGGGCGAAAAAATGAAGATACTTATTGTGGACGACGAGGAAATGATCCGCGGAGTGCTGCGCGAATACGTGGAATTCGAAGGGAACGAAGCGGACGAGGCGGCGGACGGCATGGAGGCGGTGAAAAAATGCCGCGAAAACGATTACGACCTGATTCTGATGGACGTGATGATGCCGAAGCTGGACGGTTTTTCCGCGGTGAAAGAAATCCGCAAGGATAAGGACGTGCCCGTGATTATGCTTTCCGCGCGCGGCGAGGAATACGACAAGCTGTTTGCGTTTGAAATCGGCGTGGACGATTACGTAACGAAGCCGTTTTCGCCCAAAGAGGTGATGGCGCGGATTCACGCCGTTACGAAGCGCAAGGCGGCGAAGAAGAAAGAGGACGAAAACCGCGTGCTGAAATTCGAAGGGCTGGAAATCGACATGGCGGGCAGAAACGTGTACGTGGACGGCGAAAAAGCGGTGCTCACCCCGAAAGAATACGAGCTTTTGTTTTATTTCGTGCGCAATCAGGGGTTGGCTCTGACGCGGGAAAAGCTGCTGTACGACGTGTGGGGATTCGATTTTTACGGAGACGACCGCACGGTGGATACGCACGTGAAAATGCTGCGCGGGAATTTAAAAGAATACAGAAAGTTTATCGTAACGCTCCGCGGACTCGGATATAAATTCGAAGTGCCGGCGGAACAGTAAAGCGTTCCGAAAAAAGGAAAAACGCCGCGGGAGATACGCGCGGCGGACGGGAAGCGAAAGATGCCGGAAAAGAGAAAGGCGGGAACGCCGCGAAAGCCTAAAAAGGGCAAGGAAAAAAGAAGTATTTATTTCGTGCTGTGGGCGGTGTTCACGGCTTTTTCCTTATTGATCGTTCTGCTTTTCGGCGTATCGCAGAGCGTGGCACTGAAACAATCGTACGAAAACGCGGCGATGAAAGAAACGTTTACGGCGGGCAGCGGGGTGAAAGCGGATTACGAGCGGCTGGCGGACAGGTTCGGCGCGGCGAGCGACCCCAGCGATTTTTTCCGCGCCGTTTCTTCGGAACGCAACGTTTGCGCGGCGCTGCTTGACGAGAACGGGGAAGTGATTTATCCCGTTTCCGGCGGCGACGTTATCAGCGACGGGGCGAAAGCCGCGGCGAAAGATCTGATACAGAAGCTGAAAAACGGCGGGGCGCAGGGCGGAAGCGTTTTCGAACTGGGCAAGACGGACGCGGAAGGCGTATACGTGGGCGTAACGAACGACGGGTATCTGCTGGTGAGCCGCAGGCTGGATATCAACAGCGCGATGATGCGGCAGCTGAACGGCAGAACGGTGCTGATCGCGGTGTTTGTGCTGGTGCTTTCGTTTGTGATTTCGGCGACGGTTTCGGGATTCCTCGTGCGACCTCTGGCGGAGATGACGGAAAAGGCGAAGCAGCTGGCGGCGGGGGATTTCTCGGTGGACTTCCGCGGACAATCTTCGTACGGGGCGGAAACGGACGCGCTGGCGGAAACGCTGAATTTCGCGCGCGACGAAATTTCCAAAGCCGATTCGATGCAGAAAGAACTGATTGCCAACGTTTCGCACGATTTCAAAACGCCGCTGACGATGATTAAGGCGTACGCTTCGATGATACAGGAAATTTCGGGCGGCGACCCCGTGAAGCGCGAAAAGCACGCGCAGGTGATTATCGACGAAGCCGACCGGCTGACGGAGCTGGTAACGGACGTTCTGGACCTTTCGAAAATCTCTTCGGGCGTGAACGAAATTAAAAAAGAGACGTTCGATTTATCGGCGTTCACGGCGCAGGTGCTGGAAAAATTCGGGTATCTTGCGGAAACGCAGGGGTATGTGTTCGAAACGCATATCGAACGCGGATTATACACCGAGGCGGACCGCGTGAAAATCGGGCAGGTGATTTATAATCTTGTGGGCAACGCCGTGAATTATACGGGCGCGGACAAGCGGGTGATCGTGGCTTTGCGGCGGGAAGAAAACGAGATTATGTTTTCGGTGAAAGATACGGGCGCGGGCGTGAAAAAGGAAGAACTGCGCGATATATGGAACCGGTATTACCGTTCGAAAGAGGCGCATAAACGCCCCGTGAAGGGCTCCGGGCTGGGGCTTTCGATTGTGAAAACGGTGCTGGAAAAGCACAATTTCCGTTACGGCGTGAATTCGGAAGCGGGAAAAGGCTGCGAATTTTACGTGTTGTTTCCGCTGCTGTGATTGAAAAATTTACGGCAGCCGGAACGGATCCGGAAACGGCGGAACGGAGGGCGGAAGAAACTTTTTAACCGTGCTTTTTCCGTCGCGGCGGAAAATTAACGGCGGTGCGGACAGCCGAATTTAAGAGACGACGGGAAAATCCGTTACGAAACGGGTGAAACCCGTTGATTTTTTTTGCGTTTTTTGTTATACTTATTGCACAGCGTTATTTATGCGGAGAAATTTATGGCGACAGGTATGTTCACCGACAAGGTGAAAATTACAATCAAGGCGGGCGACGGCGGCGACGGAATGAACTCGTTCAAAGCCTTTAAAGGCAAACCCGCGTGCGGACCGGACGGCGGCGACGGCGGTAAGGGCGGCGATATCTATTTTGTGGGAGACAAGGACATGACCGACCTTTTTTCGTTCCGTTTCAAATCGAAATTCGAGGCGGGCAACGGCGAACGCGGCGGCACGAACCGTTGCAGCGGCAAGGGCGGCGCGGACGTGGAAATCGCGGTGCCGCTCGGTACGCTGGTGAAAGACGGAGAGACGGGGAAAATCGTTTGCGACGTGTTTTCGGACGGCGAAAAAATTCTTGTGGCGCGCGGCGGCAACGGCGGCAAAGGCAACGTACGGTTTACCACGGCGCGGCGGCACGCGCCCAACTTCGCGCAGAAAGGCGAGCGCGCCTTTCCGCATACCGTGATTCTGGAAATGAAAGTGATAGCGGACGTAGGGCTTGTGGGCTTCCCGAATGTGGGAAAGAGCACGCTGCTTTCGAAAATTTCGGCGGCGAAACCGAAGATTGCAAACTATCATTTCACCACGCTTTCTCCCAATCTCGGCGTGGTGCGTTATTACGACGATACGTTTGTGGCGGCGGATATTCCGGGACTTATCGAGGGCGCAGCGAAGGGCGCGGGGCTGGGACACGACTTTTTAAAGCATATCGAACGCACGCGGATGCTGTGCCACGTGGTGGATATTTCCGGCTGCGAGGGGCGCGACCCGATAGAAGATTTCAAACAGATTAACGCGGAGCTGAAAGAATACAGCGAGAAGCTGGCGGGACTGCCGCAGGTGGTTGCTTGCAACAAGTGCGACGTGGCGGGAGCGAAGGAAAACCTGACGGCGTTTAAGAAAAAATTCGGCAGGAAATATAAAATTTTTCCGATTACGGCGG
>DLQW01000015.1:1373-1813 GCA_002474405.1 Christensenella sp. UBA7597 | reverse complement strand
TTCCGATTACGGCGGTATCGGGCGAGGGAACGGAAGCTTTGATTTCGGGAATTTTCGAAATTTTGAAAACGCTGCCGCCCGTACAGCCCGTGCCTGTGGAAGAAAAGTTCGAATACGCTTCCGGCGGCGAGCTGACCTACGAAATCGTACGCGACGAGAACGGCGCGTTTGTGGTGATCGGCGGGCTGATCGATATGCTTTGCCGAAACGTGGTGCTGAACAATCCCGATTCCATGCAGTATTTTCAGAAAGTGCTTCGGCTTCGCGGCGTGATTTCCGCTTTGAAAGAGGCGGGCTGCAAAGAGGGAGATACCGTGTCGATAGGGGACGTCGAATTTGACTTTGTGGAATAAATACGCATTCGTATAATAGCGCAGCCGGCGGCTTCATCTGCGTGCGTCCTTGCTCATTTACCATGAGTAAAATCGCGGCGGTCGTAC
>DLQW01000015.1:0-1322 GCA_002474405.1 Christensenella sp. UBA7597 | reverse complement strand
TAAATCTCGCAATCTGCACCATTCTTCGAATGCTTGGTTTTAAGCCGCGTTTTTTGAATAAGGAAAAACATTATGATTACAAGAGAAACAATTACAAGTAAACAAAGAAGCAAAATGAAGTCGATGGCGTCCACTATTTCGCCGATTGCGCAGATAGGCAAGGGCGGAATTACCGACAATCTTTTAAAGACGCTTTCCGACGCGCTGGAAGCGCGCGAGCTGATTAAGGTGAACGTGCTGGAAACGGCGGACGACGACGCGGTGAATCTTGCCGAAAACGTAGCCGACCTTCTGGGGGCGATTCCCGTGGCGGTGATTGGCAGAAAGGCGATTTTCTATCGGCGTTCTTCGCGCGACGGGTTTGTGCACCTTGAATTTTAAACGGCGTTTTGCGTTTAATTTTTCGGAAATCGCATTATAAATATAATGAAATTTTTATGCGTTGCCGAAAAGTTCGGCAAAAAGGCGGAGAAGAAATGTCGGAAGAAATGAAAAAAGAAGAAAATAAATCGTGCGGCGGCTGCGAAAAACAATGCGGCGGTGCGGGCACGGAAGAAGTCGTTTGCGAAAACGCGCAGAATACGGAAACGGCGGAAAACGAAAAGAATACGTGCTGCGGCAAAAAGCAGGCGGACGGAACATGCGAAAAACACGAGGAGTGCGCGGACGCGGAGATGAAGAACGAAAAAGGCGAGAAATGCGAAAAGAAGAAGAAACTTTTCGCCGAAATCGACGAGCTGAAAAAAGAGGCGGAAGAAAACAAGCGTAAATGGTACGCCGTTACAGCCGAATACGAAAATTATCGCAGACGTACGGAAAAACAGTCGGCTACGCGCTATGCGGAAGGCAGAAACGACGTGGTATCTGCGCTGTTCCCCGTGGGAGACAATCTGGAACGCGCCCTGTCTTCGTGCAAGGACGAGCAGACGAAAAAGGGCTTGGAAATGGTGCTGAAAAGCTTTGAAAAGGTGCTGGCGGACGAGGGCATCGAAGCGATCGATCCGACGGGCAAAGCGTTTTCCGCCGACGAAGCGGAAGCGATTATGGCTGTGCCCGCGGAAAACGGCGAAGAGAGCGGCACCGTGAAGCAGGTGTACCTGAAGGGGTATAAGAAAGGCGATAAAGTGCTGCGTTACGCGCAGGTTATCGTGGTTTCCTGACGCGTTTGTATCATAGCGCGGCTTGTGCAAAGATTTTAAAAAGGCTGTAAAAATCAACAAAAAAGTTAGACTGTAAATTTATCCGCAAAAGATAGATTTACAGTTTTTTCAATTTTTAATGCCGAATGATCTCTATCGTCATGACCTCTCTCGGCGCTTCGC
>DLQW01000025.1:17957-24258 GCA_002474405.1 Christensenella sp. UBA7597 | reverse complement strand
GCGGCGACGAATTTGCCGTGATGCAGGAACTCACCGCCGATAAAAGCCCCGCGGAGCTGTGCAAAAAGATAGAAAACACGGTATCGCAGCGCAGCGAAAAAGCCGGGCTTGCCTGCACGGTGAAAGTCAGCGTGGGATATGCGGAATTCAATAAAGACGCGGCGACGGCGCAGGAACTGATCAATTTTGCCGACGAACAGATGTACAAAAAGAAAGCGAAAAACCGTAAAAAAGCGTTTTAAGAGGTAGTTATGAACGCAGAAAACAGCAAAACGCAACCAAATAACCGACGAAAAGACGAATCGCCGCTGAAAAACTTGTTCCGGCGAAAAGAAGAACTGCTGCTGAGAAGATTGTTCCGCGAGCGTTTTCTCGGCGTGGTGTATCTCGATTGCAAAACGCAGAAGCTCGGCGTTTACGACGAGCAGCTCACGGGGAAAATCGCGGAATACATGAACGCGGACGGCGGCTTTTACAACGAAGAGGCGGCGCGCGTCGTGCGCGAAAAATTATGCCGCGAACACCCGGAAGCCATGCTCCGGAAGCTGACGTTCGAATCGCTGCAAAGCGAACTGGAAAACCGCAGCGTATACGAAGCAGATTTCTACATACCGGGCGCGGACGGCAACCGCGTTTACATTCGCGTTTCTTTCGAATACGAGGACGAATCGGAAGAGCGGATTATGATTTTCGCCGAAAACGTAACGAAGCTGATTTCCGGCGAAATCGATCCCCTCACGGGCAGTTACAACTCCACGGGGTTTTACAAGCGCATCGAAGAATGGATTGCCGATCACCCCGGCAGGCGGTACCGTCTGCACCTTTACGATCTGGATTATTTCAAAGACATCAACGGCGTGTACGGGCATGAGCTTGCCAACCGTCTGCTTCGCGACATCGGCGAATACATGAAGCAGTACGATACGCCCGATTCGTTTTCCGCGCACCTGAACGCCGATCACTTCGCCCGGTTCTGCGCCGACGACGGCATGTCCGTACCCGATTGCTATAATAAGTTCGTGCAGTGTTTCAGCTCGTATAATTTAAGCATACCCATCAACATGCACATGGGCGTATACGATTTATACGAGGACAATAAGGATCCCTCCGTAATGTCGTACAAAGCGCAGCTGGCTCTGCAGGAAATCAAAAGCGATATGAACAAGCGCATCGGCTATTACGAACACGGCATGCGCGATCGCGAAACGGACCGCCTGCAACTTTTAAAAGACGCCGAATCGGCAATCCGCAACGAAGAATTCGAAGTGTGGTTTCAGCCGCAGGCAGATTACGCGCATCACAGATTTTTCGGCGCCGAAACACTGGTACGGTGGCGGCACCCCACGCGCGGCTTTCTTTCGCCCGCGGAATTTATTCCGCTGCTTGAAAAAAGCAATTATATCGGCAAAGTAGATTTGTACGTCATTAAAAAAACGTGCGAATATATGCGCAGGTGGCTGGATCTTCTGCCCGAAGCGCCTTTCACCGTCTCGGTGAATCTTTCCCGAAAAGACGTGCTGAACCCGCTGTTTTCGGGCGAAATGGAAAACATCGTGGAAAAATACGGCGTCCCGCGCGAACGGCTGCGCCTTGAAATTACGGAAAGCGCGTACATGCAGGACGGCGAATGTCTCGATAAAGAAGTCGCCGCGCTGCGTGAACGCGGGTTCGCCGTAGAAATCGACGATTTCGGCGCAGGCTATTCCTCTCTGAATTCGCTGAAAGACATGAACTTCGATAAGCTGAAGCTGGATATGAAATTTCTTTCGCAAACCAGCAACGCCGCCAAAGGAAAAATCATTCTGTCGTCCGTGATACAAATGTCTTTAAGTCTCGGCGTGCCCGTGATTGCCGAGGGCGTGGAAACGAAAGCGCAGGCGGACATGCTGCTTTCGTTCGGCTGCGAAGAAATGCAGGGCTATTATTTTGCCAGACCGATGCGCGCGGAAGATTTCGGCAATCTTCTTCTCGGCAAAACTTCTCTGCCGAATCTTTGAAGCTCTGCGCATACTCCCATATGAAAAACGCCCGCGGAAGCAAACTTTCCGCGGGCGTTTTTCAGATTCGCTCTATTTTCAAAACTTATTTTTCAATCAGGTCGAGAAATTTAAACGTTCTGCAATCCACAAGTCCTCTGTCCGTAATTCTCACTTCGGGCAGGCAGGCAAGCGACACGATAGACATCGTCATGAACGGCGAAGGCAGCGTGCAGCCAAGTTCTTTCCAGGCGTTTTCCAGCACTTTCACTTTTTCTTCCATTTCTTCCACGGGAACGTCGTTCATCAGTCCCGCCACGGGCAATTCCACAAGTCCCAGAATTTTCCCGTTCTTCACGGCAACCAGCCCGCCGCCGCAATCGATCAGCGTGTTTACGGCAAGCGCCATATCGTCATCGTTCGTCCCCACCACCAGCAGGTTATGCGCGTCGTGCGCCACCGTCTGCGCAAGGGCGCCGTCCTTGATTCCGAAGCCGCTGATAAACCCTTTGCCTACGTTGCCCGTTCTGTGATGCCGTTCAAACACGCAGGCTTTCATAATGTCTCTCGCGGGGTCGGCTTTCAGTTCGCCGTTCACAGCCGTCATTTCCACCACTTTATCCACCGTGCTCGTCTTTGCGGGAATCACTTCTATCACGTGCGCTTTTACGGTGCCTTCCGCCGCGATTTTCAACGCGCTTTCGTCGATTTTATCCAGATTCACCGAATGTCTGTATTCTTCGGGATAGGAATAGCTGCCTCTTTCGAAAAGCGCTTTTCCTTTTTCGGCAACCAGTTCGCCGTCGATGAACACCTCGTCCACCACGCACTTTTCCAGATCGGAAATCAGCACCATGTCCGCGCATTTCGAAGGCGCGATCGAACCGAGCTCCGCCGCCAGCCCGAAGCACTCGGCGGTGTTGATGGTAACCATCTGAATCGCCGTTACGGGGTCGAATCCCTCTTCCACCGCGCGCCGCACCAGATGATCGAGATGCCCGCTGCTTACCAGCGTGTGCGGATGCGAATCATCCGAAACAAGGCACGCGAAACGACTTTCCACGTTATGCTTCGTTACCGCCTTGCCCACTTCTTCCAGATCGTGCCAGGCAGATCCTTCGCGAAGCTGCGCGTACATGCCTCTGCGCATTTTTTCCAGCGCGGATTGCTCCGTCGTGGATTCGTGGCAGCAGGAAATTCCCGCGGCGATATACGCGTTCATCATCGCGCCCGTTTCGGGAATCGAAAAATGCCCCGTAACCGTCTTTCCCGCTTTCAGCGTTTCCCCCACGATATCGTGCGTGTGCTTGTCCGAATTGACGATGCCGGGGAAATTCATCATTTCGCCGAGCCCCGCGCACTCCTTCCACTTCATCGTTTCCGCAACGTCCGCAGGGTGAATTTCGGAACCCGTATCTTCGAAGCCGGGCACCGCGGGCACGCAGGAAGGCGTCGTCAGCATGGCTTTCAACGGCGTCGTTTCCGCGTCTTTCAGCATACATTTCACGCCGTCCAGCCCTTTCACGTTGCATATTTCGTGCGGATCGAAAAAGATGCCGCTCGTTCCGTGCGGAATCACCGCCCGCGCATACTCTCCCGCCGTCAGCATGGAAGATTCGATGTGCATGTGCCCGTCCATAAACGCCGGAGCCAGATATTTGCCCGTTCCGTCGATGACTTTCGTATTTTCGCCCACCGAAGCGGAAACGTCGCCGATCGCGGCGATTCTGCCCATCGATACGGCTACGTCGTACCCTTCGAGAATCTCATGCGTGCATACGTTGATCAGTTTTGCGTTTTTGATTACAAGGTCGGCTTTTTCTCTGCCGAGCGCTACGGCAGAAAGCTTGCGGGTGCATTCCCAGAGCGGAAATTTACAGAACGTGTTTATCATGGTTGCCTCCGAAGTAAAATAGAATGATACCTGTATTATACTATTATTTTTTTGTTTTGGCAAATTTCCGAAGCCCGAAAAATCGGATTTTTCCCGAATTTTTATAAAAAATCCGCGAAATTTTCCAGCAAAAAACAACGGCAGGCGCATAATCCGCCCGCCGCCGTTTTCTTTTATTTTTCTGTGCGCTTACGATATTTCCGAAACAATCGTCGTCATCGTTCCGTCCGCCGTTCCGATCTCCGCGCCGCCCGTCCGCCGCATCCCGTACGGAAGTTCCGTCCGCGCGGCAATCCCTTCCGGAATCGTTACCGTCCAGGTAAACGTATCGTCCGCCTCGTTATACTCCCACGCCGATACAATCGTTCCGCGCACGCTTTTATAGGAAACGTAAATATTTTTCAGCTCCCTGAAAAAATACGGCTTGATAACGATTTCTTCGAATCCCGCTTTCACGGGCTTGATTCCGCCGAGGTATTCGAAGAACCAGCGCGTCGCGTTGCCCACGGCATAGTGATTCAGCGAATCTCCTATGCCCACGCGCGCTTCCCACGATTCCGTCGTCGTACCGCACCCCGCCGTATCTATCATATTCAGCAGAGAGGGATATTCCTTGTTCGTTATCATTTTCAGCGCGTCCGCCGCATACCCGTTATCGCACAAAATTCCCAGAATAAACTCCGTGGACATAAATCCCGTCCGAAAACGGTATCCGTCCGCAACAACGTACCCGTGCAACGTATCGGCAAGACTTTTTATCTCTTGCGGTTCCGCAATTCCGAACGCCACGGGATATACGATTCCGCCCTGATTTCCGGGAGTATAATCATGTTTTTCCGGCAGATAATATTTCGCGTTGAACGCCTTGCGGGCTTTTTCGAACTCGTCGCGGTACGTTGCCGCGTCCTGCGTTTTTCCCGCGATTTCCGCCATACGGGCAGCGCACGCGAACATACGGCAATAATACGCCGCGCAGAAAAAATCGTCCGGAACGCGCTTTCCCGCTTTATGGTCGCCGTAAGTAAATGTGTTTTGCGACGGAAGAACGTCGCCCGACACCACCTGTTTTTTGCGCGCGGCAATCAGTTTCCGCACTTTTTCGTATTTCGAAAGCACTACGTCCGTATTCTTGTAAAAACGGTACAGCGTAAGCGGAGTAACGTAATCTTCGTCGCCCCAGCCGTACGTGTCGTCGCCGCCCATTTTCCGCCCCGCTTCCGTCCAGCGTTCAAGAAACAGATTGTTATCCGTACACCAGCAGGCGGTATTGATAAACGCCTGCAAATCGCCGTTCCAGAAATTCTTTTCGCGCGTAGGACAATCCGTCGGCGCGGTTACGGTATTCGAACGATACGAACGCATCACCGCGTCGAAAATCCTCTCCAACCCCGCGTGTCCCGCTTTAAAAACGCCGGTTTGCTCAAGGTCGCTGTACATTTCCGCTTTTTGCACCGTGTCTTTTCCGTAAACGCCGCTGTACCCCGAAACATACGCGTAGCGGAATCCGGTAAACGTAAATTCGGGAATATACGTTTCCTCTGCGTCTCCGCGACAGATATAAACGTCGATATTCCGCGCCCCGTAGCAAGCCCGCCCCGTCGCCGTCGTGTCGCCGTAAAAAAACACGTCGCCGTATTCCGTAACGTTCGCTTCGTAGCCGCGTTCCGAAAGTTCCGTTTCCTCGCAATAGCGGACGATCACCCGCTCTCCGCGCACGGTGTTTTTCAGCGTCAGTTTCACTCTGCCCGAAGAATTCGTCCCGAAATCATAGCACACGGAACCGTCGGCAAGCGTAAATATTTTTTTCGCGGAAACCATGCTTTTTATGCGGACGGGCGGATAATTCTGCGCGGCGAACAGCTTCTCTTTAAAGCGGCGTTCTTCGGCATACCCCCACGTTTCGTCGGCGGCGCCCGCAAACGGATTTCCGTTTTCCAGCCGCGCGTCGTACCTCTCCCCGAATTGAATATCGTTTTCCGTCCGCGGCGAAGCGTGCACCCGCCAGGTTTTGTCCGTACAGAAAACATACGTTTCTCCGTCCCGATATTCGATTTCCAGCCGCATCATCAATGCCGGAATCCGATTGTAAAAACTCCCCCAGGATTCGCTGTTATAAAAGCCGCTGCCCAGTTCCGCGCCCAGAACGTTTTTTCCGCCGTGCAGAAATTCCGTAACGTCAAACGCACGGTATTCGGTAACGCCTTCCGCCGAGCCCGGCAAAAAACGCGCGTCCGATACGCGTCTGCCGTTCAGGTACGGAACGTACAACCCCTTTGCCGTCGCGTACAGCACTGCCTTTTTTACGGGTTTTTCCGTTTCGAAATCGCCTTTGAAATACATGGCGCGCACACGCAACCGCGGATGCAGGCGGCTTCGATTCATCGCGCGTTCCTCCGTCAGCGGCGCGGTCTGCCATCCCGGCGTTTCGGCG
>DLQW01000025.1:14958-17914 GCA_002474405.1 Christensenella sp. UBA7597 | reverse complement strand
TTCCCAGAACCCGCACATGCCGTAATTTTTAAACCAGCCGCTCGTATCGAACAATTCCGTTTCCCCGTCGGTATACGTAACTTTCAGGCACCCGCGCACGCCGATAATAAAACGATCGGGGGTATCGGACAAAAATCCGCGCACGTTCAGATAATTAACGCCGCGCCGAACCGCCTTCGTTACATCCCGCACGCCCGTCAGATACCAGCCGTCCTGTTTTTGCATGCCGATTTCTTCGTCGCCCAGAAAAATATCCGCAGGCAAACTGCTCTGAAATTCCAGTTCGGCAGCCGCCACGGGTTTTTCAAGAAAAACTTCCCGCCGCAAATAATAGCGCGTATACTGCACGGGAGAAATCCAGTCTCCGAGCGGCAACACGGCAGAAGGCATGCTCTCAAGAGTGCTCAGAAAGCATTCGGGCGCGGAAATAAATTCCGCGCCTGACATTACGTTACGTTCGTTTTTCTTCTCGTTTTCCGTCATATCGTCTCCGTTTTTCCGCCAAACGTAATACGACAAGGCGGATTTTTTATATTATAACATAAATTCCGCCGGAAAGCAACCGAAAAGCTTTCCCAAAAAATCACCGTTTTATGCAACCGGCATTTTTCGCTTCTGCTTTTTCGGAAACGGAGCCTTACGAATCTTATTTTATTCTATTGAAAAATCGCTTATTTTTCCGCGGAAAAAATCTTAATCGCCTTTTTCACGTCCTCTTTCATCGCCTGCATGGCGGCATATTCCGCATCGTGCAGGTAGTTGCTCCTGCCGCTTTCGATATACGCTTTCGCCGCCATATACCCCGCTTTGGACATATACGAATAATAATTGATCTTTCGTATTCCTCCCGCAATCGCCTTGCGGAAACCGTCCTCGCTCACGCCGCTTCCTCCGTGCATGACAAGCGGAAGCCCCGTAGACGCCGCGCATTTTTCCACAACGCCGAAATCGAGTTTCGGCTGACTTTTATAAAATCCGTGCGCCGTGCCGAACGCAATCGCCAGCGCGTCGATGCCCGTCGCTTCGCAGAACGCTTTCGCTTCTTCGGGGTCGGTGTAAAAATCTTCGGGTTTCGCGTCCGCGATTTCCGTGCTTCCGCTTTCGCCCGTAACCAATCTGCCTAACTCCGCTTCCACGCTCACTCCCATCGCGTGCGAAATTTCCGTGATTTCTTTGGTGAGCCGCAGATTTTCTTCATACGCAAGCGCCGAAGCGTCTATCATCACCGAGGTAAACCCGATGCGAAGCGCGCGATAAATCATCTGCGTGCTTGTGCCGTGATCGAGGTGCACGCAAACGGGAACTTTCGCGTTTTTCGCCGCCGCTATCATGGCAGGTCCCACGAAAGAAATATCGTTGTACACGTTGTGTACTTCCGCATGCGCGATAATTACGGAGCGGTTGAGTTCTTCCGCCGCGCCGATTACCGCCTGCAAGCTGTCGAACCCCGTCGCGTTGAACATCCCCACCGCATTCTTTTCTTCTTCTGCGATTTTCAGAATTTCTTTTAAATTGACAAGCATTTTATTTTACCTCCGGGATTCTGCGAATCCGTTCATCTTCGAATATGTCGCTTTCGTCGCGGCTGCGGGTGGAAAATTCGCTGATAATCGCGCCCTCCGCGCCCGCCTGAAACCAGTGGCGCGTGCCGGAATAAATCGTATATTGTTCGCCCGGTTTCAGGATAATTTCGTGAAACACGCTTACTTTTGTCTGCGGTTTGCGCGCGCGGATATTCTTTTCGTCGCCCTCGCCCGATACGTACAGCATACACTCTCCCGCACGTACGCGGAAAGTTTCTTCTTTCCCTTCGAACGGCACGCCGTTTTCCACGCCCGATACGTGATAATGTTCGGGGCACGTCTGATAGGGGCGCAGAACCATCTCTTTCGCGCAGCAGCGCTGCGTATTCACGTAAGTGAGAAGCTGCAGACCGATTTCTTTCACTTTTCCCAGTCCGAAATCAGCCACTTCGATTCTCTTCGCCTCTTCGTCGGTAACGACGATTCCCGCTTTGCGGAACGCGTCCAGCGTATAGCGCACGCCGTCCTGATATTCTTCCTTCGTCAACATAATTAAATCCTCCTTCCGAATTTATTTTCAAGCGCAAGCGTGTCCGAAAGAGAACGCGCTCCGCCGATGGAATCGGCAGCCGAAAGATTGCACGCCGCGGCGCACGAAGCGATTTTCATTCCCTCCGTAAGCGGCAATCCGCACGCGAACGAATACAGCATGCCCGCGCAGAACGCGTCGCCCGCGCCCACAGAACCCACGATATATCCTTTCGGTAAAGCCAGCGACGGAAGCAGCGAAAAATTCCCCTCCCCGTCCATAGCGCAGCTCAGTTCGGGGCAGTGAATCACAACGCTTTTTTTCACGCCGAGCGCAAATAACTTTTCGCAGATTTTTTGCAGATTTTCCGCAATCGGCGCTCCCGCCTCGTCTCGCGGCGAAATTCCCGCAAGCATTCCGCCCTCCACTTCATTGATTACCACGTGGTCGCAATACGCCAGTGCGGGCGTAACCACGCTCTGAAATTTTCCCGTCTGCGCGCTCACCAGATCGATGCTCGTTTCCGAGCCGCGCTCGCGCATCCGCGCAAGCAGACGGGCGGCTTTCGTGCCGTATTTTTCGTCCGCTTTGTCCAGTTCATCCAGCAAAAGCAAATACCCCAGATGAAAAAGATCGCACTTTTTCTCGCCCACGTCCTTTTCCGAAAACTCCGCGTTCGCCCCCCGCGCGTGGAAAAACGTCCGCTCGCCGCCGGGCAAAGTCATCACGTCGGTAAAAGAAGTGGGCAGCGTTTCCGAACGTACCACGGCGGAGACGTCCAGTCCCTCTTCCCGCATCACGCGCAGAACGTAATCGCCGTATTCGTCTTTCCCGATTCTGCCGAAAACGCATACGTTCAGTTCTTCGTTCAGCCGTTTCAAATCTACGGCGGTATTGCCTACGC
>DLQW01000025.1:0-14911 GCA_002474405.1 Christensenella sp. UBA7597 | reverse complement strand
ATTGCCTACGCACCCGCCGATCGCATGCGATACGCCGTTAATATTCACAAGCATTCCGCGCTGCGGCCAACATTCTATTTTCTTTACGGCGTCAACCAGTATATTGCCCGCCACGCCGATTGTCTTTTTCATATTTTCCCTCCGCAAATCTCTTTGTGCGCTATCAAATCCTCGCCGGACCGCCCGATTTCCTTGCCGCAGACGGTGATTTTTTCAAACAGCGGCGCGGAAGCGACGTATTTCGCCTTGCCGGGGCAAAGCGGATAAAAACCGAGACAGGCAAACAGATACCAGCACGCCGTCGTGCCGTTGTCCTCGTCGCCGGGGAACCCGTCTGCCGCACAGAAAAACGCCTCGTCCGCCAGTTTTTTCACCCAAAATTCCGTCTTTTCACGTTTTCCCAGCAACGTATATATCCACGGCAGATGAAAGCTCGGCTGATTCGAAATCGCGCACTGCCCGAAATCGGCGCTTGCCATTTCGCTCATTTCGTGAATTTCCTGCCCGTACGCGCCGACGGAAAATTTCGCTTCCGCGGCAAACAGTTCGTCCAGCCGCTCTTCCAGCGCCCGCTTCGAACCGTGCGCCCGCGCAAGTCCGTCGATATCGTGATACACGGCAAAACTATTCTGCCAGCTGCTGCCCTCGCAATTATCTCCGCCCCATTCGTACGGATCGAACGTCGCCCGGAAATTTCCCGCTCTGTCCTTTCCGCGAAGGAATCGGCTTTCTTTATCGAAAAGATTTTTCCAGTTTCCGCTGCGTTCCAGTAACACGCGCGCCGTCTTTTCGTCGTTTTCCAGAATAGCCACCTGCGCGATGCAAAAATCGCCGTACGCGCAATCGCACGTATTATTCACGCTTTCTTTATAATCGTACGGCAGATACCCGTACTTCGTATAATCTTTCACGCCGCTTCTGCCGTGTCTGCCCTCGCTTTCTTCAAACGCGTTGCGAAGCATGGCGCGATAAGCGCGTGCGCGCAAATCTCCGTCCACAATCCCTTTAACGCACGCGTCCGCAATCACCGCTTCTATCAGCGTGCCGGGCATCAGTCCGATTTCTCCGGGGCTCAGCCATCTCGGCAGCCACCCCGTTTCTTCGGCGTAATTCACAAATCCTTCCACCGCTTCCCGCACGATTCCGGGCGCGACGATAGAAAGGAAAGGATACACGGTGCGGTAGGTATCCCAGAATCCGTTATCCGTATAGAACACCCCGTTTTCCGTCTTTCCCGTATCCGCGTTGAAGTGCACGGGTTTTCCCTCTTCGTTATATTCGTGGAAAACGCGGGGATACAGCAACGCGCGGTAAAAACAGGAATAAAATGTTTTCTTTCTCTGCAAATTTTCGTCGGAAACGCGCACGCAGGAAAGATAACCTTCCCACCGTCCGCGCGCCTCCCGTTCGATTTCTTCGAACGTTTTTCCCGCAAGTTCCGAATCGTAATTGCGTTTCGCCTGCTCTTCGGAAACGAAGCTTGCGGCAAACGAAATCTCCGCGTCGCCCGCAAACGAAAGCGCTATTCCACCGCCGTCGAGCTGACGGATTTCGTCCGCTTCCCGCGAAAGAACGAAATAAAAATATTCGCGTATTCTTCCGAAATTCCAGATCGACTGACTGTCCGTATATCCCACGACGGTTTTGCCGATCACTCTGAACGAAGAAGCCGCAAAGGGCAAAATCGCGAACCCCGTTCCTTTGCCGTCTTTCTGCGTAAGTTTCATCGTCCCGCCGCGTTCGGTGGGCGCAAGCCGCACCCGCAGCCCGAACCGTTGCAGATACACGTCGATCGATTGAGGATCGATACGCGTTTTTTCGGGGCGAAAACTCGACCATCTCTCGCGCTCGGGAAGTTCTCCCGAATACGGAAAGAAGAGTATATGCCCGTAATCCCCCACCCAGGGGCTGGGCTGATGCGTAAGTCTGATTCCTTCAAACGAATGAGAAAGCGGACTATAAAACCAGTTTCCCGCCGCGCCGTCCGTCTGCAGCGTAAAATTCGTCATCCCGAACGGACAGGCGGTTATCGGATACACGTTTCCGTTGGAAAAGCGGCGGTCGTTGAGCGAGCCCATCCCCGTATAAACGTAATCGAGTTCAGACATAAGAAAACCTCACGGAAATGATTTGTTTCGGGGAGAAGGTAAGGCGCGCGCTTGTTTCGCCCGCAAGTCTTTCCTCCCGTTCCGCCATATCGGTGATATACATCCTGCCGCGGAAAGTAAATTCCGCGTTCTGCTCCGTATCGGAAAGATTGACAAAACGCAGCAGCGTGCCGCCTTTCTCTCCGTTTTTATGGCATGAAACAACGATATGCGGGCAATCGCACGTAAACATCGGTCCGGCGGAAAGCGCGCACCCCGCATACTTATCTTCAAGATAATACAGCCGTTCCAGCTCCGCCGTCTGCACGGCAAAGCGTCCGCCGGAATATTTTTTCGTATCGAAAGAATCGGCATGGCAGATCAATCCGTTACGGAAGAATTTCCCTTTCACATAGCAATCCGCGCCGCTGCGTTCCGCGGAATATTCCGCGCCGAGCCGCCCTTCCGTTTCGCGGAGAATCTGATTTTCGGGAACATCCCACTGCGGCCCTCCCGCGGGGAGAAACGTAACGGCATTCCGGTTGATCACGCCCGTGGCGCGAAGCAACGTGAATGCAAGTCCGTCTTTCGTCGCCTCCGTTTCGTGCTGTCCCTCGGTGTAAACAATCAGCGCTCTGCCGTCCTTTGCAAGCTGCACGAACGTGGAATTGTGATGCGTGTCCGATTCGGTTTCGTCGCAACTTTCGAAGCTCTCCCGTTCCGCGTAATCGAACGGACTGTCCGTATAAAGTTTTCCGCCGGAAAAACCGCTTTGCAGCAGAATACGGATTCTGTGATCGCGCGCGCGGTTCACGATACGGTACGCGATACCTATCGTTTCGCTTCCCTTCTGTAAACTAAGCGTAACGCGCACTTCGTTTTTCACTTTCTCCGCGGCGCGGCAATCCCGCGCAAAATCGTAACAGGCGGGGCAGTCGTAATCGAACGAAAGAGCAAGCGTCCCTCCGAACGCGTCGGAAACGGGCGTTTCAAACGCGCACGGCGTAAGAATCAGAGGTTTTTCGGGCGATACCCGATAGACGTAAGCGTCGCCTTTATCGGCAGAATCTTCCAAAAGAATCGGGTTGCGGTAAATCGTTCCCGTACGCTTATCGCGCAGAACCAGCGTTTTTTCTTCCGCATAAAGTTCGTAAAACTCATTTTCGATTCCCCGCGCCGCGGCTGCAGGCTTTGCCTTTACGCCTTTTACGTGCGGCACGACGGCAAACTGTTTTGCCGTATACGCGGGAATTCTTTCCGCATAAAAACGAATCTGTACGTAATCCACGTCAAGCACGCCGGGAAGATTCAGCGGGCTGAACACGTCCCCCAGTCCCTCGCTGCGATCAACTATTTCGTAAGGCAGAGAATTTCCCGCTTCGTCCACAAGCGCAAACTCTCCGATATTTTCGTTGCGGAGAAACCGCATACAGGTTTCCGCCACCGCGCTTTGTTCGCGTTCCGTTCCGTTGAATACCGTTACGGAATAATTCCGATCTTCGGCAAGGGGATGCCTGCCGTGCGCCGCCGCGATTTTCAACCCGCGGGAAAGAAGTTCTTCCCCCATTTCGCGGATACGTGCGAACGAATCTTCCATATGGCGATGCGTTTCGTCGCGCGAACATCCGCAGATATTGTCGTGCGGATGATTTTTCATCAGTTCTTTCCAGAGATATTTCAATTCGTCCGCCGGATAAACTCCAGCTAAACCGCTCTCTTCCAGATAAGCGTATAAGGGCTCCAGCCGATGAATCAATAAATCCTGAGAACGGACGTTCTCCGTTTTTAAATAGCACCGGGAGGACCAGCAGCCCTTTAACAAATCGTAATCCCCGCCTTTGTTGAGCGCGCCGCGGTAGGCGAAAAGTTTCTTTCCTTCCGTTGCCGCCAGCGTTTTTTCTATGTAATCGTCGAGGCTCGTCTGTTCGATGTCCACGCCGTCCCCGCGCAGTTCCGCGATAATCCCGCGCACGTCTCCCTGCGCTTCCAGATGGTCCACGCCGTTCATCAGCAAGATGTAAGGCGATACGTTCAGCCCTTCGAAATTCCGCTCGTTGATATCCAGCAGCAGATGCGCCAGTTCGCGCTCCGCGGGAATATGCTGGGCGTTATTGTACCAGTACTTCAGGTGCACGGCAAGGCACTTCGTGCCGTCCGCCCCCACCCATTCGAATTCGGCGGGAAGTTTCTTCTCGCAGCGGACGCCGTTCTTCCGTTCGTACATGCGAAAACCGCGCCCGAACACAAAGGCTTTCAGCCCGAAATCTTTTAAAATCTGCGGAAGCTGCGAAATATTGCCGAACTGATCGGGCGCATATCCCACCGTGCCGCACTTTCCGAAGCGATTCGCTATTTCCGTGCCGATCATAAGATTCCGCACCGTAACCTCGCCGTCGGTAAGATAAAAATCGTTCTGCAAATACCACGGTCCTACGCGGATATTCCCCGAAGAAATATATTTTTTTAATTTTTCCTCGTTCTGCGGGCGAATGGCAAGATAATCTTCCAGCACCACCGTCTGCGCGTCGAGATGAAAGATAAAATCCGGGTCCTTCTCAAGAACGGCGAACAGCCGATCGATAAGGTCAACCAGTTTCAGGCGGAACACGGAAAAAGGCATATACCATTCCCTGTCCCAATGCGTATGGGAAATTACGATGAATTTTTTCATGTCTGTCCTTTATCCGTCCGTTCCGGGAAGCGGAAAATCCGCTTCCCGAAACAAACATTTTTGCATTGATTCATCAATTTAACGTTTCTTGTCGGAGGACTTCGCCATAACGATCGCTACAGCCGCCGTCGCCAGAAGAAGGAGAGCGATTGCCGACGTCCCGTTGAAAATCACGCCGCCGCAACCCGTCTCTACGGTAAACGTCTGTTTTTCAATCACGGTGAATCCTTCCGCCGCGCCGAAATCCACGCCGATATACGAATCGTTTTCCGCAACATATCCGTTCGCGCCCTTGAACAAACCGGAATTCGCCTTTTCGTTCTCCCAGTCGGGTTCGCTGAACAATTTGGCGTTTTCAACGTTGCCTATCGTAAGGCGGTCGATTTTCATGGTGGATTGCGAAATTCCGTTCACATAAATGCGGAAGCGTTTCAGATTATCGAAATCGGGAAGTCCGCCGGAAACGGAAGCGTTTTCGCCGCGAAGAACCAGCCAGTTCCAACCGTTCTGCAAACCGCTCCACCAGTTTTCCCAGAAAATCTCGTTTTTGTCGAACGCGTTGCTGCTGCTGAGTTCGATCTGTCCGTTTACGCCCGCCGCATCGAACAGGGTTACGTCCTCCACCCAGATCCACATAGCGAACACAAGCGTATTTTTACGCAGATCCGTCTTGCCTACTTCCACGTCGGTTGCCGTAAGACCGTACCCCGCGCCCGAAGTATACACGCAGCCCGTACCGTAACGGAAATCTTCTTTATCCACTTTATTCCCGGAAAAATACGTTCCGGAAGCGGAGTTGCAATCGACAATCACAAGCTCGTCGATGGGATGAAGATCTTCATCATCTCCGCCGCCCGTCTGCGCCGCGATTTTCTGCGTGATTTTCATGGCGGTTTCATCGCTTACGATAAACGAAAATTCTGCGAATTTCACGTTATTCGCACCGGGGGCAAGCGCCGTTCCCGTGCAGTTGAGGCGCAGCGTGCGCACTTTGCTCCAGTCTATTTCGTGTTTTTCCTGCGCCGAAGCAAAAGGCAATACCACTTTGTTCCAGCCGACGACGCAATCGCCGAACACGGAAGCCATCATAAACGTATATTTGTTCGTATCGTTGTAATTCACGGAAGAGCAAACGTCCACCGACCAGAAATCGGTCGTCGCTTTGTAGGCGGCAAGCGTCGCGTCGTCCGCGATATACATCCAGAACGAAAACGCGCCTTTTTCCGTATCGGCAATCGCCTGCACGTTATAATCGCGGTCCAGCGTAAGCACTTTCACGAATCCGCCCCAGCCGTAATCCACGCAACCGTACGCCTTAGCCTGCGTATCGCCGATCGTTTCGTTCGTTACGGCGAAATCCGCCACGTTGGCAACGGTAAGCAGCACGGTATCCGTGTTGGTGAGCACGGTCATGCGCGCTTCTTCGGAAACGGTGAAAGCAAACGAAGCGAATTTCAGGTTGCTTGCGCCGTCGGCAACGGCGCTTCCCGTGCCGTTCAGACGAATGCTGTATACGCCGCTCCAGTTCATATCGTTCTTTTCCGCCGCGGTTGCCAGAGGAATCAGCACTTTGTTCCAGCCCACGCTGCAATAATCGAACAGCGAAGAAATTTCAAACGCGTATTTATGCGCATCGCCGCCTTCGTACTGCGCCTGCGAACTGACGTCTACGATAAACGTTCCTTCCATCGCTTTGTAAGCGTTAAGCGACGCTTCGTCCGCAAAATTTACCCAGAACGTAAGCGCGCCTTTGCCCGACGCATAAATCTTGCTCGCGTCGTACGCCTGTTCCAGAGAGAAAATCGTAAGCACGCTGCCCCAGCCCGTGCAACCGTAAGCCTTTACTTCCTTGCCGCCCACGGTTTCCGTGGAAGCGGTCATGTTGGAAGAAGAGCCGATGTTCATTTCTACGTCCGCGGGAATTCCGGGTTCATCGCCGCGATCTTTCACCACCTGTATGTTTTCTTCGTCCGTCGTCGTTGCCGTGAAGCCCGCAAACTTCATACTGCTCGCACCGCCGCTCAGTCCGCAACCGTCGCCGTTCAGACGGATATTGCACACGTTGCTCCAGTCCATGTCGTTCTTTTCCGCCGCAGCCGCCAAAGGAAGCAGAATCTTATTCCAGCCCACTTCGCAGTCCGCAAACACGGAATTGATTACAAACGAATATTTGTGATTGTCGCTGTACGAAGCTCCGGAACTGATATCGATATTGAAATTCCCGGTCGCGTTCTTGTAAGCGTCCAGCGCCGTCTGATCGTTGAAACACAGCCAGAACGTAATCGCGCCTTTGTTCGTCGCATACACCGCGCTCGCGTCGTACTCTTTATCGAGCGTGAAATATGTAAGCACGTTGCCCCAGCCCGCGCAGCCGTAAGCCTTCATTTCTTTTCCGTCCACGGTTTCCGTGGAAGCGGTCATATTGTCGGACGAGCCGATGTCCATTTCCACGTCGGCAGGCATTTCGGCTTCTTCTTTTACCACCTGCATGCTTTCTTTGTCCGTCGTCGTCGCCGTGAAGCCCGCAAACTTCATGCTGCTCGCACCGCCGCTCAGTCCGCAACCGTCGCCGTTCAGACGGATATTGCACACGTTGCTCCAGTCCATGTCGTTCTTTTCCGCCGCAGCCGCCAAAGGAAGCAGAATCTTATTCCAGCCCACTTCGCAATCCGCAAACAGAGAATTGGCTACAAACGAATACTTGTGCGCGTCGCTGTACGAAGCGCCCGAACTGACGTCGATATTGAAATTTCCGGAAAGATTCCGATAAGCGTTCAGCGAGGTCTGATCGTTGAAACACAACCAGAACGTAATCGCGCCTTTGTTCGTCGCGTACACCGCGCTTGCGTCCGCCGGGTCCAGCGTGAAATACGTGAGTATGTTTCCCCAGCCCGAACAGCCGTAAGCCGTCGTTTCCTTTCCGTCCACGGTTTCCGTAGACAAACTCATATTACTCGATGCCGTGATATTCAGCGCCACGTCCGCGGGATTTTCCGCCCGGACGACGGACGCAACCGAAAGACAACCCAACATAAATGTTGCTACGAGAGCGAATACCGCGCTGAAAATCGCAGTATACCAGTGTTTGATTTTCTTCATATTTTCTCCTTCTTATCTGCTCACTTCGCGGAGCCGTTCTGTTGCGCCATCAACCCGTAGAACGTGTAGGGATCGACGATTCTGAAATTATAGTCTTTATACTCTTGCGTAAGTTTCTGATAAAGCTCGTATACGTTGGAAGGGTCGCGAAGAATAAACCGGACGTTACGGAACGTACTCTGATCTCCCGCTTTCTTCACGGAGAAATTCTTCACGAAAGAATCCGCGTTTCCGTTATAATCGATGCTGGAAACGGTCTGAATGCCGTCTACCGCCTCGCCGTTATAAGGAAAGTTCGTCGACATGCCCTTGCAGAATTTCGCGTAACATTCCACAATTTCTTTCGAAATGGAAGAACGCGTAACCACAAAGCCCGTATAGTCTATATCGAAACGTTCGTACAATACCTTATTATACGCCGCCCACAAATCGAGGTTCCCGTAAACGCCTTCGTGCATCGAATTCGCATACGCCATGGGGTTGAGATATCCCGCGCCGTTATCGCCCGCCACGAAATAATCATTTGCCGTTGCCGTGGAATACATCATATCCACCACGTGCCCCGCGCGCTTGGCAATATCCAGCGAGAACGTCCAGCAAAGCGGAATCTCTCCGCGTCTGGAATCGTTCCAGAGTTTAATCATCGCCGTGTTCAGCCATGCCGAAGCGTCGAAATCGCCCATGTAGAACAGCAGATAATTCACGCCTTGTTCGTTCTCGGCAGGCAGGCTCTCTTTTACGGTTTTCGCACCTTTCTGTGTGTAAGAAGCCTTCATCGTATAATTCATATAAATCGATGCGTTCGCCATCGCCGTGTAGCTGGGCGCGTCCGCATTGATGTACGCGTTATAGATGGAGAACAGCCATACGGTTTCCCATTCGCACGTTACTTCTCCCGAAGCCACGGGATTGGTGTAACGGGTATATTTCAGATGCCAGGGCGTGAAACCGCCCACGTCGATGGGCTTGCTTTCGTCCGCGCTTTCCGCATACGCCGCCTGAGAACGCATGATCGCGTTGAACGTAGCGTAATCGATGGTGCCGTTATCCGTATCGATGTTCTGCTGATCGGGGTCGTCGTCCGGAATCTCGAATTCCATGGGCGACAAATCGAAGAAGAACGCCTTGTTCGCGATATAGTAATCGCGGTTGGAAAGGAACATGTTCTGCAAATCGCTGTACGCCGCGAACACGGTGTTCGAACCGTACGCGTCAACGTGATACGCCATCATATGCGAATTCGTTTTGTGCGTATCCAGATAGTTCTCTTTCGCCCAGACGTACGCGTCGTTTTTGCGGCTGCCCGTAGACGGGGTTTCCGTGCCGTAAATCGTTCCGCTGCCCGTAAACTTTTCGCCGAGATTCACTTTGATTTCTTTGCCCGCAAAAGCGGAGTTATTCTGCAAGTACCAGTACAGACTGTTGCGTACGGTGCTGTAACGCACGGGCAGAAGGTCGTCCGCGCCGCACGCCGTGGCAACGGCGTTCACCGTAGCGGGAACGGCGGAATCCCACGCCGCAAACCCCTTATAATAATCTTTGAAGAGGTTGAGCAGCGTCATCGGCGATTGCACCGTAACCACGTTTTTCTCTCCGAGGAAGTTCCCTTCCTGCGTGAGATAATTCAGCCAGAATCCGTCTACGTCCTCCGAGAAATTGTTCGCCGCCGTAAAACGGATAAACAGGCGCTGTCCGTCGCGGTTGACAAGTCCCTGCAGCGTGCTGATAAGGTTTGCGATATCGTACTGTTCTTCCGCATCCGCCGCCCGCGTTAACATATAATCGTACAAATCGAAGAAATAGAGCGCCGATTCGCTGTACTCCACGTTCTCTTTAATATCCGCGCCGAGCAGAGATTCGCCCGTGGCGGAAAAATCGGGCAGACTGTCGTTCGTTCTGCTCATAATGCCGAATTCGGAAACGCGCACGTAATTCGTGCCCGGCCAGTAAATTTCAAACGTCGCTTCCGTTGTGGTTTCCACGGGGAACGTGAACGTAAAATCCTGATACGTCAGTTTCGCGTCGAATTCGCTGATATGTACATTGCTTCTTCCGAGTTCTCTGCCCGCGTCGTCCAGCACGCGCAACACGCACGCAACGTCTTTCGACGAAGCGCTGCGTTCGTTGATAAGCAGTCGCGCAGCCGCCGTATACGCCGTGGGATGAAGCACCTCGGTTTGCACCGAGCAGAGCGCGCCGACGTTGGTATCGAGCACCGCGCCCCAGCCGTCGTCTATCGCAAGGTCGCCCGTTTCGTGCACCACCTCGGAATCGGAAGCCGCCCATACTTTGCTGTACGCGCCGTACGTCTTTTCCACGTCCTTCGTTTCCGTGGTCGTCTTGCCGCATCCCGTCATTCCGAAAAGCGCAAGCAAGCCGCTCATTGCAATTGCTAATTGTTTTTTCATGTATTCCTCCTTCATAATCACGGTTTCCCGTTTTATTTAACTTTTCACGCCGCCTACCGTAATTCCCTGTATGAAATACTTCTGACAGGAAATATACACCGCAATAGGCGGAATCATCATAAACACACCCATCGCCATAACCATGGGATAATTCATCAATCCTCCCGTACCCGCGGTATACAGGTAGTCGGACTGAATTTTCACCGACAGCACCCCGATCGGCCAGAGCGAACGCGCGCTCGGCAGAAAGAGCACGGGAAAAAGATAATCGTTCCACTGCCCGATGAAAGTCTGCAGAATCATCAGCGCCACGATGGGCTTGAGCATGGGCATGTAAATCGAGAAGATCACGCGGAAGAACCCCGCGCCGTCTATCTCCGCCGCCTCGCGGTAATCGTCGCCGATCTGCCGCAAAGACTGCTGCACAAGAAAGATATTATACGCCGAAATCCACCCCGTGATAAAGAGCACCGCCATATTGTCGCGGAAGCCCACGCCGCCGTACCCGGTAATGTCGTTGCCGCCGACAAGCGGAAACCGCATCAGTTCGAGGTATTGCGGAATCAGCAGCGCGATGCCGGGAATCATCATCGTAGACATGATGATATAAAACGCCGCTTTCTTGAACTTGAAGTTCACTTTCGCAAAGGCGTACCCGCCCAGCACGGAAGTCAGCACGGATATCGCCGCATACCAGACGAACCGTCCGAGCGTGATTAAAATCGAACGATAAATTTCCGCCCGGCGGAAAATAATCCGTAAATTGCTTATCCCGTAGCCGATTCCGTCGGGAACGGGCAAAATCTCCACTTCGTAAAACCCTTCTATCGTTTTGAACATACCGAGAAACGCGAAAACGAAGGGATACAGCATCAGAACTACGCCGAGGCAAAGAAAAATATGGGTACAAACAATCGAACTTTTTTTAACAACTTTCATATTGTCCCCCTTAATTCTTTTCCTCGCCGAATTTCATGTTGAGCATGGTGAGCAGCATCAGAATCAACAGAACAACAACGGAAATCGCGCTGCCCATACCGTAGTTTCCGTTCTGGAACGCCTCGTTGTAAATCTGGAACAATATTACTTTCGTCGTGCCGTCCGGTCCGCCCTGCGAAATCAACTGTACGGGTTCGAAAATATTGAACGCGCCGATAATCGAGGTAATCATAACGAACACCAGCATGGGGCGCAGCTGCGGCAGAGTGATTTTGAAAAATCTTTCCGCGCCGTTTGCCCCGTCGAGGTCGGCGGCTTCGTACACTTCCGGCGGAATGGCGTTCAGCCCCGCGATCAGAAGAATCACCGTCGAGCCAAGCCCTTTCCACACGCAGATGACGATAATCCAGAAATACATCCAGAACGTGCTTTTGTACCACGCTATCTTTTCCAGCCCCAAAGCGATGAGAATATTGTTGAACGTACCGTTGTTGTACGAAAGCCAGACGTTGGAAATCTGCGCGACAACCGCCATGGATACCACCACGGGAATATAATACACCGTGCGGTAAAACCCTTTGCCGCGGATGTGCCCCGTAACGCCGAGCGCGATCAGCATGCCGAACACAAGGCTAAACCCTATCGTAAACACGGCGATAAGAATCGTGGCAAGAAACAACATATAGTAGTTCGGGTCGGTGAAAATCTGTTTGTAGTTCTCAAATCCTACGAATATCGTCCCCTTGAACAGATCGTCCTGCGTGAAACTGTATCGGAACAGAATCACGAGGGGGATAAAAGTAAAAATCACAAGATACAGAATAATCGGCCCGACAATTCCCCAACCGCGCAGATTTTCACGCAGAACGATGCGGCGGCGCGATTTCGCGCACGCGTCGGCTTTTTCCTCCTGCGGAATCGTCGTTTCGTACGCCATTATATTTTCGCTCCGATATCCGCCTGCGCTTTATCCGCAAGCGTTCTGATATCCGTCGCGGAAGTAAGAACGTTGCTGTAGAACGATCCCCAAAGGCTCCAGATGTCGTTTGCGTTTTTCACGAAGCAGGAAAGCCCGCCGTCGAATCCGCCCGCAACCAGTTCTTTGATATACGAATTGATATTCGGGTGAACGGTAAGGATTTCTTCGCTTTCAAGCATCGTCTTGCTGACGGGAAGCCGCCCGTCGAGTTCGTAGAACCAGCTCTGCACTTCGGAGCTCGTCAGATATTCGAGGAACGCCTGCGCCGCCGCCTTGTTTTCGGAAGCGTTCGTTACGCCGAAAAGCACGTTCCCGCAATAGATGTTGCCCTTTCCCGTGCCGTCCGCGTTCTTCGCGGGCAGGGGCGCGCTTTTGATGTTATCGGGCGCGCTTGCCATCGACCATTGTCCTTCGATCATATACGCGCCGTAATTTTTGTTCGTGAAATAATACTGCAACGTATCCTCGTTATCGCAGGTAAGCGAATCCGCATACGCATACTGCGCCAGATCGCGCAGATATCCGAACGCTTCTACGTTGGAATCCGAATTGATCGCCAATTTCCCCTCGGAATCGAGGATATCTCCGCCCGCCGCACGAAGGAACGGCGTAGCGCGGAACGCGCCGGACATTCCCGCCACGTTATTCATCACGATGCCGCCGTAAGTTTTATTGTTCGTTTTGGCGTATTCGGAAACGATTCTGCAATTTTCAAGAAGTTCCGCCCACGTGGAAGGAACCCATTTTTCCTCCGCGATTCCCGCTTCGGAAAGAATATCCGTATTATATTGCAAGCCCATGATACCCGTACACATAGGCACGCCGTAACGTTCGCCGTCTATCGTAACGTCGGCGCACGCCCCGTCGATTACATCGGAAAACTTTTCCTTGTCCAGCTTGGCAAATACGCCGTTCTCGGCAAAGTAACCCATATACGTTTCGCCGATCATGATATCCACCGCCATTTTCCCGCCCGCGTTGTAATCGCGGATATAGAGTTGCTGTGCCTGGAAAAGCGCGTCTCCCCAGCCGTCCTCTATGAATTGCAGTTTCACGTTGGCATGTTTCTGCTTGAAGCCGTCTACAAGCCGTTTGGTGAACAACGCCTGATTGTACAGCTGCGTTCCCTCTTCCTCGCTGCGAAGAAGCGCCTGATAGTTGCTCTTTAAAGGCGCGGCGGATTCGATTCTGAGCGTGATCTGCTTGTTTTCGTCCACATCGCCGATCGGCCCGTCGTCGGGTTTTACGGCGGGATTCGCTCCGCAAGCCACGCCGAGCAGACAGATTGCTCCGCACAAAACGCTTATGATGCCTTTCTTAAAAAGTTTCATGTCCTTTCCTCCCTTTTCGGTCCGTTTCCCGGAACGAAACATGAGGCGACTCAGTTTCCTCACGCGGATTTATTATATCCCACCTGCCGTTCGCTGTCAATACCTTTTTGAAAAAAATATAGTTTAATAAATTTTTATGTCATATCTTTTTTTCGGTTTTGATAAAAATTTATAACAAAAAACTTGATTCTTTGCGAAATTTATATTATAATTATAGTAACTTAACAAAGGTGAAAATATGGCAAAAAAAGAAAAAACGTTATACAGCGCGGTGTATAACGATATCATCTCGAAAATCAAAAGCGGACAATTAAAAGTAGGCGAAAAATTACCCACCGAAATCGAATTGACGAAAATTTACGGCGTCAGCCGCATTACGGTGGCGCGGGCGCTGAAAGATCTTGCGGAAAGCAACCTTATCTATCGCGTTAAAAAAAGCGGAACGTTCGTCAACGGAAAACTCGATCACAGCACGCCGCTCATCATCCCCGCCATTCTTCCGTTTGAAGAAACGTTCAACGACATCATGACGGGAATCCAGAACACCGCGCTTTCGTACAACATATTCACGCCTCTTTACAACACGCACAACAACGTGGAACGGGAACGGAAATTTCTGACGGAACTGCTTTCCAACAAACCGGACGGCATCATCGTATACCCTTGCGTCTCCCTTTGCAATCTCGATTTGTACGCCGCGATTCTCACGGAAAAAATTCCCATCGTATGTATCGATCGCCCCATCGAAGGGCTGGAAACCCCGCTCGTAACCTCTACGAACGCCAACAGCATGTGCGGCGTGGTAAACAAACTTGCGGCAAACGGACACAAACGAATCGGTTTCTTTTCCGTCTGCGAACAGATGGCTTACACCGAAAGCGAACGTTTCCGCGGTTTCTGCCGCGGCATCGTGCAGAACGGCTTGCCTCTTAAAAACGAATACATTTTCAACACCTACGACCTGCACAAAAAGGAGATGATGTCCTCCCCCGCCGGACAAAGACAACTCTTTCATAAGTACGTAAAAAACGAACTTTTACGTTATTTATCGCTGGAAGAAAAGCCGACGGCGATCTGTTGCATGAACGATACTACGCTCGAAATGGTGTGTAAAGTGGCGAAACAACTCGGAATATCCATTCCGGGAGAACTCACGCTGACGGGTTTCGACTGCACGGACATCGAAAAAGCGCGCGCCGAAGGATTGATCAGCGTGCGGCAGGACTTTTTCCGTCTCGGTTCGGCGGCGGTTTCGCTTATTTTGCGCATCTGTAACGGACAGACGTATTCCCCCGTGGAGCTGGTAGAAGGAATCCCCGTCAACTGACAAACGTTTGTCGCCGTCGTTTTAAATTTAAAAACAGAATGTCCCGATGCGATGAATTGTCAAGCTAAGT
>DLQW01000081.1 GCA_002474405.1 Christensenella sp. UBA7597 | reverse complement strand
CAAATAAAGATTCACGCGGTAACGGGAATCGGCGGGAATACGAAAAGGAGAAACGGACGATGCGCAGGATTTATGCGGATAACGCGGCAACGACGAGAATGAGCGATAATGCGGTGAAGGCGATGTTGCCGTTCATGCAGGACAATTTTTACAACGCTTCGAGTTTGTACAGCGCGGGGCAGGGAGCGAAAGAGGCTCTGACGGCGGCGCGGGAACAGATTGCGAAACTGATAGGCGCCGAGACGAACGAAATTTACTTTACTTCGGGCGGCAGCGAAGCGGACAATCAGGCGATTTTATCGGCGGCGGCAGCGGGGGCGCGCAAGGGAAAGAAGCATATCATTTCCACGGCGTTCGAACACCACGCGGTGCTGCATACGCTGAAAAAGCTGGAAAAAGAGGGCTTCGAAATCGAACTTCTGCCCGTGGGAACGCAGGGCAATATTACGGCGGAGCAGGTGAAAAACGCCATCCGCGAAGATACCTGCCTTGTAACGACGATGTACGCGAACAACGAAATCGGTTCGATTCTGCCGATTGCGGAAATCGGCGCGGTGTGCCGCGAAAAGGGCGTAACGTTCCACACGGACGCGGTGCAGGCGACGGGGCATCTGCCCATCGACGTGAAGAAAGAGAATATCGACATGCTTTCGATGAGCGCGCATAAATTTCACGGACCGAAAGGAATCGGCGCGTTATATTGCCGCCGCGGCGTGTTTTTGCAGCCGTTGATCGAGGGCGGCGCGCAGGAGAGAGGCAAACGCGCGGGCACGGAGAATGTAGGCGCGGCGTGCGGCATGGCGGCGGCGCTGAAAGAAGCGTGCGATAATATGGAAGCGAACACGAATAAGCTGTTGAAGCTGCGCGACGAGCTGATTGCGGGGCTGGAAAAGATTCCGCACGGCGCGCTGAACGGCACGAAAGAAAACCGTCTGCCCGGAAACGTGAGTTTCTGTTTCGAGGGGGTAGAGGGCGAAAGTCTGCTGCTTTTGCTGGATGACAAGGGCGTTTGCGCTTCTTCCGGTTCGGCGTGCACTTCGGGCTCTCTGGACCCGTCGCACGTGCTGCTTGCCATCGGGCGCCCGCATGAAGTGGCGCACGGATCTTTGCGGCTTTCGCTTTGCGAGGACAACACGGAAGAGGACGTGAAGTATATGACGGAAGTGATTCCCGGAATCATCGAATATCTGAGAAGCTTCTCGCCGCTCTGGAAAGAGAAAGTCAGCGGCAAAAAGCCGTTTGTGATTTAAGCGGCGTAACCGGGCGTGCGGGAAACAACCCCGCGGAAAAGAAAAACGGATAAGCCCTGCGGGAGACGGAAGCGGGGCAAAAGGAGAAAATATTATGGCGTTATACAGCGAAAAAGTGATGGATCATTTCAGAAATCCGAGAAACGTGGGCAGCATAGAGAACGCGGACGGCGTTGGAGAAGTGGGCAACGCGAAATGCGGCGATATTATGAAGATTTATCTGAAAATCGATAACGATATTATTACGGACGTGAAGTTTGAAACGTTCGGATGCGGTTCGGCGATCGCTTCTTCTTCGATGGCGACGGAGATGATTAAGGGCAAGCCGCTTTCCGAGGCGCTTACGCTGACGAACAAGGCGGTGGCGGAGGCGTTGGACGGGCTGCCCGCCTATAAAATGCACTGTTCTGTGCTTGCCGAAGAGGCGATTAAGCGCGCGATTAAGGATTACTACGATAAAAACGGCATCGAATACGATAAGTCGCAATTCCCTGCGGACGAGGATTGCGACCATTGCGCGATGGTGTAAATTTTTAGCGGAAGCGACGGAAAATCAGCAGAAAATAAAAGCGGAGCGGCTATAAAAAAGTTGCTCCGCTTTTGTAGTGGGTAACCTAAAACAAATTTTTTAGACTTATTCCATAGCGTATTGCACTATCATAGGGTCGTCATAGGCGCACCACAGCGATTTGTTTTCGTCCAATGTGCGGATTTGCTTTATTTCGTCGGCAGTAAGTTCAAAATCGAATATGTCGAGATTTTCTTTCATTCTGTCTTTGTTGACCGTTTTCGGGATAACCACTATATCACGCTGCACATTAAATTTTAATGCTATTTGCGACGGCGTTTTTGAATATTTTTCAGCAATCTTTTTAAGCGTGGGGTTTGATAAAATTTCTTTTATGCGATGTTGTGCCAACGGTCCCCACGCTTCGTGCTGTATATTGTACTTTTTCATCCATTCGTGCAAATAGTGTTGTTGCCAGAATAAATGTGTTTCAACTTGATTTACAGCAGGCACGATTTTATTGAACGTAGCAATATCCGCCATACGTTCCGCAGAGAAATTCGATTACCGATAGCACGTATTTTGCCTTGCGAATACAAATCTTCCAACGCCCTATATGCACCGTAGTAATCGGAAAGACATTGATGAATTAAAACCAAATCCAAATAATCGGTTTGTAATTTTTCCATGGACAAAAAAACCGATTGTTTTGCTTTTTCATAGCCGAAATCCGTTACCCAAACTTTTGTTGTAAGAAAAATATCTTTGCGGGAAATTTCGCTGTTTTTTATTGCGCGTCCAACGCTTTCTTCATTGTAATATGCTTGCGCCGTATCTATCAAACGATAGCCGACTTCGAGAGCGTCCGAAACGCATTTTTCGCATTTGTCGTTTTCGATTTGAAAAACGCCGTAGCCGATAATAGGCATTTCTATGCCGTTGTCTAATTTTACCGTTTTCATAAAAACCTCCGAAAAATTTTTTAAGTTTGCAATGTATCAAATAATAAACGAACTCAAAAAATTTTGCCTTTGGCAAAAAAACGATTATACATATCGGTAGATGATAACTGTGTTTCCATATTTTTATTATATCAAAAACGTCGAAAATTTTCAAGCATATTATGGTCAAAAATAAATTTGGCACTGTGGCGGGTGCTTGATATGGCAAGTGCGAGTCTTTGCGTCGTGATACAGCGCGGCGGAGAGGAAAAAATTGAATCGACCTCTCTCGGTTGATTGTGCAGACACTTACTGCGGAGGGGAAAGCAGGGGACTGTGTGCAAATGGGACAGCCGATTGATTTTTAAAAATTTTTTGCCGAAAATATTCGGGAAACAGAAAACAAGTTGCGCCCCTCATCCGTCGCCGTACGGCGACACCTTCCCCCTGAGGGGAAGGCTTAAATAAGGGAAAATTAAAATTTATCCTCTATCGGCGGCTTTGCCGCCACTTTCCCCGAAGGGGAAAGCAAGAGAAAGGAGATTCGCCACTCTA
>DLQW01000058.1:0-50000 GCA_002474405.1 Christensenella sp. UBA7597 | reverse complement strand
TTTCCCTTTTGACAACGGCACTTAGCTGTCGCTGTCTGACTCCCGCGCCTTTAACTATAACATTCTTAGTTTGATAAACTTCGGTAGGCTGTGAAGCCCCCTAGGTCATTCAGTGCTTTACCTTCATAGTCTGTCTCGCGAGGCTAGCCCTAAAGCTATTTCGAGGAGAACCAGCTATATCCGAATTCGTTTGGAATTTCTCCGCTAACCACAAGTCATCACCGACTATTTCAACAGGCGTGTGTTCGGTCCTCCACAACGTTTTACCATTGCTTCAACCTGCTCATGGTTAGGTCATTCGGTTTCGGGTCTACGACATGATACTTTTCACCCTGTTCAGATTCGCTTTCGCTTCGGCTCCGCGACTTCATCGCTTAACCTCGCATCACATCGTAACTCGCCGGCCCGTTCTACAAAAAGTACGACGTCGAGCCCTTAACGCTCTCCGTCTGCTTGTAAACTTACGGTTTCAGGTTCTATTTCACTCCCCTCCCGGGGTACTTTTCACCTTTCCCTCACGGTACTGTTCGCTATCGGTCACGTGGTCGTATTTAGCCTTACGGGATGGTCCCCGTTCCTTCCGTCAGGATTTCTCGTGTCCCGACGTACTCCGGATTCCGCTCGCCGAGCTTCCGCTTTCACCTACGGGAATTTCACCCTCTTCGTTATACCTTCCCAGGTATTTCGGTTAGCTTTCACTCTCGCTTTATCGCGGTCCTTACCCCAAACGTATTTCTACATTCGGTTTGGGCTCTTCCGATTTCGCTCGCCACTACTTTCGGAATCACTTTTGTTTTCTTTTCCTCCGGGTACTTAGATGTTTCAGTTCCCCGGGTTCCCCTCCGTATACTATCTATTCATATACGGATCACACGGCTTTACCCGTGCGGAGTTCCCTCATTCGGATATTTGCGGATCTCTGGATATTTGCTCCTCCCCGCAACTTTTCGCAGCTTGTCACGTCCTTCTTCGGCGCCACGTACCAAGGCATCCTCCGTAAGCCCTTTGTAGCTTGATCTTTCTCTCTCAAAGTTTCCTTTTCGATCTCTTTACTTTCTCGTCTACTCGTCTCTTACAAAAAAATTCTTTCCACTTACTTTTACTCGGCTAATTCGTTTTCGTCAGTTTCAGTCGGCTTTCCTTTCGTTTCCGGTTCTTATTGCCTTCACGCTTTTCTTTCCTTCCGTATTAACCTTTTCAAATTAGCTTTCTTTCTTAATATGAAAATTATTTTTGCCTTTCGTACTCGTCTTTTCCTTCTTTCAAAAGAAAAAACTCTCTATACTATTTGCTATGCAGTTGTCAATCTTCTTTCCTTGCGACCGAAGCGACGGCTCCGGATTTTCGCTTACCGCCCATCCGAAGAGAAACTCCTCGAACGACAGCCTATACATAATATCACGTACTTCAATCAAAGTCAAGCGTTTTTGAAAAAAATCTGAAAAATTTTTTGATTTTTTTCGATTTTTTCTGTAAAAGTTCCTGATTTCCCCGTTTTTTTACGAATTTTTGCCGCATTTTCTTACGCAATTCTCCCTTGTCGTAAAGCAATTTTTACTTTTTACACGCATATGCACGCGCGGGCGATATCCAAAAATATATCGCCAAAAAACAAATCGGCGGCTTTCCCTTCGGAAAAAGCCGCCGACCGTTGCGTTTATATGCGCGTTACATTATGGTTCCGCGCCGGAAATCATCAATAAATCAATAATTTTCGGCGGATACTTCGAAGAAGCTCTGCGGATGCGCGCAGGTAGGGCAAACCTGAGGCGCTTTTACGCCGACGACGATATGTCCGCAGTTTCTGCACTCCCAGACTTTCACTTCGCTCTTTTCGAATACTTTCGCCGTTTCCACGTTTTTCAAAAGCGCTCTGTATCTTTCTTCGTGATGTTTTTCGATTGCCGCCACAAGACGGAATTTCGCGGCGAGAACGTTGAAGCCCTCTTCTTCCGCCGTCTTTGCGAACTCTTCGTACATATCCGTCCACTCGAAATTTTCGCCTGCCGCAGCCGCCGCAAGGTTCGCCGTGGTATCGCCGATGCCGTCAAGTTCTTTCAGCCACATTTTGGCGTGTTCTTTTTCGTTATCCGCCGTCTTTAAAAAGATGTCGGCAATCTGTTCGTACCCTTCTTTCTTCGCAACGGAAGAAAAATACGTGTACTTGTTTCTTGCCTGCGACTCTCCCGCAAAAGCCGCCTGCAGATTCTTTTCCGTTTTCGTGCCTGCATACTTGTTCATAATGTTTTCTCCTTCCGATTGTCTTTTTGAATTTTTTATTTTTTGTCTTACAATCGTTTTCGTTTTTTATTTTTCAGCCGCTTCTTTTCTGCACTTATCGCACAGCCAGAACAGCTTCAAATCGTAAAAATCCACCGCTACCCCCAGCCTTTTTTCAAACGTTTCGCGGAAGTCCTCCAGCATCGCGTCCGATATGGCGCCGCACTTTTCGCATATGAGGTGATCGTGCCGTTTTGTTTTATCGTAGCGGTCGGGTTCTCCGTTCATCGGAATTTTCCGCACGGCGCCCTCTTCGTACAACCGTCCGAGCGAATTGTACACCGTGGCAAGCGACATTTTTTCGCCCTTTGCCTGCAGCTCCCTGTAAATATCTTCCGCCGTAGGGTGCGCCGTAGAGGCGTTGATGATTTCCAGAATACGTTTTGCGTTCGTCGTCATTGTTCCGCCTCCTTTCCGTAATTCAAAGCGCCGCCGTCATCCGTCGCAGCATTGTTAGAATTATTCTAATTCAAAAAATAAAATTTGTCAAGCGAAATCCGGAAGTTTTCAAAAAAATTTTTAATTTATTTTTTTCTGCTTGGCGTCTGTTAAAAATACGGGCGGAGCGCCGCTCTTCCGGCACCCCGCCAACCCGTTACATTTCCAGCAATTCGTCGAACGCGCGAATCCACACGTACCTCGTCAGACCGCTGTCCGTCAGTTTCGGCGGACCGAGCCGCACTTCGTGTTTCACTTCGGCGCAGTCTTTCGTAAAACCGCCGCCTTTGATATAGTCGGCGCAGTAACACGAATACGTTTTACCGTTTTCCGCTACTTTTGAAAGATTGCTCATATACCCGTTGAACGCCTTTTCGCGATATTTTTCGTCGCCCGTAAGCTTCCAGTACCAATAATCAGCCTCCGCCGTCGTTTCCGTCGCAGAAATCGTCGCCGCGGCGCCCGCCGCAAACGCAGAAAAAACCGCCGCCGCGCCCAGCGCTAAAAACTTTCCGAATTTTCTCATTTTTCTCCCTCCGAAAATAGTTTCACGAACTTTTTCCAACCGTGAAAAGTATAGCATACTTTCCCCGCATTGTCAATACGGTTTTTCTCATTCACCCGTTATCGGATATAAAAAAATTTTCCGTAATTTTTCATGAAAAATGAAAATACAGGCAGTTTAAAAACAAAATACGTTTAATTATTGCATTTTTAACGTAAAACAGGCAAACGCAGACGATTATCTTTTTTCGCGCCGCACCTACGTTTCAGAACATATATCCGAAAAAGGCGCTCCGTCGGGCAGAAAAAAAGCGCCCGACGCCGTTCCGCGCCGGGTACCGATACGATTTTTATTTGTAAAAAAGCAAGCGCCGTTTCGCTTTGTCGCGCTCATGCGCCGATTTTTAACCGGCAAATTCCGGAAACACGGATTTTTCCGCCACGGAAGTTGCCGTAACAACAATCACCCGTTTCGCGCCGGCGGCGAGCAAAATCCGCGCGCACTCGTCTCCCGTCGCGCCCGTCGTTAAAATATCGTCAAACACAACCACGGTTTTTCCCCTGCACTTCGCCCGTTCGTGCACGCGGTACGCCCCGCGCACGTTTTCAAAACGCTCGCTTTTCGACATTTTCTTCTGCTGCCGCGTTTCCCGCGATTTTATCAGCATTTCGCCGTCCGACGGCACGCCCAGCAACCCGCAAACGGTTTTCGCCAGCGTTTCCGCGGGATTGTACCGCCGTTCCCGACGATTCGCGCGCGCTTCTTTTCTGTCCGGCACGCACGTAAACACACACTCGCCAAGCGCAACGTTTTCCCGCGGAAAGCGGTCGAAAATCAACGGCGCAATGCGCTCCGCAAAGAAACAGGCGAGATATTTTTCGCCGTTTTTAAAGCGATTGATCATGCTTGCCGCGCTGTTTTCATACGCAAAAGGCGCCAGCGCAAAGAAAAATTGCGGCATCCGCGCCTTGCATTCCAGACACACCCCTTCGGCGACGGTTTTTCTGCCGCACTTCGGGCAGCTCCGCGTAATTTTCGGCAGCGCCTCTTCACATTCCCCGCAAAGCCTCTGCTTCGGATAGGTGAAAATTTCTCTGCCGCAGCAATCGCACGTACAGCCGTGCCCCGCGCGATACGCTTCGTATTTTTCTATCAGTTTCTCCGCCCATGCCCGCATAATTTCCCCTCTTTATCGCGCAATCCGCGCCGAAACGGAAAAAGCGAACCGCTTTTACAAACGATTCGCTTCCGTTTTTTCTTTCAGACGTTCAAAGTCCGCAGATTAAAGCTCCGCGAAGTATTTGATCGTTCTCACCATCTGGCTGGTGTAGGAGTTTTCGTTATCGTACCAGGAAACCACCTTCACAAGCGTGGTGCCGTCGCCCATGGGCATGCACTTCGTCTGCGTTGCGTCGAACAGCGAGCCGTAGGTGATGCCTACGATATCGGAAGAAACAAGTTCTTCTTCGGTGTAACCGAACGAAGCGGAAGAAGCAGCCTTCATCGCCGCGTTTACGGTAGCCGCGTCAACTTCGCCTTCGCAGATGGCAACAAGCTGGGTAAGGGAACCCGTGGGAACGGGAACGCGCTGAGCGCAACCGTCAAGCACGCCGTTCAGTTCGGGGATAACAAGACCGATCGCTTTCGCAGCGCCCGTGGAGTTAGGAACGATGTTCACGGCAGCGGCGCGCGCACGGCGAAGGTCGCCCTTGCGGTGAGGTCCGTCAAGAACCATCTGGTCGCCCGTATAAGCGTGAATCGTGGTCATATAGCCCTTCTTGATTTTCGCAAGCTTGTTCAGGGTGTTCGCCATAGGAGCAAGGCAATTCGTGGTGCAGGAAGCGGCGGAAATAATCGTATCCGCTTTCGTAAGCGTCTTTTCGTTTACGCTGTAAACGATGGTAGGCAGGTCGTTGCCCGCGGGAGCGGAAATAACAACCTTCTTCGCGCCCGCCTTAAGGTGCGCTTCGCTCTTCGCTTTCGAGGTGTAGAAACCGGTGCATTCAAGCACAACGTCTACGCCCAGTTCGCCCCAAGGGCAGTTCGTAGCGTCTTTTTCCGCATAAATGCGAATCGTTTTACCGTTTACGGTAATCGTGCCCGCTTCGTCGTCCGCCGAAACGGTGTCCGCCAAAGCGTATCTGCCCTGCGCGGAATCATACTTCAGAAGGTGCGCAAGCATCTTGGGGCTGGTCAGATCGTTGATAGCCACAACTTCGTAGCCCTCGGCGCCGAACATCTGTCTGAATGCAAGACGGCCGATGCGGCCGAATCCGTTGATAGCAACTTTTACGTTAGCCATAATAAAAATCCTCCAAATGATTTTTCTTTTTTGCTTTTTCTTTGCCCGCTTTTGCCGCCGCGGTTTTCTTTTCCGCCGCTTTCGCGGGAACTTTCGCGGCTTGTCCCGGCGGAAAAACTCCGCCTCTTCAAACCGCTATTATTCTACCATACTTTGCCGCGTTCGTCAACTTTTTTGCGCCGCCGCAGCATTCTTTTTTGGCTTTTTTTGCCGTTTTTTACCCGAAATTCGCGAGTGAACGCAAATTTACGCTTTGCCCGCGCAGCCAAGCACGTCCACAATCTTGTGCTTCACCATCTCTTTCATCATAACGCGCGCGTCGCCGAGATACTGACGGGGGTCGAAATGATCGGGATGTTCCGCAAAGTGTTTGCGGATAGCCGCCGTAAACGAAACGCGGAGGTCGGAATCAATGTTGATCTTGCAGACAGCCATCTTCGCCGCCTTTCTCAGTTCCGATTCGGGAATGCCGATGGCGTTGGGCATGCTGCCACCGTACTGATTCACGATAGCCACTTTATCCTGCGGAACGCTGGAAGCGCCGTGCAGAACGATGGGGAATCCGGGCAGACGCTTGCCTACTTCTTCCAGAATATCGAGGCGCAGTTTCGGGTCCTGACCGGGCTTGAACTTGTAAGCGCCGTGCGAAGTGCCGATGGCAATCGCCAGCGAATCGATGCCCGTACGGGAAGTAAATTCTTCCACTTCGTCGGGAGAGGTGAACAGCGCGTCGTCCGCCGCCACGTGTACGTCGTCCTCAACGCCGGCAAGTTTGCCGAGTTCCGCTTCCACCACAACGCCGTGATCGTGCGCGTATTCCACAACCTTTTTGGTGAGGGCGATATTTTCTTCCCAAGGCTTCGAAGAAGCGTCGATCATAACGGAAGTGAATCCGCCGTCGATGGAAGCTTTGCAGATATCGAAATCCGCGCCGTGATCGAGGTGCATAACGATGGGAATATCCGTCGTTTCCACGGCAGCCTCAACAAGGTGCTTGAGGTAAACGGGGTTGGCGTACTTTCTCGCGCCGGCGGAAACCTGCAGAATCACGGGAGATTTTTCTTCGTTCGCCGCTTCCACGATCGCCTGAATCATTTCCATGTTGTTCACGTTGAACGCGCCGATCGCGTAGCCGCCCGCATAAGCTTTTTTAAACATTTCGGTTGAAGTAACCAAAGGCATAAAATTTGTCCTCCTGAGACATTTTTCTTTTTTTCAGGGATATTATACCCCATTTCGGTGAAAATTGCAAGAAAATAAAGCTTTTCGCCGAAAAATTCTCACAAAAATTTTATCGTCCCGAAAAGCCTTCGTTTCCGCGTTTTTTTCAAGCCGCGCGCTTTTGCCGCGATTTTACTTTCACCACAACGCAATACGCCGCGATAATCAGCGCCACCGCACCCAGAAGCACCGCGTACATCGCGCCCGTGCTCACCCGATGATTGAAGAAGTATAAAACGCAGTCCACGCTCTTTTTGCTGTTTTCCACGTACTGCGCGGGAAAAATCTTACTCATTTCGCGGAACGCCCCGCCCATGCAGTGATTTCTGAGCAGCGAAGTGCCGTACGTTCCCGGCAGGAACATAATCGTTTTCTGCAGCCACGCGGGGAACTGCGAAATCGGCATATACGCCCCGCAGATGAACCCGTACGCCGAACTGACGATGGTTCCCACCGCCGAAATCTGCCCCTGCGACGTTAAAAAGTACCCCACGAGCGACGAAAGCGCCGTGCCGAACGACGTTAAAATAATCACGTCCAGAACAATCAGAAGCACGTCCGCGACGGATAAATACCACCCTTTGAACGCAATGAACACCAGCCCCGCGCCCAGCGCCGTAAACGATATAATCAGCGTGGAAATCAGCGTGGCGGTATAGTAGGACATCGCCAGCACGCCGCTTTTCACGGGCGTCATTTTAAAATCTCTGTCCGCGCCGTTTACCTTATCCTGCACCATCAGCATGTTTGCGCAGAACGCCACCGTTATGCACGATACGGCAAGCAACGACGAGAGAAGTTCGCCGCCGACGCACCCTTTCACCAGCTTTAAATCCACCTGCACGCCGGATTGTTCCACGCCGGAAAGAAAAGAATCTTCGTACACGTTCCATAAAAACGTGCCGTACAGCACCAGCAAAATCAACGGCGTTATCAGCGAGGTGAAAAACATCGCCTTGTCTTTAAAAAACAGTTTTACGTTGCGTTTCACCATCGATAAAAACGTCCGGTTTTTTACGTTTCTCATTTCCGTTCCGCTCATTTTCTGCCTCCGTTTTTCTGCCCGTCGGGGTTTTCTCCCTCTTTCAGCGTTTTACCCGTTACCGCAAGAAACACGTCGTCCATATTCCCTTTCAGCACTTCGAAATCCCGGAACAGCTCCGGCTTCGCGGCAATCATCTCCGCCGCCTCCGCCGTATCTTTCACTTCGATTTTCACGCCGTCCGCGATTTCGCGGATTTTTCCTGCCAAGTCGTCCCCGAACGCTTCTTCGAATCCGCCTTTTTTCGCCCCGTACGCCACGATGAAATCGCCCGTATATTCGTTTTTCAGCTGCCGCGGCGTACCCTCCGCCGCGATTTTTCCGTGGTCGAGAATCACCACGTAATCGGCTTTCGCCGCCTCTTCCATATAATGCGTGGTAAGAAACACCGTCATTTTCTCTTCCCTCTGCAGCTTTTCCGCCACCGCCCACACCGTCTTTCTCGTCTGCGGGTCCAGCCCCGTCGTCGGCTCGTCGAGAATGAGAATTTTCGGTTTGTTCAGAAGCGCCCGCGCAATATCGATTTTCCGTTTCTGCCCGCCCGAAAGTTTCGCCAGCGGACGATCGATGAATTCGCCGAAATCCAACAGCTCGTTCAATTCCTCTATGCGCTTTTCGCAATCTTTGCCCACAATGCCGTACAGCGCCGCGCGGAACGTCAGGTTATCCCGCACCGAAAGCGCTTTGTCCAGCACGCTTGCCTGAAACACCACGCCGATTTCGCTTTTTACGGAATCGTCCTCGTCTATATCCCGCCCCGCCACGTACACTTTGCCGCCGTCCTTTTTCAACAAGCCGCAAATCACCGCGATGGAAGTGCTTTTTCCCGCTCCGTTCTCGCCGAGAAACGCAAACAATTCCCCCTCGTTCGCCGTAAACGAAATTCCGTCCACCGCGCGCACGTCTTTAAACGTTTTTACCAGATTTTCAACGCGTATCGCCGCGTTCTTTCCCGTTTTTTGTTCCATCACTCCGTCGTTTCTCCTTTTTCCTGTTCTGCAAGACTTCCTCGCTCTTCCTGCGGCAGTTTATAATACGCTTTCAGCGCCTGAAATACGTCGCTCATCAGAAGATCGCAGATATCGTCGTCCGGCACCAGATGCGAACCGCTTGCCGCCATCACGCCCGCGCCGTGCACGAAAATCGTCATGCAGGCATGCAGCCTTTTCACGTTTTCGCCGCGCACGTCGCCCGCCTTTTCCGCTTCCCGCATCACGCTGCCTATCGTGGGATCGATCGCCGCAAACGACTGCCCCGTAAACTCTTCCGTAACGCACAACGCCTTGAAAAGCCACGGCTGTTCTTTGGCGAAGCGGATATACGCCCTGCCCGTGCCTCTGTACGGTTTTTCCTCGCGCATGCCGCCGTAAATGTATTCCTCGTACACTTTCAGCGCCCGCGCGATCACCTCTTTTTTCAGTTCGTCCATACTGCCGAACAACCGAAAAATCGGCATCGTGGAACACTCCGCGCGCCGCGCGATCTGCCGCGCGTTCCAGCGTTCCCAGCCGTTTTCTTTCAGCTCGTCAAACGCGCATTCCGCCACTCGCTCCCGCGTGATTCCGTTTTTCTTTGCCCGCGGCTTCTTCTCTGCCCGCGGCTTCTTCTCTTCCATGGTTTCGCCTTTTCCCGTCGGGAATTTCCTTTCCGATAAATAATAACAGCTGTTATTTTATATGTATTATAACATGCCGTCGCCGCAAAAGTCAAGAAAAATCGCAGGAAAATCGCGTAATAAAAACGTAAAAAAGCGAAGCGCGAAAAACCGCGCCCCGCCGTAACTTTTATTTTTTTAATTTTTGCGTGCTTCCCGCCGGAAAATCATTTGATTTTGGAAAGCCAGTTATTTTTGCGTTTCGAAAAAGAAACGTCCATCAGCGCGCCGACGGCTTTGCCGATCGCCAGAATCGCGCCGGCGACGATCAGCGTTTTGTACTGAAATTCAAAGCTGCTCTCTTCGAAGCTGCCCGCCGAAGCGGAAAACCACGAATCCAAATCCGCGGGCACGCCCTTGCTTGCCATAAACGCGTCTACATTTTCGCCGATGCCTTTGAATACGAAGTAAGCCACCGCAACGGAGACGACGATAGTTAAAATCAGCCTTGCGATTTTCCGTCCTCTGTCGTTCGGCACCAACGAAAGATATGCCGCGGAAGAAACGTTATCGAAGGTTTCCGTTTCCTGCTCCTCTTCGGAAACGTCTACTTTCGAATCCGCCCGTTTTACAATCGCGGAAACATCCACTTTATTCGCCGCCATCCAGCTTGCGCACGACAGCTGAAAGAACACGGTTTTCGTCATCGTAATAATCGGCACCGCGGCGCCGAGAATACATCCCCACCTTGCCAGCGTCATCGTATCCATTTTAAAATTTTTCATTGTCGTAAGCGACTTTTCCAATTCTTTCAACGAAACGGAAGCGTCGATTTCCGGCCAGTTTTTAAATTTAAAAAACGCCACGATAATTAAAATCACTATCGCCGCCAGCATCAGCAACTGAAAATAAGTAATGTATTTCATAATCACGCCGCTGCCGTCCGCTTTTCTTTTCCAGGCAAGCGTCGTGTTTTCGCCGTATCCGCTTTTCGCGTAATCCATTTTCGTATACTCGTTTTTCACCTCGAACGCCGGAGCGATTTTATACCCGCAGTTCGGGCAGGTTTCCGCCTTTCCCGCATATACCGCGCCGCATTCCGGGCACGCCGTGAAAACGCAGCCGCAGTGTACGCACCGCGGCGCATTCGAAGAAACTTGCGCCCCGCAGTCGGGGCATTGTATCAATGCCATAATTTCACCTCATATGTTTTCGTAGTCTACGTTAACTCTGTCGTAATATTGTTTCAATCCGGCATATTGTTTGTCGAATTTCACCTTGTATACTACCCCTTTCTCGTCATGCAGCCACTTCACGTACAGTTTCAGCACCCGCAACCTCTTCTTTCTTTGCTTCATCCGTACGATATTTTCCACGGTGTCCGAAATGCAAAAAGCGCAAAATACCACCAGAACCACAATTGCGCATGCCATCGATTTTTTATCGTCCACTCCCGAATATTTAATCGACAATTTTATCATCAATATGCAAACCAGCAGCGTCGCAACAAAAAAAATCCAACCAAAAATTTTCGATTTTTTCGTAAATAAATCGCGTTCGTCGTATTTCGCATACTGCGGATATTTCGCGTTGAACTGCCTGCGCAGCTTTTTCTTTTCTTCGAAAGGCAATTCTTCGTAATTTTTCGTTTTTTGCTCCGCCGTCTGTGCGGCGCTTACGTTTTCCCGCACGGGTTGCGCTTGCGCGGGTTGCCCCGCCGCTTGCGGCGCCCGTCGGAGCGGCTGCCCGCAATGAATACAGATTTCCGCCGTATCGCTGATCGTTTTTTTGCAATACGGGCATAAAATCAACGCCATATCCCGTTCCTCCCGGCAAAGACGACTTCTTTTTTCCGCCGCAAAAATTACTTTTTGCGGGTATTTTCCGCCTCCGCATTGTATATTATATACTAACCGACGGTTAGTCGTCAAGCGTTTTTAAGCTATAATTTATATAATATTTTATATGAGAAACGATTTGATTAAACAAAGATTGGTGGAAGAACTGAACAGTTGTCAGCTGACGACCACGGAAATCGCGAAGCGCGTAGGCGTTTCGCCGGAGATGATCACGCAGTACCGCACCACGAAAAAGCTGCCGAAGCTGGATACCTTTGCGAAATTATGCAAAGAACTCGATCTCGACGCGGCGTATATTTTAGGATTGACGAAAGATTAACCCCGCGCCGCAGGCTTCGGGGCATAAAAAAAATCCGTTTTTTGCAACATACCGGGGTTCCCGATTGTTCCGCAAAAGTCGGATTTTTCTTTTTTCGTTTGTTTTCGCCGCTCGTTGCCGCGGCGTGTTGTTATAAAAAGCTTACAAATCTTTCAGCGATTCGCCTCCGAGCAGATGAATATGCAGATGGTGCACCGTCTGCCCCGCGTCGTCGCCCTGATTGATCACCACGCGATAGCCGTTTTCAAAGCCCAGCTTGTCTTTCAGCTCCGCGATTTTCAGAAAGCACTCTTTCAGCGTTTCCGCGCGCGCCCCGTCCATCTCCGTCAGATGCGCGAAATGCTCTTTCGGAATACACAGATAGTGCAGCTTCGCTTTCGGTTCCACGTCGCGGATGACAATCATTTTTTCATCCTCGTACAGCCGCGAAGAAGGAATCTCCCCCGCGATGATTTTACAGAATACGCAATTTTTATCCATTTTTTTCGCCCTCCTCGGCTTATTTCGTTTCCGTTTCGTTAATTACCGCGCCGCGCAAACCGTCTTTGTACAGCGCCGTCGCGCGCACTTTCACGGGAGTTTTTTCCGAAAGTCCCGCCACGTAAAACTTCGCGTACGTTTCCGCGTGCCCGGTATACAGTTCGCCGCCGTTTTCCTCGTCCGTCTCCGTCGTTTCGGGCACCACCGTATAAGTTTTGCCGATGCAGCCCGTCAGATATGCCGTCTTTTGTTCCGCCGCCGCGGCAAGCATTCTTGCCACCCGTTCTTTTTTCACCGCCGCCGGCAATTCTTTATACCGCTTCGCCGCCGTCGTGCCTTCGCGCGGAGAATACGGAAACGCGTGCACCTGCAAAAATCCCGCTTCTTTCACGATGGAAAGCGAATCTTCGAAGTCCGCTTCCGTCTCCGTGGGAAACCCCACGATGATATCCGTGGTAATCGCCGCGTGTTCGAACGCTTCGTATATCATGCGGCATTTTTCAAGATACTGCGCGCGCGTGTATTTCCGGTTCATCGATTTCAGCACCGCGTCCGAACCGCTCTGCAGCGACAAATGAAACTGCGGCGCGAAATTTTTCAGCGCTCTGCACGCTTCCAGAAACCGCGGCGTAATCATGCTTTCTTCCATCGAACTGAACCGAATCCGCGTATCTGCGTCCTTCACCGCATACAGCAAATCGGAAATATCCCGTTCGCCGTCGCGGTAATCGGAAACGTCTATGCCCGTTATCACCGTTTCGTACGCCGTCGATTCCAGAATTTCTTTCGCCGCGCTTTCGATTCTGCGGGAACGGCTGCGTCCCCGCAGATACGGAATAATGCAGTACGAGCAAAACCGGTCGCACCCGTCCTGAATCTTTACGAAATTTCTGGTTTTCATCGATTCCGGGCGCGCCGCCTCGTCGTATTCTTCCGCGGTTTTATCCGCCTTGCCGTCCGCGTTCTTTTCAAAATCGATTCCCGCGTTTTTCTCTTCGAATCCGCCCTCCACGATTTCCAGAATCCGCTGCTTCTGCCGCGCTCCGAACACGCAGAACACCCCCGCTTTATCCGAAAACGCCGCGGGGTCTCTCTGCGAAGCGCACCCGCATACGATCACGCGCGCCGCGGGATTGTCTTTCAGGGCGCGCCCCACCGCCTGCCTGCTTTTCCGCTCCGCCTCCGCCGTTACCGCGCAGGTATTTATGATATACAAATCGGCATACGCGTGTTCGTTTTTCACCTCGTAGCCCAAGCTTTTCAGCCCCGTAATCAGCGAACCGCTTTCCACGTCGTTCACTTTACAGCCGAGCGTCAATACCGCCGCCGTCTTTTTCGGCTGCGTTCCGCCGCACGCGCCGTCCGTTGCAGTTACTTTTTCCGTCATTTCAATTCTCCCGTTTCGTACGCCACTACGGATAACAACGCCACCGCCGCCGTTTCCGCGCGCAGAATCCGCCTGCCCAGAGAAACGAAACTGCAACCGCTTTTTCTCGCCTCGTCCGCTTCGCGTTCCGAAAATCCGCCCTCGCTGCCTATCATCACCGCCACGCCGTCGGCAGCGCCGCCGGAAAGCAGTTTTTCAATCGGCTCGTCGCTGCTTTTCGCAAATTCGCACGCAAACAGCCGCACTCCGTATCTCTGCGCGTCTTTCAGCGCCTCGTCAAACGAAGAAAACGCCATGATTTCGGGGCACGAAGCGCGCAGACACTGTTTCGCCGCCTCGCGCGCCACCTTTTTCAGCCGCTCCGTCTTGTTTTCGGAAAGATACGCCGAGGAATAATCGGAAGCGAACAGCCCTATCCGGCTTACGCCCAGTTCCGTAGCTTTCTGTACGGCGAATTCGTTTTTATCCGCGTTTTTCAGAAACCCGAAGTACAGCGCGACGTCCGTTTTCGGTTCCTTGTCGCACTCCCGCGCGGAAAGCACGTGAAAGGTCATTTCTTTTTTCGTTACCGCCGTTACGATCGCCGTGTACTCTTTTCCGTCGCCCGATAAAAGCACCGCTTCGTCGCCCTCGGAAAGCCGCATCACCGTGCGCGCGTGTTCAAACTCTTCGCCCGTCAGGACGCACTCTCCGCCCACTTCTATGCTTTCGGCAAAAAAACGTTTCAATCCGCTCATGCCCCCGTCCTTTCGCCGTTTTCGGCTTCGTTAAAGCGCAGCACCAGCGCATACCAGTCGCCTTTCTGCCGCTGTTTTATCACACGCAGCCCTTCGGCGGAAAACGCGTCTTTCACCATTTGCAGACGGCTTTCGATGATGCCGCTTAAAATCAATACGCCGTCCCGCTTTAAATTTTTCGGAATCGAAGGCGCCAGCCGCACCAGAATTTCTCCCGTAATGTTGGCAAGCATCACGTCGCCCTGCACGGAAGTATCTTCCAGCAGGTCGGCATGCGCCACCACGCATTTTTCCGCCACGCCGTTCAGCGCCGCGTTATGATTCGCGCTTTTCACGGCAATCGGGTCCACGTCCGTCAGGTACGCCTTCGCCGCGCCCAGCTTCACCGCGGAAATGCCGAGGATGCCGCTGCCGCAGCCCACGTCTATGCACGTATCGCCCGCATGCAGATAATTCTGCATTTCTTCCACGCACATGGAAGTAGTTTCGTGTTCGCCCGTGCCGAACGCCATGTTCGAATCGAGCAGCACGATTTCTTCGTCCGGCTGTTTTTCGTACTTTATCCATTCCGGCACCACCACGATGCGCGATAAATGAATGGGGCGGAAATGCTTTTTCCATACCTCTATCCAGTCGTCGCCGTCCACCTGCCGCTTCGCTTCTTCGAGGGTACCGAAATCGATCGCGCCCGCCGCGCGTTCCCGCGCAAGAAAAATATCGTCCATAATCGCGGCGGCGATTTTCGGCGCCGTCGCCTCTTCCAGATAGCATTTCACCAAAACGTCCGTACGGGAAACGTCGCGCAGATTCTCGTCGATGTAATCCCAGTAGCCGTCTTTGGTTTTCTGCAGAGCGATAATATCGTTCACGTCGCACACGGTAACGCCGAAATCGGTATAATTCCACATCACGTCCGCCACGATTTCGCTTGCTTCGTTTGTGGTATGCACGGTAAGTTCTGTATATTTCATAATTGATTCTCCTGCGTTTTTTCCGGTTGTATTTTCGTCTCGGCTTCCACTATCCTCCGCGCCGCACTTTCTTGTTCCTCTCCGAAGCCCGCCTTCAGGGCAAGATATTCGTCCAGAATATCGTCAAATTCGCGGTACCCGAACACGGAACGCACTTTTTCCACGTTCCATTGCTTGATGTTATCCACATGCGGATACGGGAAATAAAACAGCCGCTTGCTGAAATGCCTCACCACGGTACTTTTGTGCAGAAATTTCTGGTCGTTGAATTTCTGCGGCAGCATTTTCTTTTTGCTTGTGCTCCGCACAATCGCGCTCTGATCGGCAAACAGCAGTTTTCTCGATTTAATCAGCTCCCGCGCGCGGAAAAACGCCCCCGTTTCTCGTATCATTTTCATATTCAGAAGCAGCACGCCCGCATTGATATAGTTGTAATACAGAATGTATTTTCCGTAATGGTCGCGCGCCGCGGCATACTCCACCCCGGATACGTCTATATCGTACAGCAGCGTAAAATCACGGTTGAACATGATATCCGCGTCGAGATACAGAATTTTATCGGGAATTTCGGGGATTTTATCCGCAAACAATCTTAACAGCGTATACGGAGAACAATACGCGCCCTCGTTCGGGCAGCCCCAGAATTCCGTAGCATACAGTTCGGAAACGTCTATGGTTTTCACGTCGTTTTCCGCGTTGTATTTCTTCATCACTTCGCGCAGGAACCGCGTCTGCTCCTCCGTTACGGGGGTGTAATCGTCGCGCAGATACGAAACGTCCATCGTTAAAATCAATGCGGTAAACGGTTCGGCGGTTTTGTTTCGCTTCGCCACGGAAAGCAAACAGGTGAGTATTCCGTCGAACACTTTATAATTGCCCGCAAACAATAAATATCTCATCTCTTTTCGTCCTCGCCGGGTGTTTTTTCGTCCTCCGCGCGCACGTAACGGATATATTCCGCGGCGGAATTGTCGCTGCGTTTTTCCATTGCCTCAAACGCGGCGTTTCTCAGCGTTTCTTTCGCCTGTTTCGCGCTTAAACTCCCGTCCGGATAAAACGGTCCGTCCACATACGTTACCATCCGCGGCGTCCTGAAAAATCTGCGCTTCCGATAGGTATTCGTAAACGTGAAAACAGGCGTTTTGTATTGCACGGGATAACGGAACGACGTATCTTTGAACGGTCTGATTTTCGTATAATACGGCCAGATATGCGCCTCCGGATAAATACAGACCGCCGCGCCGCTTTGCACGCGTTTTTCTATCGCCGCAAGAAAATTTTTCGTGGCTTTCAGATTATCCGGCAGCGGCAGCGCCCCCAGCGCCGCATTCACGCCGCCCATACCCTTGATAGACACGTTGGCGGGATGAACGATGACGTACGCCCGCCTTTTTCCCGCCAGCAACGCGGGCACGAACGGATCGGCAGCGGCGGAAGTGTGATTGCCGTACAAAAAGTACGCGCTCTTTTCAGGCACGGCTTTCAGCGCTTTTTTATTTTTTACTTTCCAGCCGAATCTGATTTTCAGAAAAAGAAATGCCAGCGGTTTCGCTATCACGCGGTACAGCAACGCGGAAAAAAAGCGGTAAAATACGTTTCCGTGCACATACCGGTAATTTTCGTCGATGGTACGCGGAACGATCTTCGCCGAAGAAAATTCGTCGTTCAGCTCGTCCCGGTAATAAATCGTTCTCTGTTCTTTCATTTTTCCGTTTCCGTCAGGCAGATTCTCTCCGCAGCGTTTTGCCTTATTATAGCGTTTTTCGCGCCGTTTGTCAATCGTTTCGCGCCCGCCGCGCTTGCGTAACCGCCCTCCGCCGCTTTCACGCCGCTTCTTTCCGTTTTAAAAAATTCAACCTCTTCCCGCGTTTTTTGCGAGAAGAGGTTGAAAAGAACCGGACTTAAGAAAATACGGTTCGTTTATTCAACGCGGCGCCGCGTTTTTCCGCGCCTTAATACGGCTTCGTGCCGTACAGGCTTTCCAACACGTCCGCGTACTTTTTGCGTTTATCGTACTGCTTCAGATCGATCGCCGAATCGGTTTCTTCCAGCGCGCGCTTCTGATCCCTCGTAAGATGCGAAGGCACTTCCACAATCACGCGGATAATCAGATTTCCTGTTGCCCCGGTCGCCGATTTGATGCCTTTGCCGCGCACGGTGAAAATCTGTCCGCTCTGCGTGCCTTCGGGCACCGTAAAATCAAACGTGTCGTCCACGCCGGGCACCTTTACGACGCCGCCCAGCGCCGCCGTTTTAAACGATACGGGCACGTCTATCTTCAAATCGAAATTGTCCCGCACGAAAAGTTTGTGCGGCTCCACCTTGAACACGATAATCAGATCGCCCGGCACGCCGCCCTGCACCGCATGACCGCCTCCGCGTTTTCTGATGTAGCTTCCGTTGTTCACGCCCGCAGGCACGTTGAACGTGATTTCCGCTTCCTTGCGGGTATACCCCTTGCCTTTGCAGTCCGCGCACTTTTCCGTGATAATCTTGCCCGTGCCGCCGCAATCGGGGCATACTCCCTGCCTGATCGTCCTGCCGAACACGGTGTTCTGCACGCTCTGCACCACGCCTTTGCCGCCGCAGCGCGAACACGTTTTAAACGCCGTTCCGTCCTTCGCGCCCGTGCCTTTACAGCTTTCGCAGGGCGCGTTACGCATATACGAAACCGTCTTTTTGCAGCCCTTCGCCGCGTCCATAAACGAAAGAGTCATCTCTTTCTGAATATCTTCGCCCACTTTCGACTGCGCCGCTCCGCCCGCGCCGTTTCCGCCGCCGAAGCCCGAAAATCCGCCGCCGAAAAAGCTGCTGAAAATATCTTCGAATCCGCCGAACCCCGCGCCGTCGCCGCCGCCGAAGCCCGAAAATCCGCCGAACCCGCCCGACCCCATGCCGGGGTGTTCCAGTTCGAAATCGTATTGCTTACGTTTCTGCGCGTCGGAAAGCGTTTCGTTCGCCTCGTTGATCTCTTTGAATTTTTCCGCGGCAGCCGCGTCGCCGGGGTGCAGATCGGGGTGATACTGTTTCGCCAGCTTTCTGTACGCCGACTTGATTTCGTCCGCGCTCGCGGTTTTGCTCACGCCAAGTATTTCGTAATAATTTTTCTTGCTTTCCGCCATAGTGTTATCTCTTTGTGTTCTTTATTTCTTTATAATACGCCATTCGGGCTCGCCTTTCCGGCGAACCCGATGGCTTCGTTATTTCGTTCACACAAGGAAAGTCTCCCGCGTTTTACGTCTTACGGCTTACTGATGGAATTCCGTATCGCCGTCGTTTCCGCCGTTCGCGCCGCCCATATCGGGGTTGGCTCCCGCCGCGCCCTGAGCGTTCTGATACAGCTTCTGGAATACCGGCTGCACGGCGTTCATCAGATTGTCGTACGCCGCTTTGATTCTCTCGTCGTCGTCCGATTCAAGCTCTTTCTTCGCCGTTTCGATCGCGCCGTTCAAAGCAGCCTTATCGTCGTCCGTCAGCTTGTCGCCGGAATCTTTCATCGTCTGCTCAACGGAGAAGATCATACCGTCAAGCTTGTTCTTGTTGTCTACTTTCTCCTTACGCTTCTTATCCTCTTCGGCAAACTGTTCGGCTTCTTTCACCGCTTTGTCAATTTCCTCTTCGGAAAGATTCGTGGAGGAGGTAATCGTAATATCCGTAGACTTGCCGGTGCCTTTGTCCTGCGCCGTTACGTGCACGATGCCGTTCGCGTCGATATCGAACGTAACTTCGATCTGCGGAATACCGCGGGGCGCGGGAGCAATGCCCGTCAGCATAAAGTTGCCCAGCGTCTTGTTGTCTTTGCAGAATTCGCGTTCGCCCTGCAATACGTGAATATCCACGCTCGTCTGGTTATCCGCCGCCGTAGAGAACACCTGACTCTTCTTCACGGGGATGGTGGTGTTTCTGTCGATGATTCTCGTAAACACGCCGCCCAGCGTTTCGATACCGAGGGAAAGCGGAGTAACGTCCAGAAGAAGAACGTCTTTCACTTCGCCGGTCAAAACGCCGCCCTGTACCGCGGCGCCGATCGCCACGCATTCGTCGGGGTTGATGCCCTTGAACGGCTCTTTGCCGGTTACTTCGCGCACCTTTTCCACAACGGCGGGCATACGGGTAGAACCGCCTACCAGAATCACCTTGTCGATATCGTTATACGTCAGCGAAGCGTCTTTCATAGCCTTCTTCATGGGCTCTACGGTACGGTTCAGAAGATCCGCCGTCATCGCTTCGAATTTCTGCTTCGTCAGGGTGATGTCCATGTGCTGAGGTCCGTCGGCGCTCATCGAAATGAACGGCAGATTGATGTTGGTGGAATTCATGCCGGAAAGTTCGATTTTCGCCTTTTCCGCCGCTTCCTTCAAACGCTGCATCGCCATCTTGTCTTTCGAAAGATCGATGCCGTGCGACTTCTTGAATTCGTCCACAAGATATTCCATAATCTTGTTGTCCCAGTCGTCGCCGCCAAGGTGCGTATCGCCGTTCGTGGCAAGCACTTCGAACACGCCGTCCGAAATTTCAAGAATGGAAACGTCGAACGTACCGCCGCCGAGGTCGTAAATCATCACCTTGCCGCCCTTGTCTTTGTCAAGTCCGTACGCAAGCGCCGCCGCCGTGGGTTCGTTGATGATACGAAGCACGTTCAGCCCGGCAATCTTGCCGGCGTCTTTCGTTGCCTGACGCTGCGAATCGGAGAAGTACGCGGGGCAGGTAATTACGGCTTCCGTAACTTTCTGTCCGAGGTACGCTTCCGCGTCCGTCTTTAATTTCGTTAAAATCATTGCGGAAATCTCCTGCGGGGAATATCCCTTGCCGTCAATGTCCACTTTATAATCCGTACCCATATGGCGTTTGATGGAAATCACCGTTCTGTCGGGATTCGCCACCGCCTGACGTTTTGCCGCCTGACCTACCACACGGGAACCGTCTTTCTGAAAAGAAACTACGGAAGGGGTGGTTCTTGCGCCCTCCGCGTTGGCGATTACAACGGGTTCGCCGCCCTCCATTACCGCTACGCACGAATTCGTGGTACCGAGATCGATACCGATTACTTTTCCTGCCATAATTATCACGCTCCTTATTTCATCCGATTTTTGTACGCCCCGCAAACCTTTCCGCCGTGCAAGCGATCGCTTGTTCCGGCACCGCCCTGCGGCGCTTCTTTTTTGTTACAGATTATATTTAACCCGTCGCCCGATTTCTTAAACGCCGCGGCGGAAAAATTTTTCTGTCGTCTGTATTCCGCCTTAAAACGCCCGTTTTAAAAAGTTCCGCCGATTTTTTCGGGAATGCCGCAAAATCGCTTGACAACGTTTTAACTTTTATGGTATGCTGATATAGTTAAAAGATGCGGGAATAGCTCAGTGGTAGAGCGTCACCTTGCCAAGGTGAATGTCGCGGGTTCGAGTCTCGTTTCCCGCTCCATCTTTGAAGAACGTCTGCGTTTTGCGCAGGCGTTTTTCTCTTCTTTTCCCGTTTATAAAATTTTGCGCATGATAAATACCGCGGATTTACAAACCAACCGGAGGTTATCGCCTTGAAATCTTTAAAAGAATTGTATAAAATCGGCAGAGGTCCTTCCAGTTCCCACACCATCGGACCGGAACGCGTGGCGTACTACGCCGTCGGGAACTTCGGCAAAGGCGATTACACGGCGGAATTATTCGGTTCGCTCGCGCTTACGGGCAAAGGACACGGCACCGATCGCGTGCTGAAAGAAGTGCTCGGCGAAAACACGAAGATTATTTTCGACGCGCGCGCAAAAGATTTGAAACACCCCAACACGCTGAAATTATACAAAACGGAAAACGGCGAAAAAATTCTTGTCTGCACGGCGCAGAGCGTCGGCGGCGGCAGCGTCGTCATCAACGGCAAACCCTACCCGGATACCCCGGAAGTGTACCCGCAGAAAAATTTCGCAGCCGTCCGCAAATTCATCGAAGAAAACAACCTTTCTCTGCCCGATTACGTAAAATTTTACGAACCGGACGTGTTTTCTCACCTGAAAAACGTATGGAACGCCATGAAAGAAAGCGTGGAGCGCGGTTTACGGAAAGACGGCGTTCTTCCCGGCGCGCTGCGGCTGGAAAGAAAGGCGAAAACGTTGTATTCCGCGGAAGCGAAATTCGAAACGTCCGTCATGCGCGAAAACAGAAAGCTCGCCTCCTACGCGTTCGCCGTAGCGGAAGAAAACGCCGATAACGGAATTATCGTAACCGCGCCAACCTGCGGCGCCGCGGGCATTCTCCCCGCCGTATTATACTATATGTACCGCGATAACAACGTTCCGGAAGAAGAAATTTTAAACGCGCTCGCCGCGGCGGGCGTCGTAGGCAACGTCGTCAAACAGAACGCTTCCATAAGCGGCGCGGAATGCGGTTGTCAGGCGGAAGTCGGGGTTGCCTGCTCCATGGCGGCAGCCGCGCTTTCTTCCGTTTTCTGTCTCGATTCCGACGGCGTGGAATGTTCCGCGGAAATCGCGCTCGAACACAACCTCGGCTTAACGTGCGATCCCGTGCTCGGTCTGGTACAGATTCCCTGCATCGAACGTAACGCGGTAGCCGCCATCGAAGCCGTAAACGCCGTAACCCTTTCGAAATCGCTGAAAAACAAGCGCAAAATCTCGTTCGACAACGTGGTGAAAGTCATGTACGAAACGGGCAAAGATATGAGCACCCGCTACCGCGAAACCTCCACGGGCGGGCTGGCTGCGTTATACGGAAGCGATGCGGACAAATAAACAGCCGCAAAAATAAAATTCCGCCCGCGCGCTTGCTTTTTTTCTCCGCGCGTGGTATAATGGTGTCGTTACAACAAATCCACCCACCGCGAGGCTTACGCATGGAAAGACTGATCAGGCATACCAACGCATATAAAACGCAGCAGTTGTACGCTTCGCGGGGAGAATTGCGCCACGCGTATCTGCTGCTGCTTCCCGATCCCGGCTCTCTTCGCAACGTTCTGAAAATTTTCGCGACGCTGTTTTTCGAACGCAATATACAAACCGAAGCCGATCGCGCACGCGTCGAATCTTTAATCCGGAAAGAATCGTACGCGGATTGTATTTTTTATCCGGAAGCGGGCAAAAAATTTTCCGTGGCGGACGCGGAAGCCGTGGAAGAAGAATGTATTCTCCGCCCCGTGGAAGGCGAAACGAAACTGTTCGTCATCGGCAATTTTTCCGAAGCCACGAAAGAAGCGCAGAACAAAATGCTGAAAATGCTGGAAGAACCGCCCGAAGGCGTAAGCTTTCTTCTCGGCGCCACCTCCTCGTTTTCCGTGCTGCCCACGGTCCTTTCCCGCGTGGAAAAAATCGAAATCCCGTCTTTTTCCGAAAGCGAAATCACCGCGTATCTGTTAAGAAACGTTCCTTCGCTTTCCGAACAGGACGCGGCGTTATGCGCAAAATCGTCGGGCGGCGTTCCCGGAAAAGCGCTCGAACTTGCTTCCGGCGGATACTTTAAAGAACTCACGCAGGCGGCATGGAATCTTTGTTTTTCAACGCCCGCTTTGCTGCCTTATCTCGTGCGCGAATACGGCGCGACGAAATACCCGAAAGAGCTTTTGTCGCTTCTTAAAATCATTTATTTCGACGCGTTGAAGCTGCAAATCGCCAAAGAACGCAACCTTACGTTCCGCGGCAGCGTTTCCGATAACGAAAACGTGAAAAAACTTGCCGCGCAATATCAGAAAGGCGATCTGTTAAAGGCGCTGAACGTCCTTTCCGACGGCGAACGGCAACTGTATTTCAACGGCGCGTTCGCACAGATTTTAGAAATCTCACTCAGTAAAATTCTTGCCGGAAAACGCGGATAACGCGTAAAAATCAGGCAATTTCAGGAAATTTTTTATGATTAAAGTAGTCGTCATCAAATTCAAAAGCGGCGGAAAACTGTACTATTTCGCGCCGAAAGCGGGCGAAGAATACAAACGCAACATGCCCGTCATCGTAGAAACTTCGAAAGGCGTCGAATACGCGTGGGTGGCGTACCCCGAAAAAGAAATCGACGAATCGGAAATCACTCCGCCGTTAAAAAGCGTAGTGCGTATCGCCACGCCGAAAGATACCGAATTTTACGAGGCTTGCCTTGCTAAAAAGCCGGAAGCCATGGATATCTGCCGCAAAAAAATCATCGAGCTCGGTCTGGATATGAAACTTGTCGATTGCGAATACGCGTTCGACGGCTCGAAAATCGTGTTTTTCTTCACGTCGGCGGGCAGAGTGGATTTCCGCGAACTGGTACGGGCGCTTGCTGCGGCGTTTCATAACCGCATCGAACTTCGTCAGGTAGGCACGCGCGACGAAACGAAATATCTCGGCGGCATCGCCCCGTGCGGCAGAGTGTGCTGCTGCGCAGGCAATATGCCCGAATTTAAAAAAGTCTCCATCAAAATGGCGAAAAATCAGGGACTTTCCCTCAATCCGGGTAAAATCAGCGGGCTCTGCGGCAGACTGATGTGCTGTTTAAGCTACGAAAACGATTATTACGCGGAAGCGTTCAAGCAGGTTCCCAAAATCGGTTCCGAAGCCTCCGCCGCAGACGGCACGGGCACGGTGGTTGCCGTAAACATGCTGAAAATGACGGCGAAACTGCGCATTACCGATAACGCCGGAAACGTCGCCTACCGCGATTACAACGTTTCCGATCTGCGCTTCAAAAAGCCCGCGCAAAATCCCTCCCCTGCGGAAAAAGAGGACGACGAAGCGGACGTTTTATCCGCGGAATCCGCCGAAAACAACACGCGTGCCGATTCCGGCGAAAAAAACGCCAAAAATTTCAAAAAGAATAAAAACAAACCCCGCGGCGCGCACGGTACCGAAAACGCCGCTCCCGGCGCCCCCCGCAACAACAACAACAACAACAACAACAACAACAACAACAAACGCGACAACGACGGCGCGGAAAAGAAGCCGGCTGTGAACGTATTCGACAGTTCTTCTATTTTTTAAACGCCGTTCGTTAAGAAGATTTTGCAGTATTTTCTCCCGCCGCTCGGCGGGATTTTTTATACCTAAAAACGCGTTCGTTCCGCCCATGGGCAGGGGATTCCGAATATTGCCCCGTAATTTTTTATCCGCCGCAAATTGTTTAACAGAAAAAAACGAGACGATTTTATTTTCGTCCCGTCTTTTTTATTTTCTTATCAAAACAGGGGGCAAATTTTCAATTCGCCCCCGTTTTCCATTCGTTTTATTTCAATCTTCTTTGTCGCTGCCGTCGTGTCCGCTGTTGCCGAGGAACGTTCCGAAGAAATCGTTATCCGGCTTCTTGTACACGGACGAACGGTCGCCGGAAGGGCGTCTGTCGCGGTTGAATCCGCCTTTTCCGCCTCTGCCGCCGTTGCGGTTATAACCGCCTCGCCCGCCGCGATTGTCTCTGTCGCCGCGGAAACCGTCGCGATAGCCCTTGTTGAATCCTCTGCCGCCTCTGCCGTTTCTGTCGCCGTCGCGCTTGTCGTAGCCTGCGTACAACGCGGGGCGGTCGTCCTCAACGCCCACGGGAATAATCACGATATAACGCGCGGGCTCCTTGCCCTCGCTCTCCGTGGTAACTTCTTTGTTTTCGGAAAGCGCTGCGTGAATAATACGGCGTTCGTACGGGTTCATCGGCTCCAGACGGATTTTTCTGCCCAGACGAACCGCTTTCGCCGCAAGGTTGTTCGCCAGTCTTTCCAGCGTTTCTTCGCGGTTTTCGCGGTAGTTTTCGCAGTCTACCACCACGCGCTTATAATCTTCTCTGCCGATGTTCGCCACGGCGCCCGCCAACGTCTGCGCCGCGTCCAGCACCATGCCTTTTCTTCCTATCAGCGCGTTGTTGTTCGCCGCCGTTACGTTGATGATGATTTTTTCGTTCTCGGCAACCAGCTCCGTCATCGCCGCGATGTTCATAATCTCAAACAGCCCGTCCAGAAATTCCACGGCTCTCTCGCCGTCCGTCTTTCCTTCCGCGTTCGTCTGAATCTTCGCAAGCCGCTTTTTCTTCTCTTCCGCGGCGGTTTCTTTGTTTTCCGTCGCCGTATCGGCTTCGCAGTTATCGCACAATTTTTCGCCGTTTACGTCGCATGCGGCGCAAAGAGGAGCGATTTCCACGCGTGCCTTCACCGAACCGAACAATTTCTTTTTGCCTTCTTCCAGTACGCGGATTTCCGCGTTTTCTCTCGTCAGCCCCAAATCTTTCAAACCGATCTCTATCGCCTCTTCCGAGGTTTTTCCGGTATATTCCTTAAATTTCTGCATTTTTTAAAAATCTCCTTATAAAGTTCCGTTTCAAGAAATTTTTATTTTTTCTTCTTCCCGTCTTTGCCGCTCTGATACGATCTTCCGGGGAAGCGGTTGTCGTACTTCTGCTGCAGTTTCTTTTCTTCCTGCTTCGCCATCGTTACGGCTACCGCCTTATTGATAATCAGCGTCATAATCATCGATACAAGGTTGCTCGTAACCATGTAAATCGAAAACGCCGCCGAATACATGAACGCGAAGATGGCGAACATCACCGTCATCACCACCATCATCATTTTCTGATTCGCCGCGCCCGTACCGTCCGCCGAAGAATACTTCTGCTGTTCTTTCTGCGAACGCATCGTAATAAACTGCTGCAACAGAATGGTACCGATGGAAAGCGCGATTAAAATATAATACCCGTTCGCCTGCGTTTTGTAATCGCCCAGCTTCTCCGTTACCATATTGTAGCTTTCTTCGTCATACGGTGTAACCGACTGATTAACGAATTTATTCAGCACGGAGGACTGGAAATCGGAATATTTCAGCACCGGGTGCTTGAAGCTCGCGTCCGTCTGCCAGATATTCTTTATCCAGAGGAATTTCATGCTGTGCGAAACGGTGCTTTCGTACACCTTTTTCACGTTTTCTTTTGCGTTTTCCGCAATCGCCGTCGCGCATTCGTCCGCGCTCAGCGCCGTACCGTGCGCCGCGTTGTATTTGTCCGCGTCCACGAAATATTGCTTGTCCGCGCTCGTGATATACGCGATTTTTTCTTCCACGGTTGCAAACTCTTTCTTTTCCACCAACGCCGTAACGTAGTGCGCGTCGTCTTTGATAATAAAATATTTGTATTCGCCGTTCTCATCCGCCGACAGCGTATAGCCGTTGTCCTGTGTCAGATTGCCATCAAAAATGTTTTCGTCTTTGATTACCGCCGTGTTTTCAATCACCGCCGCGTGGTAAGCATCCACCAGCGCGTTGTAATTGTTCAGATCGGCGAATTGCGAGTATTTATTGAACGCGTTGATCGCCACAAAAAAGATGACGATGGATAAAATGGCGGGCAGACACGAAGAAAACATCGAAATGCCGTTTTCCTTGTACATTTCCATCAGCTTCTGGTTGTACGCCGCCTTGTCGTTCGCGTACTGCTTCTGAAGCTTTTCCATTTTCGCCTGATTTTCTTTCATCTTGGCGTTCTGTTTCGTCATCGATACTCTCTGATAAATATCGAACGGCAGAACGATGGCTTTCAGCACCAGCGAGAACAAGATAATGCCCACGCCCACGCTGCCAACGCTTTCGATGATGTTTCTGATGATGCGCGAAATCCAGTTCAGGCTCACCACGTCCGTTTTGCCGAACGTGATAATCTTCGCTGTCGTCGCTAAAATTTGAAATATCTGCATGTTTTAAATTTCCGTCAATGTTTTTTCGGTTTCTCAAGCGGTTACAGCACCCATTTTTTGTACCGGTTTTCTTTCGGAGGGTCGTATCCGCCTTTCGAAAAAGGGTTGCACCGCAGAATCCTGAACGCGCCTAAAAGTATTCCCTCTATCACGCCGCGGTTGTTGATGCTTTCCAGCGTATACTGCGAACAGGTGGGGCGGTATAAACACGTATGGCGCGAAATGTGCCGCTGATAAAAGATAATCAGGCGCATGCAAAGCATTTTCAGATACGGTCTGAAAATTTTCGAAAGCACCCGTTTGTTTACGTAAAACAAATCGGAAAGCGAGGGCACCGGCACGAAGTCCGCGTAAAAATCGGCAACGCCGTCCGCCCGTTTCACAGTTTTTTTCTCCGGATCATTTCTTTTACGTCTTTATCGAACGTCGCAAACGTGTATTCGTCCCGCACTTTCGGCAGACACACGATTTTGTACGTGCCTTTCATTTTGTTCACGTTCAGGCGGAACGCCTCGCGCACCAGCCGCTTGATGCGGTTTCTATGCACGCTTTTCCCGTGTTTTTTTCCCACGGAAACGGCAAAATAATTCTCTTCCGCCGGCAGGTATAAAAGCGTAAGACTCCCCGAAAACGCGCGCGAACCGCTTTTGAAAAGGTTCTGCAATTCGGATTGTTTTTTCAGTCTTTTATATTCCACTTTCAGCCCCGCAACCTTGCTTTTCCGCCGTTTTTATGCCGCAATTTTCCGTATCTGTAAATAAAACGAACAGCCGCATAAGCCGTTTTCCGGCATCCATGCGGCTTTTTTTCCCGCTTTTACCCCCGCGGAAAACGTTTTTTACGGCGCGTACGCGTCTGCCCCGAAAAGATTTACTTGGAAAGGTGCTTTCTTCCCTTGTTTCTTCTTCTCTTCAAAACGTTTCTGCCGCCTTTCGTAGACATTCTTTCTCTGAATCCGTGCACTTTGCTTCTCTGTCTTTTCTTGGGTTGATACGTTCTCTTCATGGTTTTGTTTCTCCTTCACGATAAAAATCGAATTTTTTTAAAGTATTTTCGCCGCGATTTCGCGCCGATCCCGTTTATTATACAGCAAAACGGCGCCTTTCGTCAAGCGTTTATGCCGTGGTTCTTACAGGTAAAATCAGATAAGCCCCGTATTTGTTCTCTTTGTTCTTCAGAACGAACGGCGCGATCGGCGTATTCATATACATCACGATCTCGTCCTCGTCCAGAGCTTTCAGCGCGTCCAGCACGTATTTTCCGTTCATCGCGATGCGGATTTCCTTGCCTTCCAGTTCCGCGTTCACCTTTTCGGCAACGTTGCCTATCTCGGAATTCGCGGTAACGAACACCGCGCCGCTTTTCACTTCCATAATGATCAGGTTGTTTTTCTCGCCGCGGATCAGAACGCTCGCGCGCTCCACGCTTTCGATAAGTTCCGCGCGACGCAGCGTAACCTCGGTGGTGAAAGAGGGCGGGAAGATATTTTCGCGCTTTACGAATTCGCCCGTATACAGGCGGGAAATTAACGTGGTTTCGTCTACCACCACGCGCAGATGATTCGCCGAAAATTCCACTTTCAGAAGCTTGTCCGCGCCCGCCAGCATTCTCGAAATTTCTCCCAGCGTTCTCGCGGGGCAAACGATTTTCTTGCCGTCGTCGCCGCTTTTCAGTTCGCATTCCGTCGTCGCCATTCTGTACCCGTCCAGCGCGGAAGCGCGCAGAACGTTTCCTTCCGTTTCCAGAAGGCAGCCCTTTAAAATGGGGCGAGAATCGTCGGAAGCGCAGCAGAAAATGCTCCGCGCCACCAGATTTTTGAATTTTCCTTCTTCCACTTCGAATTCGCCCACGCTCTCGCCGCAATCCAGGCGGGGAAATTCGTCCGCGGGCAGCACCTGCATGAACGAACGGGAATCGTCGTATCTGATTTCCAGCCCCTGTTCCACGGTGCCCACGGTAATCTGCGTATGAGAAATTTTGCCGATGAAATCGGTGAACAGACGTCCGTTCACGCAGGCTTCGCCTTCTTCCAGCACGTCCGCTTTAAAACTTTTTTCTATCGATAATTCGCCGTCGTAAGCGGAAAGAGTAACGCCGTCGTTTTTCACCTGCATTCTGATACATTCCAGAACGGGCGTAAGCGTTCTCACCGCGCAAGCCTTCACCACCGTAACGGCGGCTTCGGATAAATCGACGGAATCGCATACGAATTTCATATCTCTGTACCTCCCTTGCCGTTTTTTCTTCTGCCGTAAAGCGCGCAGAGCGGAAAAAACATTTTCTCTTATACCCGTACATTTTACCATAAACCGCATGTTTTTGCAAGCAAAAACCTTTTGTCTGAAAAAATTTTCTCCTGATTTTCGCAATTTCCGTTTTCGGGTTGATTCCGCGCGATTTTTTACGTTAATACGCGCCCGCGCGCAATCGCCCGCCGGAAGCGGACGTTGATAGAGAAAGAAATATAAGGAATAATAGTAGTAATATTAGGCGCGGTGGATTTGTGCATATCTCCCCCGAAAACCCGTTTTTGCCTTGAAAATAAAGGCTTTCGCACTGTGTATATCTCCCGTTTTTCTGTGGATAACCGGTGGAAATTCGTCGTGGACAAGTGGAAAGTTTTCCACAACCCGTAATTTTTATACATTTCGTTATAAATTTATGCACGTATAATTGTATATAAAAAATAGTGAGAAAAGTTATCCACAATAAATGTGGACAACCCGCCTCATGTGGAAAACGTTTTAGGGGAAATCTGTGGAAAACGTTTCCCGATGCGAAAAAACGTTGCGTTTTTCCTTTGATTGTGCTATAATGAAAGCATGGAAAAACAAGAAATCGACGTGCAGGAAAATCTGCTGCTCATCCGCGGCGAATACCGCGAAAAATTCGAGGCGTTCCGCGCTTATCTGCTGGAATTCAACGGCAGATACAATCTTACCGCCATCACGGAAGAAAAGGACGTTTTATATAAACACTTCGTTGATTCCGCTGCCGCGAGAACGCTGTTTTCAAACGGCGCAAACGTGGCGGAAATCGGTTCCGGCGCGGGCTTTCCTTCCGTTCCTTTAAAAATTTTAAGGGAAGATTTAAGCTTCACGCTGTTTGAAAGTGTGGGGAAAAAGTGCGATTTCCTCCGTTTTATTGTGGATAAACTGGATTTTAAGGGAATGCATATTTGTAATATGCGCGCGGAGGACGCCGCCAGAGACGAAAATTACCGCGAAAAGTTCGATTACGCGGTTGCCCGCGCGGTTGCCCGCATGAATATTTTAAGCGAATACTGCCTGCCGCTCGTAAAAAAAGGCGGCTTGTTCGTCGCCTACAAAAGCGCCGACGTTTCGGAAATTTCCGAAGCGAAACACGCGGAAAAAGAGCTCGGCGGAACGGAAGCCGTCGTGTATCCGTATTCGCTGCCCGAAGGCTACGGCGAACGCTGCCTTGCCGTGGTGAAAAAAATCCGGCAGACGCCCGCGAAATATCCGCGCGGCAACGGCAAAGAACGCAAGCAGCCTCTTTGAAAAACGGTTATGGAAAGCAAAGAAAAACAACTGAAAATTCCGCTTCCCGCGCTTGAAAAACCGATGAAAAGCGTGGCGTTTACGGGGCACCGGGATATTGAAAAATACCCCGATTTTTCCGCGCGGAAATTGTACGAAGCGGTGGAAGAGTGCATTAAAAACGGCGCCACGGATTTTTATTGCGGCATGGCGCGCGGTTTCGACATGCTGGCGGGCGAATGCGTGTTGTCTTTGCAGAAACTGTATCCGCAAATCCGTCTTGTCGCGTACGTCCCCTACGAAAAGCAGTACGAAAAAATGAACGACGAAGAAATCGCGCGGTATATGCACCTGAAAAACTGCGCCGACGCGGAAAAAGCGAAAACGTTTTTCCCGGAATATGTGCGCTGGTGCATGAGCTACCGCAACGATCGCCTTGTGGAAGCCGCGGATACCCTGATCGCGTTTTTGCGTAAAGATCGGGGCGGCACGGCGTACACCGTGAAAAAATTTCTGCACGAAAAAGGCGAACGCGTAATTTATCTTTAAAAAAGTTTTACATAAGGAAATTATCAATGATAAATACGATATTTTGGGATGTAGACGGCACCCTGTTAAACTTTCTTGCGGCGGAAAGCGCCGCCGTGAAAGCGTTGTTTTTAAAATTCGGCTTCGGCGAATGTTCCGACGAAATGATTGCGGAATATTCTCAAATCAATAAAAAATACTGGAAACAAATCGAAAAGGGCGAAATTTCAAAAGAAGAGGCTTTGCGGGCGCGCTTTGCCGAATTTTTCGCGTCGCACGGGTTGCCCGTTGCCGCGGCGGAAGCGTTCAACGCGGAATATCAGGTGCGCCTCGGCGATACGGTGGCGTATTGCGACGACAGCTTCGAAATCGTGCGTTCGCTCCGCGGCAAAGTAAAACAGTACGCCGCTTCCAACGGCACCGTCGTCGCGCAGACGCGGAAACTGAAAAATTCCGGGCTCGGCGCGCTGATGGACGGCGTGTTTTTATCCGAAGCCGTCGGCGCCGAAAAGCCGGACGTGAAATTTTTCAATGCAGCCTTCGATTTCATAGAAAAGTCGGGGACGAAAATCGTGAAAGAAAAAACGCTGATGGTGGGCGATTCGCTCACAAGCGATATTCTCGGCGGCAAAAACGCCGGCATTAAAACCTGTTTTTACAATCCGCGCGGCGAAAAAAATACAAGCAACGTTTCGCCTGATTACGAAATTAAAAACTTAAACGAAATTTACGATATTCTGAAAAACGCGTAATAAAGGCGGCTTTTATCGTCGCTTAAACCGATACGTATTAAAAAAAACACTGCCTTGATCACAAGACAGTGTTTTTTTAAGTAAAGCAAAACTTTTTGTTTTAATTATTCGGCTTTGTTTTCGTCGGAATTTTCTTCCGTTTCCATCGATTCCGCAATCGTCGCGTCCTCGGCGGTTACGCTTTCGGTTTCTTCTTCTTTCTTGCCGCCGATCGAGCAGAGCACATTAGTGATGATGCCGAGAATCAGCGCGCAGGCAACGGAAGTAATCGTAACTTTGCCGAAGTTCAGCGTCAGTCCGCCGATGCCGGCAATCAGAATCACGGATACCACAAACAGGTTCTTGTTGTTGCCGAGGTCTACTTCCTGAATCATCTTCAAGCCGGATACCGCGATGAAGCCGTACAGGGTGATGCAAACGCCGCCCATCACGCAGTTAGGAATGGTGGCAAGGAAGGTTACGAAAGGCGCCACAAACGAAGCCACAATCGCCATAATCGCCGTAGCGAAGATGGTAGCAACGGAAGCGTTGCCGGTGATGGCTACGCAGCCTACGGATTCGCCGTACGTGGTGTTGGGGCAACCGCCGAAGAACGCGCCCGCAAGCGAACCGATACCGTCGCCGAGAAGCGTCTTGTCAAGACCGGGATCCGTCAGAAGATCCTTTTCGATAATCGTGGAAAGGTTCTTGTGGTCGGCGATGTGTTCCGCAAATACAACGAAGGCAACGGGCGCATACGCCACCGCGATGGTTACAAGGTAGGTTCCGAACGAACCGCCTTCGCCGAAATTGTAGCTGCCTTTGAACGCTTCCACAAACGCGAAGTCGGGGTACCACTGCATATTTTTAAACTTCGTGAAATCGATTACTTTCAGCGCGTCAACTTTCGCCGCGTAGCCGATCGCCGTGAAGATCGCCGCTACCGCGTAGCCCGCAAGAATACCGATGATGAACGGAATCAGTTTCGCCATTTTTTTGCCGTATACCGAGCAGGCGATTACCGTGAACAGCGTAACAAGTCCGCACACCAGCGCAACGTAAGAATTGCATACCGAGCCGCCGAACGCGTCTTTCAGTCCGCCCGTCGTCAGATCGCCGATCGCGTTGCCCGCAAGCGACAAACCGATGATGGCAACCGTAGGTCCGATAACCACGGCGGGCATCAGTTTATTGATCCATTTTACGCCCACTTTCTTTACGATTAAAGCGATGACCACATATACAAGACCCGCAAACGCCGCGCCGAGAATGAGTCCGAGATAACCAACCGACATCGAAACGCCGCCGGCAAACGCCGCAAGCATCGAACCGATGAACGCGAAAGACGAGCCGAGAAATACGGGGCTTCTGAATTTCGTGAAGAGCAGGTACACCAGCGTGCCCACGCCCGCGCCGAACAAAGCCGCCGATTGCGACATCGCCGCGCCCGGAATGCTGGAATTGATTACAGCGGGTACTGCAATCGTGGCTGCCAGAATCGCGAGCAGCTGCTGCAGCGCGAATACCAGCGTTTTACCGAAAGGCGGTCTGTCTTTCACTTGGTAAACGAGTTTCATAAAGTTTTTCTCCTTTGGAAAAAATTTTTTTTCTTTCGTATTTTCAACCCGGTTTTTTTAATCGGATTCAAACAGTTTCACGCACTCCTCGCCGTCCGTTTCCGTAAATTTCACGGCAATCACTTCGTTTAAAGAAGTGGGAATGTTTTTGCCCGCGTAGTCCGCGCGAATGGGCAGTTCTCTGTGTCCGCGGTCGATTAAAACGGCAAGCTGAATGGTTTTGGGTCTGCCGAGGGCAAGCACCGCGTCCATCGCCGCCCGCGCCGTACGCCCCGTATACAGAACGTCGTCGCAGAGAATCACGTTTTTGTCTTTTACCGAAAAGGGAACGTCCGTTTTTTTCACTTCCGGCATATCGGAAATTTCGCTCAGGTCGTCGCGGTACAAGGTGATGTCCGCGTACCCGGTTTCCACTCGTTTTCCGCAGATTTTCTGTATATCGTCGCGGATTTTCCGCGCCAACGGGGCGCCCCGCGTAACAATGCCTATCAGGGCAACGTCGTCCGCGTTTTTGTTGCGCTCGATAATCTCGTGCGAAATGCGCATGATAGCCCGCGCCATGGCGGTTTCGTCCATCAGAGTGGTTTTTTCTTTGCCGTTCATCCGCTTTTTCGCCTCCCGTTACCGATTTTTTTTGAAAAAATACCGAAAAAAAACGCGTCTTTGTTCAAGACGCGTTAAAAAATCTCGTTTCTTCGGCGGCGTGCGAAAAGCGCGCGGCAATTAGAAAGGCTTTCACGTCTTGCGGGCGTCTCTGCACCCGATTAAAGAGGTTTTTCTCCTTTTTCCGCATAATATGATACTACGAACCGCCGTGTTTGTCAAGTAAATAAGCGTATATTTTCACAATCTTTTCAAAAAATATTTCCGCCGCGAAAAACAATCGGTTATTTCGTGATTTTTACTTTTGTTCCGTCAAACGTGTATTTGTAATCGCTGTCGCTCCAGGTGGTTACGCCCCAGGTCGCGCCGTCCTCGTGCAAAACAAGGTGAAATTCTTTTTCGGAGTCCGTCTTTTCGAAGTATTTCGAAAGGTCGTCGAAAATCACGTTGAACTGCAGGTCTCCGTACGAGCCGTCGTCTTTCTTCTTTTCGGCAAGATCGCTGCCTTTTACGCGGAAAAGAACGGTTTCTTCATACGTGCCCGAAGAAAAAATGGGATCGGAAGAAGCAAACGTAAATACGAAATCGCGTTCGAGATTCGCTTCTTTTTCCGCGGATACAGTGCATTTCAGCTCGTAACCGTTTTCTAATTTTTCGTCGATTTTGTATTTTACGCGTACGGAATCGTTGTCTTTGCTTCCGTCGCCGATGCCGATATCTACTTCATACCCGCCGCAGGCGGCAAACGCCAGCGCGATTACTGCGATAAACGCAGCCAAAATGCTTTTAAAAAATTTTTTCATAACGATACTCCTCGTGATAAATTTGCGAAAGCCGCAGCTTTCGGTAAAATTATAGCAGAAAAGGGGAGAAAAAGCAATCAAAAACGCATAAAAAACGCGGAAGCGAAATTCTCGCCTCCGCGCGTTTGTGCAATGTGTTTACGCTTCTTCCGCTACCGGATAAACGCTCACTTTTTTCTTGTCCTTGCCCATTTTTTCAAAGCGGACAACGCCGTCTGCAAGGGCGAACAACGTATCGTCGCTGCCGATGCCTACGTTCGTACCCGGATGAATTCTCGTGCCTCTCTGGCGAACGAGGATGTTGCCGGCAAGAACCGCCTGCCCGTCGCTGCGTTTTGCGCCGAGGCGTTTCGCCTCGCTGTCGCGCCCGTTATGCGAAGAGCCGGTACCTTTTTTATGAGCGAATAAACTGATGAAAATCATTTTTATTTCTCCTTGTGATTAGTGTTGTGCGATCGGTGCGCCGTGATTACAGCTCGATTTTTTCAATCTTAACCGACGTGAAAGGCTGTCTGTGGCCCTGCTTTTTACGCTCGTTCTTCTTGGCTTTATACTTGAAAACGATGATTTTTCCCGCTTTGCCTTGCTTCACGATCGTACCCGTAACTTTAACGTTTTCCGTTTCCGCGCCCGTCTTGATTGCGTCGCCGTCGGAAATCATCAAAGCTTTGAACGTAACGGTGTCGCCTTCTGCGCCGTTCAGCTTTTCAACGCTTACTACGTCGCCTTCCGCCACCTTATACTGTTTGTTACCGTTCTCGATGATTGCGTACATTGTGTTTTACCTCCTCTTTCCAGTCTCGAAGAATCCGAGGCGTTTGTTTTTTCTCTTTTTTCGCTCCGAAACGTGCGAAAAATACGAAAAAAATACAAAACTTAAAAAGCCCGTTTCTGTCGGCTCGGTAATAAATATACCATACCCGCGTTTTTAAGTCAAGCGATTTTGCCGTATTTTCGCCCGTTTTTCGGCGCAACGGTATATTTTTTCGGCTTTTTTACCAAACTTTTATCAAAAAGTCCGCCCGAAAAACAAAACAGAAAACGAAACCGGGCGGCATAAAATGATTTAAGGAGTAGTAAACATGGAAGAAAAAGAAGAAAAAAAAGACCGTAAAAAAAGCGAAGAACTTCTCGCCGAAGTATACCGGAATTGCCAGCTCGCGCTGGAATCGATTTCCGATATCCTGCCCGAAATAGAGGACGAGCCGCTGAAAGACGAAATCGTTCGCCAGCACGAAGAATACGAAAAAATCAGCGCCCGCGCGGCGATGCTCGCCAAAGACAAAGCGCTGGAAGTAAAAGAGCCGGGCGCCGTGAAAAAAGCGATGATGAAAGGCTCCATCAAAATGAACACGCTTACGGATAATTCCCGTTCGCACATCGCTGACATGATGATTCAGGGCACCGTCATGGGGCTGACGTCTTTAAAAACATCGTACGGCGAACGCCCCGAAAACGACGACGAGGAAATTTCGGCGATCACGCGCGATCTCATCGCCCTCGAAGAAAGCTTCGAAGCCAAACTTAAAGATTATCTGTAATCGGAGTTTTCATTTTTTGCGCTTGAAAATCTTCCCCCTGTCGCCTGTTCGCGTGCGGGGGAAGAAAAGCGCGATTAAACATAAAAAAGTCGCGGAAAAACGTAAAAAATAAAAGAAATTACGCCAAGGAACCGTGAATCACGCCAGCTTGTACGTCCCCGTTTCCTTATCGCGGATCAGCCGGCGGTCGTCATGCTTCTCGAAAAAACTTTTCAGATCGTTTACATATCGGTAAAACGTCCGTTCGCAGACGCCGAATTCTTCCGTTACGCTTTCGGGCGCCAGAGCCTCGCCGTTTTTCAGGCGCACGTACAATTCCAGCACAAACTTCGATTTCATTCGTAACTCCTTTTTCGTTCGTTTTGTATTATCTTATTTATCAAAATTACTTCATTTTGAGTTAATCTTATCATAAACAAGCGGTAAAGTCAATCCGTTTTGAACGAAATACGCATAAAATCACCGTATTTTGGTATTATTTTTTCGGAAAAACGTCCAAAACGGGCGGAAAACAGAAAAAACAAGGGAAAAGCGATGTTTATTTTAAAAGAACTCAGAACGGAGCACGGATTGAAACGCAGCGAACTGGCGCGGGAGATAGGCATCAACGCCAACACGCTGGCGAATTACGAAAAAGGCACGCGGCAGGCAAGTTACGAAACGCTGATTTTATTTGCCGATTATTTCAACGTTACCCTCGACGAACTGTTGGGCAGAGAAGAAAAACCCGATCTTCCCCGCGCGTTCGGCGGCGATCCCGCGCGGCTGAACGGCGAAGAACAGCGCGTCGTGGCGGATTTCCGCCGTCTGCAACCCGCTGATAAAACGCGGCTGAAAGATTATCTTTCCCTGCTCACCGAAAGGCAGACGTTATAATTGCCGCATAAAAAAACAAAAAAAGCATAATTTTTTCTTTTTGGGATAAACTGTTAAAGAATACAAAAGCGGCAGAGAGAAAAACATTCCGGTTTTTCTGTAGGCAAATTCCGCGTTTTGTGCAAAAGGAGAAAAAAATTATGAAAGCTACGGGAATCGTAAGAAGAATGGACGAGCTGGGCAGAGTGGTTATTCCCAAAGAAATACGACGTACGCTGCGCATCCGCGAGGGCGATCCGCTGGAAATTTTCACCGACCGCGACGAGCTGATGCTCAAAAAATATTCGCCCATCGCCACCATCGAAAAATTCAGCGAATCGGCGGCGAAATCGCTGGCGGGGTTAAGCGGAAAAACAGCCGTCGTGTGCGATACCGACGGCGTGCTGTTCGCCTGCGGCGACGGCAAACGCGATTTTTCGGGCAAAACGCTGTCACCCGAAATAGATAAACTTTTAAAGGAGAGGAAAAGCTACGTCGCCTCCGAAGCGGAAGGCGGAACGCTCATTCCGCTCACCGCCCCCGGCGATACGAATTTTTCCGCGCAGATCGTCGTGCCCGTCGTTTCAGGCGGAGATTGTCTCGGCGCGGTGGCGCTTCTCGATAAAGAAGCGGGCGCGCGCGTGGAGGCGGACGCGGTGAAACTTGTTCGGCTCACCGCCGAAATTCTCGCCAACCAATTCGAATAATTCGCGTCGAAACAATCGGATAAAAATATTTTTGCGGTTTTCTCTTTTTTTCGGAAAACCGCAAATTTTGTATTTTTCGTGAAAAATCGTTAAAATCTTTGCCGTTTCGGCTTTTCCCGCCGGGAAACAACGCCGCCTCGGCGCCGAAACGCTTGCCAAAGCGTTGCGGAAGTGCTATAATGTTCGTAAGGCTTTTTCAAAAAGTCGGGGCGAAGCTTACGCTTTGTTTTGCCCGATGATTAAAAAAACGGACGGAAACGCAATGAAAATAGCGGTGGATTGCAGATACCTCGGCAGGTCGGGAATCGGCAGGGTGTGCGAAGGCATTACCGACAACCTGAATTTCGATAAAAACGAGATACTTTTAATCGGCAACGCCGGGCGGCTTGCAAAATATAAAGATAAGGCGCAGATCGTCGATAACCGCGACGATCCGTATTCTTTGCGCGGCTTGAAAAGCGTCGGCGGCGAAGTCAACGGCTGCGACGTGTTTTTCACGCCGAATTTTCTCATACCCTTTTCCGTGAAAATCCCCGTGATTTCCGTCATGCACGATCTTATCTTTCTCGATATGAAAGAGACCACGCGCGGCGCGGCGGATCGGGCGGTGAAAAAGTTTTTGCTGAAACGCTGCATGAAAAAATCGGACGCCGTCGCCTGCGTTTCCCGCTTCACGCTGGAACGCTGCGAACACTATTATAAAAAATACGCGCGCAAATGCTTTCTCAACTATAACGGCGTCGGAAAAAACGTTCTCGAAGCGGACGTATCGGGCGAAAGCAAACAAAAGGGCGCGCTGGTGTTCGTGGGCAACGTAAAGCCACACAAGGGTCTGAAAACGCTGGTGGAAGCGTTTTCCTCTCTGCCGGCGGGCTACACCCTGAAAATCGTGGGAGAAAAGGACAATTTTTTAACGGGAGAAAACACGTCGGCGCTGCTGAAAGAGGGCGTTACGTTTACGGGGCGGCTTTCCGACGAAGAGGTCGTCAAAGAAATCGCGCGCGCGGAACTGTTGATTCAGCCGTCCGCATACGAAGGGTTCGGCTTGCCGCCGCTCGAAGCGCTGTGCCTCGGCACGAAACCCGTCGTCAGCGATATTCCCGTGTTCCGCGAGGTGTACGACGGGCTGGACGTTACGTTTTTCAAAGCGGGCGACGCGGCGGATCTGAAAGAAAAAATTCTCGGCGCAGAGAGAGAAGTACATACGAAAAAAGAAGAAATCGCCGCGCGGTATAATTATAAAAAAGCGGCGGAAAACATCGAAAAACAAGCGGAAAAACTTATTTCGGAGGGAAAATGAATATACAGATAACGCCCTTTGCATGGGTGTTGTGCGCGCTGACGGCGGCACTGCCCGTCGCGGCGTTTTTCAAAACGAAATATCCCCGTTTTTTCGCGCGCGCACGCGTAAGGCGCGCGTGCGTTTCCCGCACGCAAAGCAATGCAAAAAACGCTGCGGAAAACAATGCGGAAACGGGGGCGGAAAAACCCGATGTTTCCGCCTCTACCCCCGCCGAATCGTTTTTCGCACGCTTTTTGACGGAGTGGTTCCGTCTGGCGTTCGTGTTTGAAATCTGCGTGTTTCTGTTTACGAATCTCGGCTATTTCGTAAAAATCAACGGCACTACGGTCAGTTACGATTTCGTCGCTTCGTCCGTACTGTTTGTTTTGTCCGTCTGCATGATCTGCACGGGAAAGGTCGATAAAAAGATCTTATGGTGCGGCGTCGCGTTGATGGGTTCCGTCGGTATCAGCGCGCTTTCCTGCGCCGTGCGTCCGTACCGCCCCGGCGTCATTTACGAATTCGATAATTACGTATGGGGCAAGCCGTACGGCGTGTATCTTCCGAAAGTAAACTTTCTGATGTTCAAAACGGCGTTCTCGTTTCTTCGCACTGTCGCGGCGCTTTCCGTGGCGCGCAAAGTATTTTCTACGCGCGGGCAGTGGGCGGAACTCTCCGGCGTATTCGCCCGGTTTATCCGCCTGATCGTGTGCGTCGGCGTTATAGAATTCTGCATTAAAAAATTCGGAAACATTCAGCCCGTACAAGACTTTTTAAACCGCTTTTTCGGCGAAGCGATTCATACGCATTTGCTTGCGGACCGCATGCAGGGGCTGTTTAAAGAACCCTCTCATTATTCGATTTATCTTTCGCTTTGCGGATTTTTGATGGTGGCGCGGCTTTGCGGCGTGAAAAACGGCGCGGCGGTCGGCTGTGCGGTAACGGAAAATCTTACGTTTTTCTTTGTGTGCGCGCTGCTGATTATTTCCGCTTCGTTCGGCGGATTGTTCTACGCGGCGCTGCTGCTTTTTATGTATTTCTGGTTTTATATCGCCCCGAAAGGCAGAATTTTCTGGACGTGGGGATTCGTTCTTCTGGCTGTCGCGGCGTTTCTCGTCATTGGAATCACGCCGCTGAAAAATAAATGGGGGCTGAATTCCGTGTACGAACGCACGTCCAACTTCTGCCGTTCTCTGGCGGCGCTTTTCAAAGGCGACGAAGTTACGATTACGTCGGAGGGCGCGCGGCTCACCAGCATCTTTTTCGCTTTGAAATGGTTTTCCGCCCGCCCGCTCTTCGGGGTGGGGCTTTCCGTGGCGGACGTACATTCCACGTTCGTCAGCCTGCTTGCCGATATCGGACTGGTCGGCGTGTTTTTCTGGATTTTCTTCGGCGCGAAGTTCGCTTCCGCCACCAAAAAAAGCGCGCTGTTCGAAGTGCTCGTGTATTTCTCCATGCTCTCTCTCGGCGGCACGGGATTTGCTTTCCCCGTAGTGCTTCCCGTTATTTTTCTCTTTGCCGAACAGCAGCTGCCCGCAAGGAAAAAACAGACGGAAAACGCAAAAAAACCCGAAAAAATACTCATGATTTCCGGCGCGATGCCGCCGATGCCCTGCGGCGTGGGCGATTACACGGCAAAATTGTGCCGCGCCCTGCAAAACGGCGGCGATTACAACGTGGTCGCGGTTACTTCCGTCGGCGCGGCGGCAACGATTTCCGGCGCGGAAACGGTAAAAATCCGCAACGAAATACAAACCTTCGGCGGTTTTTCTTTTCTTCGCTTTGTACGCAGAATCCTGAAAGAAGAAAAGCCGGACATCGTGCATTTTCAGTTCCCGTCGTCGCAGTACCGCGGCAGAAGCCTTTCCGTCTTTTTGTGGCTGCCGCTGATGCTGAAACATACGCCGTGCAAAATCGTATTCACCGCGCATGAATACAACGATAAAAAAATTCCTTTCATCACGGCGCCGTTTATGCTCTGCGCCGATAAAATCATCACGGTAGAGGACGGATTCGCGAAAAGAATCGCACGCAATTTAAAGCCGTTCATCGATAAAGACAAGGCGGTTTACGTGCCCATCGGTTCGAATATTCCCCCCTCCCGCGCGGACGAAACAACGATAGAACAAATCCGCGAAAGGGTGCTCGGCGGAAAAACGGAGAAAAAAATTCTCGGCTATTTCGGGTTTATCGGCGAAGGCAAATGTTTCGATATGCTGCTCGAAGCCTGCGGCAGACTCAAAGAGAAAAACGCTTTTTTCTGCAAAATCCTGATCGTCGGCAAAATCGATAAAGAAAAATGCGGCGAAGAATATTACGCAAAACTGGCGGCGGTCATCGAAAAATATTCGCTCGGCGAAGATATTTACGAAACGGGTTATCTGCCCGAAGCGGAAGTCGCCGATTATTTAAAAGCCTCGGACTTCTTCGCGTTGCCCTTCAGAAACGGCGCGGCGTGCCGCAACGGCAGCATTCTCGCCGCCGCGCAGGAAGGCAGACGGATTATTTCTTCGCGTGGCGCGCTCACGGGCGAATTTTTCGAAAGCGGACAGTTCGTCCTTACAAAAAACAGCGCCGCGGCGTGGGAAGAGGCAATCCGCGCCGAACTTTCGGCAGATTCCGCCGCCGCATACAAAGCGGCAGTGCCCTCGTGGGAAGAAATCGCGAAGGAACACGCGCGTATCTATCGGGAAGTAACGGAAAACCCGTTAATCGACGGCGAGCGGACGGAAAGCCCCGCACGGAAACGTGCGAAAAAACAAAAGACGGAGGGCGGCGATGAACGTAGTAATTAACGGTCTCGGCACAGCGAACGACGAAAACGTAACCGGCATACAGCGCGTGTGCCGCGAACTCACGTTGCGGCTGGACGAGCTTTTGAAAAACGAACCGGAAATTCACGCCGAATATCTTTCGAAAACGGGCGCGAAGAACGTCGTCGTGGCGCCGTCCGATCTGCATAACATCGAATTTTGCGAACTGAACGGACAGAAAAACAAGATCAACGCCCTGTTCCGTTTTCCGCGGTACGTAAAAAAGCGCGGCGCCGTCGCCGTGGCGTTCTCGCACGAGCTCACGTGCGTTAAAAATTCCATCGTCTGCGTGCACGACGTACGCCCGCTCGCACGGAAAGAATACGATTCGAAACGCCTGCGCGCCGAATACAAATTGTTCGCGCACTGCGTAAAAAAATACGCCGCCACGGTGGTAACCATTTCGGAATATCAGAAGAAAGAAATTTGTTCGCTGATGAAAATCCCGCCCGAAAAAATCCGCGTGATTTTTCACGGCTGGGAACATATCGCGGCGATTGAAAGCGACGAAAGCGTGTTCGCGCGGCATCCGCGGCTGAAAAAGAACGAATATTATTACGCGCTGGGCAGCCTCGCCCCGCATAAAAATTTAAAATGGCTGCAGGAACAGGCGAAGCGCAACCCGCAAAGAATTTTCGCCGTCGCGGGCAGCGTCAACGCGGAAAACTGGTGCGGCTCGTACGAAGAAAGTCTGAAAAATTTCCCCGATAACGTCGTTTTGCTGGGATATGTATCGGACGGCGAAAATAAAGCGCTGATGCAGGGCTGCCGCGCGTTTTTGCAGCCGTCGAAGTACGAAGGTTTCGGCATTCCCCCGCTGGAAGCGCTTGCCTGCGGCGCGCCGGTTATCCTTTCAAACGCCACCTGTCTGCCGGAAATTTACGAAGACTGCGCGAGGTATTTCCACCCGGACGATTACGAAGCCGATATCGAGGCGCTTTTGAAACAGCCGGTCGCGCCGCCCGAAAAAATTCTGAAAAAATGCTCGTGGCAAAAAGCGGCAAAGCAGTGGCTGGAACTTCTCAGGCATACAAAGGAAAACTCATGAAAATCGCTTTATACTTAACCGATAACAAACGCCGGCACGACGGCGTTACGAAATTTCTGCACGAAACGCTGAAAGCTTTTCAGAGCGGCGAAAATGCGGCGAACGCCGAACTTCTCGGCGGCGCGCTGCTTTCCCGTAAAGAAAAGAAAGAGGAAATTTCCGCCGCTTTTCGGCAAATCGTCCCCGGCGTAAAAGTCAACCTCGTAAAAACGGCGTACCCCGCCGTCGTGTTATCCCGCGCGGAGTATCTTTTAAAGCGGAATTACGATAAAATTTTCGGCGAAAAAGCGGACGTGTACATTTTCCCTGTGAATTTCGTGCCGAAGAACAAACCGCAGGGCGTAACCGCCGTGGTCATGCACGATTTAATCCCTCTGTACCGCGCCGATTTGCCCGGCTGGATGAAGCATTTTTACAAAAAAATGTATGCAACCGCGGTGAAAAACGCCGACGTGATTTTCACCGTTTCCGAATATTCCGAAAGCGAAATTCTAAAACATTACCCGCAGGCAAAGGGTAAAATCGTGGTAAATTACTGCGGAACGGACGCCGCGTTTTTCGCCGAACCCGTCCCCGCCGAAAAGAAAAAATCGGTGAAAGAAAAATACAATACGGGCGAAAATTATTTTCTGTTCGTCGGGCAGGATCGCGACAATAAAAATCTGCCCCGTCTTTTAAACGCCTACGCCCTGTTGCCCGAAGAAATCCGCAGAAATCACAAGCTCGTTATCGCAAATCACAATTCGCCGCTGAAAGATCAGGCGGAAAAACTCAATCTCCCCGGCATCGTACTTCTCGACGGAATCGATAACGCCGACATCGCCGCCGTGATGCAATGCGCGGGCGCGCTGATGCTCGTTTCCACGTCCGAGGGGTTCGGACTGCCGCTTGTAGAAGCGATGGCGGCGGGCGTTCCCGCGGTAACTTCCGGCGTTTCCTGCCTGCCCGAAGTGGCGGGCGGCGCGGCGCTTCTGGCAGATCCGTACAGCGAACAATCCATCGCCGATTGCATGGCGCGCGTGATGACGGACGAACCCTTGCGCGAAGAACTCGTCGCAAAGGGCAGAGAACGTGCAAAAGCGTTCACATGGGAAAACACGGCAAGCGTTTTCGTAAAGGAAATCGGGAAATTGTTATGCAGATAGAAAGAACGAAAAACGCCGTCAAAAATTCATTCAGCGGACTGATTTTTCGCGTGGTCTGCCTCCTGTTTCCCTTCGCGATCCGCACGATACTCATCAAAAAGCTCGGCATCGAATACGCGGGGCTCGGCTCTCTTTTCACGTCGCTTTTGCAGGTCTTGTCCCTTTCGGAACTCGGCTTTTCCACGGTGGTGGCGTTCGCCATGTACAAGCCCGTCGCCGAGGACGACAAACCGCTGGTGTGCGCGCTGCTCGGTTTGATAAGAAAGGTGTATTATATCGTCGGCACGGTGATTTTAATCGTCGGGCTTGCAATTACGCCGTTTTTGCCGAAACTCATCAAGGGCGACGCCCCCGCGGACATCAATCTGTATATCCTGTATTTTATTTACCTGTTCAATACGGTCGTCAGTTACTTCGTGTTCGCGTACAAAAGCGTGCTGCTTTCGGCGTTTCAGCGCACGGATATCGAAAGCAACATCATGTCGGTATCGTACGTGGCGATGTATATCCTGCAGGTCGTCGTACTGCTGGCATTCGGAAATTACTACGTATATATTATTTTCCTGCCGCTCTGCACGCTGACGATCAACCTCGTCCGTTCGGCTTACGTCAATAAAAAATACCCGGAATACAAGGCGGAAAATACGCTGGATGACGCTCAAAAAAAGGCGGTGTTCAAAAATATCGGCGCCATGATCGGGCATCGGTTAAGCGGCACGGTGATTTTTTCGGGCACGAATATCGTCATTTCCTCCCGCCTCGGTCTGGAGCCGCTCGGCGTGTACAACAATTATTTTTATATCGTCAATTCTTTGATTGCCATCATCTCGGTGGTATACACCGCGCTCACGGCGGGCATCGGCAACAATATCGTTACCGGCGACGTGAATAAAAATTACGCCGATTTCAAAACGCTTACCTTCGTAAACGTGTGGATGGTGGGCTGGATGTCCATCACGCTCCTGTGTTTGTTCCAGCACTTCATGCGCATCTGGATGGGCGGCGACGAATCCAAGATTCTCGGAGATTCGTCCGCGTTCCTGTTCGCGCTTTTACTGTATCTGTGGAAATTCAAAGATATTCTAACTACATATAAAGACGCGGCGGGCATGTGGAAAAACGATTTTTTCAAGCCGTACGCGGTGGCGGCGATTACGCTGATTCTGGCGGAACTGCTCATCAGACCCATGGGCGTAAACGGCGCCGTCGTCGCGATGATCGCGGGCGTGTTCGCCGTGTCGATGCCGTGGGAAACGCACGCGTTCTTTGCGGGGTATTTTAAATTTTCTCCCGCAAAATATTATCTTCGCATGCTGGTTTACACGCTCGTCGTGGCGGCGGTCGGCGCGGCTACGTTCGCGCTGTGTTCGCTGCTGCCTTCCTCCGGCGTGGGCGCGCTGCTTTTGAAAGGCGTTATCTGCGTGCTGCTGCCCAACGCCGCGTTTCTGCTCCTTTCGTTCAGAACGCGCGAATTCAAAGTGGTGGCGGGCAAACTGAAAGAACTGCTGAAACGAAAGTCGTAAAGTATAGGAAAACCGTGTAAAAAATCCCGGCGGGTGTGTTTGCTCCCGCCGGGATTTCGTCGTTAAAATTTATTCCGCGCCGTGCCCGATTTTCTCGAATGCCAGCCGCGCGGCGCCGTCGGCAAGCCGTATTTCTCCCCGCTCGGAAAACCCGTTTTTTACAAGCGCCGCCCGCATCGCCGCGTTGTTTTCGTGCGTGTCCGCGCGTAAATGCGGGCAGATAGTTTCCGCAAATTTCACAATCGCCGCAAACACGCCGTGCATCGTGCCGTCGCTCGCCACGCGGTGAATCGTCAGATAGGGGGAAGAAGAAAGCCACGTGCCGTTTTCGATGCGCGCGTACGTCGGTTCTTCGCCTGTCAGCGCAAACGCCGCATGCGGCTTCCCGTCGGCGGATTTCAGAACGTACAGTTCTTTCCTCGAAATATGGGCAAGCAGCAGCTCGTCGGGCGGAAAATTTTTGCCCCATTGCGTCGCGTTCCCGTGTTCCGCCATAAACGCCCGCGCCGCCGCAAAAATACGGCGCAGTTCGGGCAAATCGCTTGCTTCGGCAAGCCGTATCGTATAATTTTTCGCGCTTAAATCGTTTGTAGTGAAATTTTTCATACGATTCTCTCCTTTTCATGCGCGTCGGCGGCAACGTACAGCGTTTTGTAATCGGTGTACGTAACAAAACCGGGCGCCGCTTTTTTCGGCTTTTTCACGTGCTTGCGCTTCGCGTAGTCCACCGCCGCTTTTTCGCCGTGTTTCACTTCGGAAAAATACACGCAAAGCTGCGCCGCCGCTTCGATTACCTCGTCGGGCACCTTTTTCCCGCCCGACAGAATGCCCGCGTGCGCCGAGTGGTATTTCTGCACGTGCAGCCATAAATCGTCGCCGTCCAGCGCCCTCACAAGATTGTCGTTCGAAGCGTTGTTCCGCCCCGCCAGCACCGTGAAGCCCCCGATTTCGTATTTGCGGAAGGGCACCGAAGCCGTCTGTTTTTTCTTCTTCGCCTTTTCCTGCGGCAGCAGTCCGAGGGAGCGCAGTTCTTCTTCCGTTTCCGTCAGGTCGTCCGCGCTTTCCGCCAGATTCAGAAACGCCGCCACCGATTTAAAATACGAAAGCTCCCTTTCCTCGTCCTCGCGGCGGGGGGTAAGCGACTCTTTCGTCCGTTTTTCCTTTGCGTACGTTTTGAAATACCGCTGCGCGTTGGCGGCGGGGGAAAGCGTTTTGTCCAGCGCGATTTTCTCTTCTTTTCCGCCTTCGTACCAGTTTTCGGCAAGCAGAACGCCGTCTCCTTTCTGCAGCTTGTAAATGTTCGCCGTAATCAGTTCGCCTTTCACGCGGTTGCTTTCGGCGTTTTCCGCTTCGGCAAGCCGCCGTTCGGTATCTGCAAGATTTTTTTCGCACTTCCTGATTTTCGAATTCGCCACGGCAAGCAGCCGCGCCTTTTTTTCGTTGAACGCGCGGTTTTCGCTGCGGGTTACGTAATACGTCGCTTCCGCGTCGTTCAGGCTTTCCGCACGGACGCCGTCGTCCGTCGCAAACGCGAAAAAGTCGGAATAATTCCCGTTTTCTTTCACAAGATACGGATATACGGGCTCGTTTAAATAGAAATTCACGAAAAATGCCGGAAATTCTTCCGCCGTAACGCCCCGCGCTTTCGCAAACGCCGCAATGTGTCGCGCCGTGGGCAGGGCGATGCCCGCCACGCCCGAAAAGATGAATTTCGCCGTCCCTTCTCCGTACAGTTCTTCGTCGGAAATCGCGTTGTTTCCGCCTCTGCCCCCGTCGTTTTCCGTAATATTGCCGGAAAGAAACGCCTGCCATTTTTCCCTTAAAGCCGCTTCGTCCGTCGGCGAAACTTTGTCCTGCGCGGGCGGCAGCGCGTATTTCGCGCCGGAAAACAGAATCCGCCCCGACGCGTTTTCTAAAGAAGTGCTTTTCAACGCTCCCGCGATGATGCCGTTCTCCGTTAATATCAGGTTGGAATATTTCCCCATCAGTTCGGCGTACAGCACCTTTTCTCCGCCCGAAAAATCATCGAAACAGAGGAAGGTCAACGCTAAAATACGCTCGTTTTCCACCTGTTTCACGCCGATAAGCTGCGCGCCCGAAAGGTGCTTTCTCAGCAGCATGCAAAAGGACGGCGCCGCGAGAAGCGGCGGCTTTTCCGTTTTCTGCACGCAGACGCGCGCAAACGAGGCGTTCGTGTTCAGGATAAGTTTAAGCGCGCCTTTTTCGGTGTATATAATTAAGGCGAGTTCGTCTTTATCCGCTTGCGAAACGCGGTTTACTCTGCCGCCCGCAAGCATAGAGTCCAGCTCGGCGGCAAGTCGTCTGATATGAAAAGCGTCCTGAGGCATAATCCTCCCTCCCGAAAGAAATTCTTCTCTCCGCGGAAGCGAAAAATCTTAAAATTCGCCGATTTTCGCGGCGGCGGAAAAACATTTTTCCTAAATTATAACCGAAATTTCGCGATTTGTAAATAAAATCGCTTTATTTTCTTTAAAGAATATGGTAAAATGTAGGGAGCGGACGAAAAAGGCGGCAGACCGCCGTCATAAAAACGCGCCCGCGGAAATTCAAACGAAAAAAGATAAAAGTTTTTTCGGAAAAGCAAATCCAACGAAAAAACGTCAGGAGAAAACAACACTATGAAGTACACCACCAAAGCAGCTGAAAAAAGCACCGTAAAAATTACGCTCACTTTCGATAAAGACGAGTGGATCGACGCGCAGAACAAAGCGTACGTCAAGGAGCGCGGCAGATTCGCGGTGAACGGCTTCCGCAAAGGCAAAGCCCCCAAAAACGTTATCGAACACGCATACGGCAAGGGCGTTTTCTATGAAGACGGGCTGAACATCCTCTTCTCCGAAAACTACGGCAAAATTCTCGACGAAAAGAAAGACGAATTCACCGTTGTGGGCGATCCGGACGTATCCGTAGACGAGCTTACGGAAGACAAAGTGGTTATGTCCGCCGTCGTTCCCGTAAAGCCGGAAGTAAAAATCGAAGCGTATACGGGTATGAAGCTGAAAGGCTACGCGTATAATGTAAAAGACGCCGACGTAGACGCGGAAATCGAAAAAGTTCTCGAAAGAAACGCTCGCAAAGTTACCGTGGAAGGCAGAGCCGCCGAAAAGGGCGACATCGCCAACATCGATTTCGTGGGCACGGTAGACGGCGTGAAGTTCGAAGGCGGCGAAGCGCAAGGCTTCGATCTTACGCTCGGCAGCGGACAGTTCATCCCCGGCTTCGAAGATCAGGTGATCGGCATGAACGTGGGCGAAAAGAAGGACGTAAACGTAACGTTCCCCGAAGATTATCAGGCGGCTGATTTAAAGGGCAAAGCGGCTGTGTTCGCGGTAACGCTCAACTCCCTTTCCGCCAAAGAAAAGCCCGAACTCACCGACGCGTTCATCAAGGACGCCACGGGCAGCGAAACCATCGAAACGTATAAGGAAAAGGCGAAAGAAAGACTGCAGAAGCAGGCGGATTCCCGCGCGAACGACGATACCGAAAACGCCATTTTAAACGAAATCGCGAAAGGCGCTTCCGCCGAAATCCCTCAGGCGATGATCGAATCGGAAATCGATAACCTCGTACACCGTTTCGAATATCAGCTGATGTATCAGGGGCTGAAGCTTGACGATTATCTGTCGTTCATCAAAACCACGAAAGAAGATTTCCGCAAGAATTACGAAGAAACCGCGAAGAAGAACGTTCTCAACCAGCTGATTATCTCCCAGATTATCAAGAACGAGAAAATCGACGCCGCCGAGGACGAAATCAAGGCGAAGATCGCCGAGCAGGCGGAATCCGTGGGCAAGAGCGCGGAAGAATACGAAAAGACGATCGATCCCCGTCAGGTGGATTATATCAGAAACGACATTATCATCACCAAACTGTTCGATTTCCTGAAGGCGAACAACGAGATGACGTATTCCGACGGCACGGAAGAAGCGGCAGAAACGGCGGAAAAGAAACCCGCCGCCAAAAAGACTGCCGCCAAAAAAACCGTAAAAGCGGCTGAAACGGAAGAAAAGACCGAAAAGAAACCCGCCGCAAAAAAGACTGCTGCCAAAAAAACCGTAAAAGCGGCTGAAACGGAAGAAAAGACCGAAAAGAAGCCGGCGGCGAAAAAGACCGCGACCGCGAAGAAGACCGCGGAAGAAAAAGCGGAAAAGAAACCCGCCGCGGCGAAGAAACCCGCTGCGAAAAAGACGGCGGCGAAAAAAGACGCCGAATAATTCTTCAAAAACGCAAAAAAGCGTTTTAACCGCGTTTAAAACGGTTAAAAAACGTTAAAAATCAATCGGAGGCTGTTGAATGAAAGAAAAGAACGTGCTTATCCCCTACGTTGTGGAACGAACGAGCGCAGGCGAAAGATCGTACGATCTGTATTCCCGTCTGCTGGACGATCGCATCGTGTTTTTAAGCGGCGAAATCGACGACGCTCTCGCAAACACCGTAGTGGCGCAGCTGATTTATCTGGAGGGAAAGGAACCGGGAAAGGATATTTCCCTGTACATCAATTCTCCCGGCGGACAGGTTTCTTCCGGTCTGGGAATCTATGACACCATGCAGCTCATCGAG
>DLQW01000043.1:2394-3362 GCA_002474405.1 Christensenella sp. UBA7597 | reverse complement strand
AACGAAGCGCGGAAACAAACACCGCGGCGATTTTCCGCACGGGCACGCACGCGTACGCCGCCACCGCCAGCGCCGCCGCAGGCAGAACAGAAATCAGAAACGCCTTAAAAACGCGCGCCAGCGTAGCAAAATACACCGTATAAAACGTTTTATCGCGCAAAATTCCGCCCATCGCCTTAAACGTTTCTTTCACGGACGGCACCAACAGCGAATTGCCCGTAAAAACATACGCCGCAGCCCACAACACAAACAGCGCGAGAAAAGCCAACGCTCCGAAAAGGAGCGTTGACCATACGTTTTTTCTGAAATTATCGCCGTAATTCCCGCGTTTTTTCATTTTGATTCAAGCCGTTATTTCGCAGACGAACGCAGCGTTGCCAAAGGCTCGGCAACCACAAACGCCGCGTACGGACTGTCCGCGCCCACCTGCGCCGCACCGGCAATCGCCACAAGATTCACCTTGTCCGCCGCTGCGTCGGCTTCGTTTTCAATCACCTGAAAAGGAATTTCATACTTATTCAGAATCATTTTAAACACCATTCCGGGCACGTTCGGCAGCTGCACCACGCCTACCTGCTTTCCGATGAGCGCTTTCAACGCCTCGCCGTCTTTAAAATCGTCCGTCTTTCCTTTGGAAAGAATAAACAGATTGCCGTGAGTTACCGTGCCCAGCATCTGATATTTTTCTCCGTTTCCGAGCAGTTTCGCCGCCGCGTTCACGGGAAGAATACAGAAATCCGCGTTCTTCGTTTCGTCCGCGTTGTTCACATACGTCTGAATCGTGGAAGCGTCCACTACATGATACGAAACGATTTCGCTGTTTTCCTTGATCATTTCCGCCAGAGCCAGCGCGGGCGCGCCGTCCGGAGAATACACCGTTACCGAAGCGGGAACCGAGCTGTCCTCGGTAACCTCCGCAGGCGTATAATAAAACGCGTCCGCCGTTTCGGGAGCGTTCGCCCCCATCA
>DLQW01000043.1:1687-2362 GCA_002474405.1 Christensenella sp. UBA7597 | reverse complement strand
AGCACCGCTTTCACGTTTTCTTTTTCCGTCTGCGCCGCAATAAACTTCACGTTGCAGTTTTTCACCACTTCCGCCGTCAGATTTTTCGCATTGAACGCAGGCGTCAGTCCCTCCGTCAACTTTCCGGAAATCGAAGAAATAATCTCGCTTGCCGCGGCGTTTTTCAGATATGCGTCCGCATTGTTCAGTTTCGCGATAAATTGATTCGTATACGCGGGATACTGTTCCGTAAACGATTTTTTCGCCACGATCACCGCCTGCGGATACCCGCCCTCTTCTCCGTACAGCGTCTGCAGACTTCCCGTGATATACAGTTTGTCGCCGCCGTCCGTCGTGCCGCCGTCTTCTTTCGAGCACGCCGCAACGGAAACCGCGCAGGCAGCCGCCAGAACGCATGCCGATAATTTTGCAAATAATTTTTTACTCATTTTATGATACTCCTTCCGCATAACGCGAATCATTTTTTTCCGATTTTTCCGCGATACCGATGCGATATCCCGCCGTTAAATTTTTCCGAACAAGGCTTTCACCGAAACGCCCTCGATTTTTCCGAGTTTCCCCGTCAGCGCGTTCGTGATTTCCACAGGCGCGTCCAGCGCCACCGAAAGCACCGAAACGTTCTTTTCTTTGTACGGAATCCCCATGCGCCCGATGATATAGCCGCCGTAAAGCGAT
>DLQW01000043.1:0-1641 GCA_002474405.1 Christensenella sp. UBA7597 | reverse complement strand
TAGCCGCCGTAAAGCGATAACGCGCCGTTCACTTTTTCCGCCGCTTTTCTGTCGCTTACCAGAATGCTCACCACCGAAATGCGGCTTGTCTTTTCCGCCGCGACGGTATTTTTCTCTTCGTTTTTATTTTCTTCCGTCTGCATAAAAAAATTCTCCTTCGGCACATTCCGCGCGCGAAAGAGAATAGAAATTTTTTCATACCGGACGATTTTCCGCCGTTACGGAAGGAATCTTCCCGCCGCTTTTGCCTGTCGTCTCTGTTCAAATCATTCCGTTCTTTCGCCGTCGGATAAGATCTTTCGGTTCAAGTTCTTGTTTTCAGTCAAAGTATAGCACGTTTTTTCCGCCGCTGTCAAGCGTTTGATTCGTCATTTTTTCGAAAAATCAAAATTCTTCGCGACAATCTTTACTATTTTTTCACCACCACGGCAAGATGAATGGGCTTTCCCTGTTCCACCCATCTTTTTTCGTATTCCGTTTCGATACTTCCTTCGGGGTTCCCGTTTCTATGCAAATCGTAATCCGCGGTTAAAATTCCGAAACCCGTCACAGCGTATTCTTCCAGCGAAAAATCGAAGAAATCCCTATCGTCGGTTTTTTGCACGATTTTTCCGCCGGATTTCAGTAATTTTTTGTATTTTTCCAGAAAATTCCGATGCGTAAGCCTCTGCGTCGCATAGCCGAGTTTCGGCAGCGGCGTCGAAAAATTCAGATAAATCGCGTCCAGCGAATTTTCGGGAATATAACACGGCAGACACTCCGCGCGGATATTCAGAAATTTCACGTTGGAAACGCCCTCCGCGGCGACGCGCTCCATCGGCGTTAAAATCACGTTGCTCATCTTTTCCAGCGCGAGAAAATTCGTATCGGGACGCGCTTTTGCCGTTTCGATAATAAATCCGCCCTTTCCGCAACCGATCTCAAGTTCCGTCGGGTTGCCGTTGCCGAATGCCGCGGAAAAATCAATCAAAGCCCGATAATTTTCCGCCGCTTCTTTCATATTCAGTATTCCCGCCGTGCCTTTCGCCAGCCGCAAATCGCCGCACGCCGCCATTCTTTCGTCAAAATTGCGCTTTCTGCGCATCCGCATGGACATAAAAGTTCGTTTCCTTTGTTATAAATTCACTGTAAAATCCCGTTTTACGGGCAAAAAGCGCTTTTCAGTTTTTCCCCGTGCTGCCGAATCCGCCGGCGCCGCGCGCCGTATCCGAAAGCTCGTCCGCTTCATAAAACGAAGCTTTTAAAAACGGCGTAATCACCAGCTGCGCAATGCGTTCTCCCGCGCCGATCGTCTGCTCTTTTCCGGAATGGTTGTACAGCGCCACCATCACTTCGCCGCGATAGTCCGAATCCACCACGCCCACTTTGTTGGCGGGCGCAAGCCCGCGTTTCGTCGCCAGACCGCTCCGCGCGTAAATCAGCCCCGCATACCCTTCGGGCACTTCCAGCGCAAGTCCCGTATGTATCATTTTCGTTTCGCCGGGCAAAAACGTTACGTCGCCGTCCGTTACCGCATACAAATCCGCGCCTGCCGCCGCTTCCGAGCCGTATACGGGCAAAACCGCTCTCTCGTCCAGTTTCTTTACCTTTACTTTCGTCATGTTTTTCTCCTTTGCGGGTACTATGCCACACATAATTATT
>DLQW01000010.1:21634-21882 GCA_002474405.1 Christensenella sp. UBA7597 | reverse complement strand
GCGGCGGCGCGGCGGGGCTGTTTTTCGCCGCAAAATACGGCGATAACCGCACGCTGATTCTGGAACGCGGCGAACGCGCGGGCAGAAAGCTTTCGGCTACGGGCGGCGGCTGGGGCAACGTAACCAACGAAAACGCCGCCGATTTTCAAAACACGCGCGGCTATTTCACGTTCGAAAAAGCGGAAGAAGAAAAAATCCGGGGCGTCATATCGAAGCACCCGCCCGAAGATTTGCGGCGGTTTTTATCC
>DLQW01000010.1:17745-21557 GCA_002474405.1 Christensenella sp. UBA7597 | reverse complement strand
GATGGGCGGGGCAGGGTATACCCGTTTTCCCGTCAGGCTTCCGCCGTAACCGACGCGTTGCGCCGGGAAGCCGCGCGCCGCGGCGTAAAACTTCTCACGGGCGAATTCGTGCAGAGCGTGCGCGAAGCGCGGGGCGTAATCGAAGTGCGTACGCAAAGCGGCGGAAGTTATCTTTGCGAAAACGCGCTTATCTGCACGGGCGGAAAAGCCGCGAAAAATTTCGGTTCCGACGGCAACGGTTACGCGCTGGCGCAGTCGCTGGGGCACACGCTCACGCCCGTATTTCCCGCGCTGGTACAGCTGCGCTGCGCCGAAAAAGACATGCGCGCCCTGAAAGGCGTGCGCGTGTTCGACGGAGAAATGCTTCTCTTTGCGGGCGGAAAAGAACTTTCGCGCGAACGCGGCGACATCCTTTTCACCGATTTCGGCGTTTCGGGCGACTGCGCGTTTAAAATTTCCTCTTATCTTCCCTGCCCCTGCCCGGAGAGCGGCTGCACGCTGCGCGTCGATTTCCTGCCCGACGTTTCCGCGGCGGAACTGCAAACCGCGCTGGAGCAAAAGCTGAACAGATATGCGGAAATTCCCGCGGGCGAACTGCTCGGCGGCATTTTAAACAATCGTGCGGGCATGGTCATCGCGGCGCGCGCGCAGGAAAAATTCGCAGGGAAAAACGGCGGAAAAGGAAACAACGGAAAAAACGGAGAAAACTTCGCCGAAAATTTCGCGAAAGCGCTGGCGGCGGAAGCCAAAAACTTCACGGCAACGGTAACGGGCACGCTCGGCTTCGATTACGCGCAGGTAACGAAAGGCGGCGTAAAATTAAGCGAAGTTTCCCGCGATATGATGTCTTTAAAGCAAAAAAACGTGTATTTCGCGGGCGAAATTCTCGATGCGGACGGCGCCTGCGGCGGTTTTAACCTGCAATGGGCGTATGCTTCCGCGTGCGCGGCGGGCGACGCGATAACTTCGGGCGCGGGGTAATTTCCCGTAACAAGGTTATTTCGGGCAACGCGCGGCGCACCCGTACGCAAAAACAATAAAAACAATTCAGAAACGACACGAAACGCAATTCCGCGCGGAAAGAGAGCGGAAAGAGAAACGAAAAAACAAGAGACGAAAAGTATGGAAATCAGACGGCTGGCAAACATAAAACTGCACCTCGGCGAAAGCGAAGAAGAACTGCGCAAAATCGCGCGGCGCGCATTGAAATGCAACCCCGCGTACTTCCGCATCGTAAAAAAATCGCTGGACGCGCGCGATAAAGGCAATATTTTTTACGTATACACGATAGAATTTGCCGCAAAAGAGCTTTCTTCCGCGCAAATCGAATCCGCCGTCGAACGACTGCCGAAAGAAAAACAGCCCGATAGAAACAACCCCGTTTTAATCGTCGGCGCAGGTCCCGCCGGGCTGTTCTGCGCGCTGCGGCTTTTAAAACGCGGTATCGCGCCGCTTCTCATCGAACGCGGCGAAAGCGTGGAACGCCGCGAAAAAACGCTGCAGACCTTTCACGAAACGGGCGTACTGAATACGGAAAGCAACGTATCGTTCGGCGAGGGCGGCGCGGGCACGTTTTCCGACGGCAAACTCAACACGGGCACGCACGTAAAGGAAAACGACGAAGTCCTGCGCGAATTTATCCGTTTCGGCGCGCCCGAAGAAATCGCGTATTTAAACAAACCGCACATCGGCAGCGACAAACTGAAAACCGTCGTGAAAAACATGCGCGAATACCTTCTTGCAAACGGCGCGCGCGTGCTGTTCAACGCACGCCTTACAAATTTAAAAATCGAAAACGGAAAAATCGCGCAGGCGGAAATCACGTATCGCGAAAACGATTCGTCGCGTACGGAAACTATAGACATTTCGGCTCTGGTGCTTGCCGTAGGGCACAGCGCGCGCGATACGTTTGAACTGCTGCATAAAAAAGGCGTGGCGCTCACTAAAAAAGATTTTGCCGTGGGCGTGCGCATCGAACATCTGCAAAGCGCCGTCGGGTTTGCTCAATACGGCGAAAAATACAAACTGCTTCCGCCCGCCGATTATAAATGCGTGTTCCACGGCGAGCGCGCCGCATTCACTTTCTGTATGTGCCCCGGCGGTTACGTCATGGCGGCGGCAAGCGAAGAGGGCGGCGTGGTAACCAACGGCATGAGCAATTACGCGCGCAACGGCGAAAACGCAAACTCCGCGCTCATCGTGCAGGTAACTTCGGCGGATTATCCCGAAGAAACCCCGCTTGCCGGCGTGGAATTTCAGCGGAAAATCGAACGCGCGGCGTATCGGCTGGGCGGCGGAAAGTACGTGGCTCCGGCGCAGCGCGCAGAGGACTTTTTAAAGGGCAGGGCAAGCAGCCGTTTCGGCGAAGTTACGCCCACCTATCCCCGCGGCGTGGTGCCGTCCGATATATCGGCGGTATTTCCGAAGCCCGTGTACGAAGAATTGAAGCGCGCGATCGAGGGAATGGATAAGCGGCTGAAAGGCTTTGCCTGCCCGGACGCGGTGCTCACCGCCGCGGAAACGCGCACCAGCTCGCCCGTCAGAATCGTCCGCGGCGAAGATTTGCAGTCGGTTTCGGCGCAAATGCTGTTTCCCTGCGGCGAAGGCGCTGGGTATGCGGGCGGCATCACTTCGTCCGCCGCCGACGGAATCCGCGTGGCGGACGCCGTATACAACGCTTTTATGAAAGACTGAATCGCTTATCTCCGTTCTTTTTTCTCGCTTCGCCGCATAAAATAGCTTATAAAAGCGGCGGCGCAAAACGTCGCGCGAGGGGAGCGCGGAGGAAAAAGCGGATTGAAAAAAACAGCGGAAAGCAAAATAAAAAAACAAACGGCGGAGCGATTCTCCGTCGTTTTTTCGGTTTGTACGGCAGTGGGCGCGGTGGCGGGCGCGGGCTTTTTATCGGGGCGAGAACTGCTTGTGTTTTACGGCGGATTCCGCCTTGTTCCGCTTGCCGTATCGTTCGCCGCGTTTGCGGGCGGCTTTTTTCTTTTTTTGCGCCTCGGCGCAAAATACGGCGGTTTCGGCAACGTCATGCGCGGATTGTTCCCCGGCACGGCGGCGCATGCGGCAAAAATCGCGGCGCTTTTCGGCTCGTTCGTCGTGGGGGCGGCAACGCTTTCCGCGCTCAACGCCGCGTACCCGTATAAACCGCTTCCCGCCCTGCTGTTTCTGCTTATCGCGTTGCTTTTTACGCGCAGGGGAATTTCGGGTGTATCGTCTTTCGGCGCCGTGTTCACGCCGTTTTTAATCGTCGCCGTCCTGACGCTCATTGTACGTCGCGGCAGTTTTTCGCCGCCGGAAGTTACCGATTTTCCGTGCGCGGCGCGCGCCGCGGTTTCGGCGGCGATTTACGTCGGCATGAATGTTTTCGCCACCTGTCCAGTCCTTTGCGATCTCGGCGCAACGCTTGCGCGAAAAAAGCGCGCGGCTGCCGTTTCTTTTGTTTCCGCGGGGCTGCTTTCGCTTCTTGCCGCGGCGATTCTTTCCGCCGTGAGCAGCGATAAAAGTTCGTACGCCGCGCCGATGCCGCTCGATTACGTTTTAAACGGCGGAAAGTTTTTCTCGTTGATTTCCGCCGTCGGCATGCTTACCACGTTTACGGCGTGTTTTTATCCCGTTTCCGTCGCGGCGCAGAAAATCTCCCTGCAAAAATTCGTCAAAGCAGGCGGCGTTCCCGTCGCGGAAGAAACGTTCCGCACGCGGCGAAACGGGGCAAAAATCGTCTCCGCGGCAGCGTTTTTCGCCGTTTCCGTACTGCCGTTCGAAGCGATCGTCGGGTATTGCTACCCCGTCGCGGGCGTGGCGGG
>DLQW01000010.1:13573-17723 GCA_002474405.1 Christensenella sp. UBA7597 | reverse complement strand
GGTGCCGCCGTCATCGTTGCCGCGTTATGCGCGGCTCTTTCGAAACGTCGCGTCAACGCGCCGCGCGCCGCCGCGTAAATCAAGGGGACGTCGCTTTATTCCACGGTAACGCTTTTGGCAAGGTTGCGCGGTTTATCGGGGTTGAGCCCTTTTTCAACGGAAAGTTCGTAAGCGATGCGCTGCCAGGGCAGAATGTTCTGCACGCACTGCAAAGGGTTTCCGCCCGCAACGCCGCCGAGTTTGTTCACGCGCAGAATACGGAAGAATTTTTCTTCCGGGCAGTCGGGCAGCGTCGTTTTGTCCGTCGTAAACAGAATAATTTTGGCGCCGCGCGCCCGCGCTTCTTCCGCGTTCGCCAGCGTTTTTTGCAGCGTGTTTTCTTCGGTGGCGAAAACAACCACGTACGAATTTTCGTCCACCAAAGCAAGAAATCCGTGCTTCAATTCGCCCGCATAATATACGTCGGCGTTCAGGTACGAGGTTTCCTTGATTTTCAGGCTTGCTTCCAGCGCCGTGCGGTAATCGTCGCCTCTGCCGATGAAAAACAGCTTTTCTCCGCCGCAAAACAGCCGCGCGATTTCTTTTTCTTCGTTCCCGTCCCCGTACGAAAGACCGGCGCAAAGTGCGTTCAACGCGGAAAAATCGGGCGCGCAACGTTTTTGCACGGGCAAAGCCGCGGCGCGCAGAAATTCCGCCAGCGCATACAGCGCCGCCGCCTGACAAGAATACGCCTTCGTGGAAGCCACCGCGATTTCCGTTCCCGCTTTCACGGGCAGAAAAGCGTCGGCTGTTTTGGCAAGGGTGCTGTGTTCCGCGTTCACTACGGCAAGCGTTTTCGCGCCGCGCCGCTTCGCTTCCTGCAGGGCGGCAAGCGTGTCCGCCGTCTCTCCGCTCTGGCTGATGAATACCGCCAGCGTGTTTTCGTCGATTTTCGGGCAGTAATAGCGGAATTCGCTCGCCACGTACGCCGCGCTGTCAAGATCGGCGATTTGCCCGATCATTCCCGCGCCCGAAAGGGCGGCGTGATATGCCGTGCCGCAGCCTACAAGCACTGCTTTCGTAAAGCCGCGCCCGTCGTTCGCGTCGCATAAAAGCGGATAATTTTCAAACGTGAAACTGCTTTCGAAATATGCCGTTTCCGCACGCAGCGCGGGCAGCGTATCGTAAATTTCTTTCAGCATATAGTGGGGGTAACGGTTGATTTCTTCGCCCGTATACGCGGCGGAAAGCTTTTCGGCGGGCAGAAAAATTCTGCCCGTCTTATCGTAAAATTCTGCGCCGTTTTCGTCCGCGCAGCCGTACGCGCCGTCGGGCAAAGCGTAATATTCGCTCGTCTGCGCAGAAAAACAAATGACGTCGCTGGCAAGATACGCCCGTTTGTTCCCGTCGTTTTCCGCGTAGGCTAAATAAAGGGGACTTTTATTTTTCGCAAAATAAATTTTCTTTTCGCCCGCATGCAGAATCGCCATGGCAAAGCTGCCTTCCAGCCTCGCGCACGTCTGCCGCAACGCCTGTAAGGGCGCCGCTCCCTGCGCGGAATAGTATTCCAGCAGTTTCGCCGCCGTTTCCGTATCGGTGGCGCTGTAAAATTCGTAGCCGAGTTTTTTCAGCTCGCTTTTCAGTTCCGCGTGGTTTTCGATGATGCCGTTGTGCACCACCGCCCATTTTCCGTCCCGCGAAACGTGCGGGTGCGCGTTGACTTCGTCCGGCTTTCCGTGTGTCGCCCAGCGCGTATGCCCGATGCCGAGCTTTGCGCCCGCGGTTTCTCCCGCCTGTTTCAGCGCCGCTTCCAGATTTTTCAGTCCGCCCGCCCGCTTCGTGATAACGATTTTTTCGCCGTCCGATACGGCGATTCCCGCGGAATCGTACCCGCGGTATTCCAGAAGCCGTAAGCGGTATAAAATATTCTGTTCGGGCGAATCTCCGATATATCCCGCAATGCCGCACATGTTACGCTTTCTCCCCGTTGATTTTTTCGATGGTGGCAACCAGCGCCGCCGCCACTTCGCGGTTCAGCGCTTCGTCCTTGCTTTCCACCATCACGCGGATTTTCGGCTCCGTGCCGGAAGCGCGGATCATCAGCCTGCCTTTTCCCGCCAGCGCCGCGTTGTATTTCGCCACTTGCTTCGAAAGTTCCTCGCTGTTGATTACGCGGAATTTATCTTCCACGGGCACGTTTTTGTTCTCCTGCGGGTACAGGCGGATTTTCACGCCTTCGGCAAGCGTTTTGTTTTCGGAAATCAGCATGTTCGTCAGCGCAATCGCCGTTAAAATTCCGTCGCCGGTGGTGGCGTAATCTTTCAGAATGATGTGCCCGCTCTGTTCTCCGCCTAAGGAATATCCTTTTTCCAGCAGTCTGGCAAGCACGTATTTGTCGCCGATGTCCGTACGCACCAGCGAAATGCCGTGCGCTTTCAGATCGTCCTCGATTGCCATGTTTGTATGGCTGGTGCCCACGGCGGTGCGGCAGGGGAGTTTGCCCTGCGCGTCGAAGTATTTCGCCAGCGCGCATAAAATCATATCCCCGTCAATCACGTCGCCGTGTTCGTCCACGGCAATCAGGCGGTCGGCGTCGCCGTCGAAGGCAAATCCCATATCCGCCTTATAGCGCAGTACTTTGCGCGCCAGATTCTGCGGGTACACGGCGCCGCAGTTGCGGTTGATGGATAATCCGTCGTCCACGCAGTTTGCCGCAATCACGCTTGCGCCCGCGCGGCGGAAAACGTCCGGCGCAATTCTGTGCGCCGCCCCGAACGCTCCGTCCAGCACGATGGTTTTGCCCGCAAAACCGTGTTCGACGGCGCTTAAAAGAAATTCGCGGTAGCGTTTGATTAAATGCAAATCCTGCTCGTAACTGCCGATGCCCGGAAAATCGTTCGTTTTCTCGTGAATAAAACACCGTTCGATGCGTTCTTCTTCCTTGTCGCCCAGTTTATACCCCTCGGAATTGAAAACTTTAATGCCGTTGTATTCTCCGCTGTTGTGCGAAGCGGAAATCACCACGCCGTAATCCGCGCCGATCAGCTTCGTAAGATAGGCGATGCCCGCCGTGGGCACCACGCCCGCGTCAATCACCCGAGTGCCGCCGCTCATGGCGCCGCTCGCCAAGCCCGAAGTTAAATACGTGCGCGAAATCCGCGTGTCTCCGCCGATTAAAATCACAGGTTTTTCTTTGAGTATCGAAAGCGCGTTGCCCACCTTGTACGCCACTTCCAGCGTCAGATCCTCGTTTACCTTTCCTCTCAGTCCGTCCGTTCCGAAAAACAATCCCATATTCTTTTCGCTCCTCGTTTTTGTTTGGTTTACATATAGCCCGTTTTCATGTTTTTATATTTTAGGGCATTTTTTTGCGTTTGTCAAATCATTTTATGCCGTATTTTATGCAAAACGTGCCTGATTTTGCCTGTTTTTACCGTTTTTTATGCGTTTTTTCACGTTACACGTTTTTGTTTTTACGGGGTAAAATGCAGGCTTTATATAGTCTTTTTGGCAAATCTCCCCCGCAAAACGCAATCGTGAACGAGCTCCGGAGCCAAAAAGAGGGAGCAAAAAAATTTTTTTTCGGCTGCTTTCGGCGCGGCGGTTCTGCGACGGATTCTGTCGGAAAAAGCGAAAAGGGGAGTAAAAGAAAAACGAACCCTGTTTGAAACAGAGTTCGTTTTTCTTGGTTTTTTCAGCTAATGAATTAGTTGAAGAGCTCTTTGTAAGCTTTGCCGAATTTCAGAACGGGTTTCTTGGAAGCCGCAATTTCAACGGATTCTTTCGTCTGAGGGTTGATGCCCGTTTTCGCGGGTACGTCCTTGATTTCAAACGTACCGAAACCGACGAGCTGAACCTTTTCGCCGTTCTTCAGGGCTTCCGTGATCGTATCGATCAAAGCGTCGTACGCGATCTGCGCGTCCTTGCTCGTGAAGCCTGCCTTCGTAGCTACTGCTTTAATGAGTTCGCCTTTGTTCATAAGATAAAGTCCCCTTTAGGAATTTTTATTCCCGTTCGTTCGGGCGCCGCAACGGTATTTCGCAACGCTTTCCCCAACGGGTATTTCGATAATAGCATATTTTATAGCGTTTGTCAAGCGTTGATTGCAAAAAAGTCCTGTAAAATGCGGCGAAAATCAAAAAATTTTCCGATTTTTCACATTGAAAAACGG
>DLQW01000010.1:6878-13540 GCA_002474405.1 Christensenella sp. UBA7597 | reverse complement strand
AACGGCAGACGTATCCCGTTTTTCTCTCTTTCCCCATAGGGGAAAACCCGCTTTTTTTTCTCACGCCCGCCCGTCGCGGCACGGCAAAAATCTTTAAAAACGTCCGCTCCGAAGCCCGTTTTGCCGTCCGGCGCTGTTCCGTCCGGCGCTTTGCCGCTCAGTGCGCGTCCGAATAGAATCCGTACCCCAGCACCTGCGATACCTTCGACATCACCACAAACGAATCGGGGTCGGCGCTTTTTACCAGCCGCTTGAACGCGTTCACCTGCCGCCGCGAAACCACGCAGATCAACATCGAGTGTTCCGCCTGCGTGTACATGCCTTTCACGGTAATCGAAGTAACGCCGCGTTCCAGCCTCGAAAACAGCAGCGCCGCCACTTCGTCCGGCTTATCCGTAACCACGCGGAATTCTATCGCGGACTGCATCCCGTTCACGATGGTATCGTTCACCTTGCTTTCCACGTACTGCTCGCACACCGCCATCACCAGCGGCAGAATTTTTCCGCCCGCCGTGTCCGCGAGGTCTTTATACACGAAATACGAGGAAGCGATCACAATGCAGTTCAGCACAAACAAAACCCACGCGATGGAGTTCGCCGAAATCTTTTTCTGCACGATCACCGCCACGATGTCCATGCCGCCGGAAGAACCGCCCGTTTTCAACGCGAGAAAAATACCCGTGCCCATCAGAATCCCCGCGAAAATCGCGGCAAAAATCCGTTCTTCGAAAATCAGCTGCGGAAAATTCGCTTTTTCCATCAGGTACAGCCAGAGCGTCTGCGTGCCCACGTTTCCCAGCGTTAAAAAGGCAAACCGCTTGTTTACCGCGAAAAACGAAATGATAATGAGCGGCGCGTTGATGCAGAACACCGTCTTGCTCAGCGATATGCCGAACGCCTTGTTTAAAATGACGGCAACGCCCGTGGCGCCGCCCGTGGCGAAGTGGTTGGGCGTCAGCAGACATTGCGCCGCAAACGCGATTAAAAAAGAGGAAGCCAGCATCGCGGCAATCGTCTTAAACCAAAACGCCGCGCCCGTCGTGTTCGCGGGCGCGTCTTTGGGGCGATGCTTTGTCGTCTGATATACGTTCTCGATGCCGTCGGCTTCGGTTTTGTTTTTTTCGGAATTTTTCATATAGTACTTCTTCGGTAAATTGTAACGAGCTTCTGTCCGTGCAGTGCTCTCTATAGACCCGGCACGGACGGCGGGGCGCAAAAAGGGGACTTATTCCGCCGTAACGTTCACTTTTACGCTCACGTTCACGTTTTCCATCAGCCGGATTTCCGCCGTATACGTGCCCACGGCTTTCACCGCGTCCAGCCGGATACACTTCTTGTCGATGTCGAATCCTTTTTCGGCAAGTGCCGCGGCAACCTGCGCGCCCGTAACGCTTCCGAACGTCTTTCCGTTGGCGCCCACCTTGATGGGAACGGTAACTTCCGCGCCTTTCATTTTCGCGGCAAGTTCTTTCATCGCCTTCACTTCTTCCGCCTTGTGGTAGGCGTCGGCGGCTTTTTTCTGGTTCGTTTCGTTAATGCCGGTGGAAGTCGCTTCCGTCGCCAGTCCTTTTTTAATCAGAAAATTGCGCGCGTAGCCGTCGGAAACTTCCGCCACGTCGCCTTTTTTGCCCGTTCCTTTCACGTCTTTTGTTAAAATCACTTTCATAGCTTTGCACCTCGTAATTATTTCAGATATTTCAAAAAAATTTCTGCCTGACGTAGATAATATTTTTTTCTTCGCGCATACTGTTCTTGTCAAGGAGGTAAGACGAATGGAAGAAAAAAACGTAAACACCTGTATCGGTTGCGGCGTTACCGAATGTAAGTACAACCATACGGGAGATTATTGCACTCTGCCCGAAATCCACGTGGGCAACACCTGTTCCTGCGAAGAGGACAGCTGCACCTGCTGCGATTCGTTCAGCAGAAAATAAGCTGTTTTTTTACGGCTTATTCTTAAGGGAGTTCCTCTCTCCGTGCGGAGAGAGGAATTTTTTATATTTTCCGTTTCAGTTCTTTAATCGCGTTGTTTAAAAAGTATTCCGCGGTAGTGCCTTTCCTGATCAGCTGCGCCGCTTCGTCAAACGTGCACCATCTCACTTCCGAAATTTCTTCCGTGTTCACTTTCAGCGGCATATCTTCCACAACAACGATGAAATTCAGCATCAGAACGTCGCGCTGAGAATGATAGCGCGAGGACATATACTTGCTTTTCACCACGTTCACGCCAAGCTCTTCCTTAATTTCTCTGGGCACGGTTTTTTCGGCGTTTTCGCCTTTTTTCACATACCCCGCAAACAAAATGAAGTCGTCGTCCTCCACGTGTTTGGCAAGCAGTATTTTATTCTGTTCGCGGTTGGTTACCACCATCGATACCGCTACGGCGAACTGCGGAAACACATATTTTTCGCAGGTATCGCAATAGGGGATCAGCCCTTCGTTTTCGCAAAAACGAAGCGTCAGTTTCTGTCCGCAATTTCTGCAATACATTTTTATCTCCTCCTTTCTTCGTATCGTTGCTTTCCGCCGCCGCGTTCCGCCGCGGCATACGGATTTGCAATCTTATAAACTCTTTTTTACTATCATAAACCTTTTTTAAAAATTTGTCAACTTTCTGCGCGTAAAAATTCTGTAAAAAGCTTGTGTTCCGCCCGTCCGACGGGCGATTTTTTTGCGAAAAAGAAAGAAAAACGGCATATTTTTTTATGCGGGAAGCATATCTTAATAAACGCGGGCGAAATAAAAACCGCGTATCGCAAGAAAAATTTACCGGAAATTCACGGGAATCGCCGCCCCGCACTTGACAAGCGGGGAAAAAAGGGTTATAATGTATCACGGCTGAAAAGGCTTGAATCGGCGCGGCGTTTTTGCTTATGCTTATATAATGTATATAAACGCGGGCAAAAAACAGAACGCGGCGCAAGGAGAAATTACATATGCTTACATCCATTTGCGGCATCAACTGGGGCGACGAAGGCAAGGGCAGAATGGTGGATCTTCTTTCCGAAGATTACAACATCGTCTGCCGTTATCAGGGCGGCAACAACGCGGGACACACGGTGGTGAACGACCTCGGCAAATTCGCGTTGAATCTGCTTCCCTCCGGCATTTTAAGAAAGAAGGTGGTCAACGTGCTCGGCAACGGCATGGTCATCGATCTGAAACACCTTTGCGGCGAAATGGATAAACTGCGTTCGGCGGGCGTGGAAATCACCCCCGAAAATCTGAAAATTTCCGATCGTGCGGTAATTACGATGCCCTACAACGTATTGCAGGATTGTCTGGAAGAAGATCGTCTCGCGGGCAAGAAATTCGGTTCCACCCGCCGCGGCATCGCGCCCGTGTACGCCGATAAATATTATAAAAAGGCGTTCAGAATGGGCGAACTGCTCGATAAAGAACACCTGTACGCAAGAGTGGCGGACATCGTGGAATGGAAGAATCTCACCGTTGTGGGCGGTTATCACGCCGAACCCGTGAAAACGGAAGAAATCATCGAATATTTCGAAACGTACGGCACGCCGCTGCTGCCTTATATCTGCGACGTCGGCTCGTATCTCAACGACGCGGCGAAAAAGGGCAAAAACATCATGTTCGAAGCGCAGCTCGGCGCGCTGAGAGATATCGATTTCGGTATCTATCCCTACACTTCCTCGTCGTCCACCATTGCGGCGTACGCACCCATCGGCGCGGGCGTGCCCAATCTGAAGCTGGATAACTCCATCGGCATCATGAAGGCATATTCCACCTGCGTGGGCGAAGGTCCGTTCGTGGCGGAATACTTCGGCGAAAAAGGCGAGCGCCTGCGCAAACTGGGCGCGGAATACGGCGCGGCTACGGGGCGTCCCCGCAGAGTCGGTCCGTTCGACGTCGTGGCTTCCCGTTACGGCATCCGTTGTCAGGGCGCGGACGAAATCGCGCTCACGAAGCTCGACGTGCTTTCCGATTACGACGAAATCGAAGTCTGCACGGCGTACACGCTCAACTGCAAAAAAATCGATACTTTCCCCACCACGGCGCTGCTCAACGAATGCAAGCCCGTGCTCGAAACGGTGAAAGGCTGGCACACCGACATTTCCAAGTGCCGCAAGAAGAAGGATCTTCCCAAAGAGGCGCTCGATTATATCAAGTATCTCGAAAACGCGTGCGAATGCAAAATCAAGTACGTGTCCGTAGGTCCCGAAAGAGAAGCTTACGTAAAACTGTAATCGCGGGCGCGTCTGCGCTTCCGTAAAATTTCACCTCCGATAAAACGTTGAAAAGCGAAGAAAAAAAACAACGGTTACCGGAGGTGATTTTTTTTGAAACGGAAATTTTATAAAATGCACGCGCTCGGCAACGATTATCTCTATTTCGATTGTTTTACGGCGCCGCTCGAAAATCCCGCCGCGCTTGCCGTGCGGCTTTCCGATCGGCGCAAATCCGTCGGCGGCGACGGCATCGTACTGCTGGAGCGAAGCGATGTCGCGCATGCGAAGATGCGTATTTTCAACGCGGACGGCAGCGAGGCGGAAACGTGCGGAAACGGACTTCGGTGCGCCGCGAAATTTCTGCGGGACGTCAGAGGCGTTATGGATACGCCGCTGAAGATAGAAACGCTTGCCGGCGTAAAAACGCTCACGCCCGCGGTAAACGGTCGGGGCGAAACGGAAAGCGTCTGCGCGGAGATGGGCAGGGCGGAATTTTCGGCGGAAAAAATTCCCGTGCTGCTTTCGCCCGATGCCCGCGGCGAAGTCGTCGCGCGGCAAGTGCGCCTTCGCGGCATCACGTTCGAAATCACCTGCGTGTCTTACGGCAATCCGCATTGCGTAACGTTTTCGCCGCAGGCGACGGAAAATTTCGGCTTGCTGGGCGAGGCGGCGGAAAACGCGCCGTTCTTTCCGCAGCGCGTCAACGCGGAATTCGTAACGATCGGCGCAAACGATTTTTCCGTGCGCGTGTTCGAGCGGGGCAGCGGCGAAACGTTTGCCTGCGGCACGGGCGCGTGCGCGGTTGCCGCGGCGGCGGTGAAAAACGGGTACGCGCGCGAAAACGAGAATATCCCGATACGCATGCGCGGCGGAAATTTAACGGTAAAAATCACGCGGGACAATACGTATTTAACGGGCGAGGCGGTTTTGTCTTTCGTCGGCGAAACGGAAATTTAAGAAAAAAGAAGCACGAAAGAGGAAAAATATCTTTCTCCGGAGCGGAATCGTTGTTTACGCCGAATAAAAATTTCAGAAAATTGTCGGAAAATTATCTGTTTGCGGAAAACGCAAAAAAAATCGCGAAATTCGAAGCGCGCACGGGCAAAACGGCGCTCAAGCTGGGCATAGGCGACGTAACCCGTCCGCTGGCGCCCGCCGTCGTCGCGGCGATGAAGCGGGCGGCGGAAGAGATGGGCAACGCGGCAACGTTCCGCGGTTACGGCAGCGAACAGGGCTACGGATTTCTGCGGGAAGCCGTCGCGCGGCGCTATGCGGAACGAGGCGTGCGCGTGCTTGCGGACGATATTTTCATTTCGGACGGCGCGAAAACCGATCTCGGCGCGCTTACGGAACTTTGTGAAAAAAGCGGCGCCGTTCTGTTAAGCGCTCCGTGCTATCCCGCGTATGCCGACGCAAACGTCATCGGCGGGCGCAGAATCGTTTATATGCGTGCGGACGAAGAGCTCGGTTTTCTGCCGCTGCCCGATCAGAATCTCGAAGCGGACGTGATATATCTCTGCTCGCCGTCCAATCCGTCGGGCGCGGCGTATACGGAAAAACAGCTGGAAAAGTGGGTGAATTACGCCCTGAAGAAGCGCGCGATCATCGTGTTCGACGCGGCGTACGAATGTTTCGTGCCGTTCGCGTTCGGAAAAGGCGCGGCGGCGGGCGAAAAAATTCCGCGCAGCGTTTACGAAATCGCGGGGGCGGAACAGTGCGCGATAGAGGTGTGTTCGTTTTCGAAATTCGCGGGGTTCACGGGGGTGCGCTGCGGGTACACGGTGATACCCGCCACGCTGATGCGGCGGGGCGTTTCGTTGAAAGCGCTCTGGCAGCGCAGGCAGGGCGCGAAATTCAACGGCGTAAGTTACATAACGCAGCGGGCGGCGGAAGCGGCGCTTTCCGAAGAAGGCATGGCGCAGAACCTTGTAAACGTGCGGTATTATATGCAAAACGCGGCGGCGCTGCGGGCGGGGTTGGAAAAATCCGGCGCGGTGTGTTTCGGCGGTTTCGCGCCGTACGTGTGGGCGCGCGCTCCGGAAAATCGCAGCGGCGAAGAGTGGTGCGAAACGCTTCTGAACGAGGCATGCGTTGCCGCCACGCCGGGCGGCGGCTTCGGGAAAAACGGAAAAAATTACGTGCGGTTCAGCGCGTTCTGTTCGCGTGAAACTATCGTAAACGCGTTGGAAAATATCGCAAAAACGATATAAAAATGCCGCAAAAATACCGTAAAAACGTATGAAAAACGGTGAAAAATTGCGTAAAAAATGCCCGAAAAACGGTAAAAAGCAGTCAAAAACGCAGAAAATAACGCGTAAAACGCCCCGAAAACACACGAAAAACGCCCGAAAAAAACGGATTTTTGCAAAAAAACAGCTGTTTTTTCTATTTACATTTCCAAAAAAACGCGGTATAATAAAAACGGCTAAGGCGAAAATCCGGAGGAAATACGATGTTCGAAAAATTGAAAAA
>DLQW01000010.1:0-6738 GCA_002474405.1 Christensenella sp. UBA7597 | reverse complement strand
TGGGAAAGAACGGTACAATATGTATTCCTGCTCGAAATTGGTTACGTGCGCGGCGGCGATGCAGCTGATCGAAAAAAGAAAGCTTGCGCTGAACACAAAACTTGCGGACGTTTTTCCTGAATTCGGGCATATGGGCGTATGGCAGAAAAAGGGCGACAGAGGCGTGGTGCGCGAGGCGGAAATGCCGATTACCTTAGAACAGCTGTTTACGATGACGGCGGGCTTTTCGTATAATCTGAATTGCGTGCCGCTGGAACGGGCGAAAAAAGAAACGGGAGGGCTTTGCCCCACGGTGCAGACGATAAAATATCTTGCGCAGGAGCCGCTTTTGTTCGAACCCGGCGAGCGCTGGGAATACAGCCTTTGCCACGACGTGCTTGCCGCCGTAGTGGAAGAAGTTTCGGGCGAACGCTTTTCCGCGTATGTACGGCGGCATATTTTCGAACCGCTCGGCATGGAAAATTCCTCGTTCTGCGTGAACGACGCGCGGGAAATCGAAAAGAAATGCGCGCAGTATATCGGCGACGACAAAACGACGGCGGTAAAAAACTGCGGCAAGGAAATCATGTGGTACAAGCTTGGCTGCGAATACGAAAGCGGCGGCGCGGGGCTGGTTTCTTCCGCAGACGATTATATGAAGTTTCTGGAAGCGCTGCGCACGGGCGATAAAATTTTAAAGAAAGAAACGGTGGCGGCAATGGCGACCGACCGCCTCACGCCCGCGCAGGACCGTTCGTTCTGGATGGGGCAGCACAACGGCTACGGGTACGGGCTGGGGATGCGCTGCAAAAAATCGAAGAGCCTTTGCGAAACGGCCTCGGAAAAGGAACGTACGCTTGCCGCGGTAACGGAAACTGCGGCGGCGACGGAAAACGGGGAAGCGCCGACCGATTTTGGCTGGGGCGGCGCCGCGGGTTCGTATGCGGCGGCGGATGCGGAAAAGAAAATTTCTTTCGTATACACGCAGCACGTGCTTGCGTCTTTGGTGCAGCCGCTGCGCGCGGTCTTGTATAAAATCGCCGCGGAGGAGATTTTTTCCCGCTGAAACAAGGCGCGCGGAAAATCGTTGATTTCACCGAAAAAAATCCCGACGAAAATACCGTCGGGATTTTTCGTATCGTAAAACGTGAAAAATACGGAAAGGGAGTTCAGGCGTTTTCCGATTGTCTTTTCGCCATTTTCTGCCAGTTGATAAAACCGTAAACGTCGTTGGCGAGAAAAGCGACGAAGCACACGACCACCGAAATATAAGAGGCGTTTTCCGCCATGGCAAGGCTCCAGAGAATAATCAGAACAACGTCGTTTGCCGCATAGCCGACGGCGTAAAAAGGGCTTCTCCGGAAAGTTAAATACACGGCGAGAAAACTTGTTGTTACCGATATGGTGCTTGGAAGGATGTTTTTTGTGCCGAACGCTTTTAAAATAAAATAAAAAATCAGCGTTACCGCCGCCGTTACAAGCAGCATGACGGCGGGTTCGCCTTTTTTCAGGCGGTTGACTTTTACTTCCGATTTATTTCCGTTATAAGGGTTTTTCAGCCAGCTGATCAGGGCGACGATTGCCATGGGCATCGTCATGCAAAGGTAGGTGAGCATTTCGCCGTAGTACCTGCAAACAAACGAGATATACCCGTAAATCATACTGAAAACGATGGTGAGCACCTGCCCCGCGGGGTTGCCTTTGGCGTTGAACAGCAAAGAAGTTACGCCGATAAGAGAGGCGGCGAGGGTGAGATAATTTTCCCTGTCGAATATGCAGAACGATACGGCGATTAACAGTACGGAACAAATCCACAGGACGATTTCTCCGACGGAGAAATATTTTACGATTGATTTAAGCGACTTCATATAAACCTCCGAAAAAATAAGCACCCATGTACTTATCTTCAAAGACCTAACGATAAGTAATGAATGCTTTTCCATTCCTGCCCGGTGGCAGAGTTATCATTGAATTGTTGTGCGTATTATAACATATGTGCGCCGCGAAGTCAAGCGTTTTACGCACGCTTCCGGACGGTTGCGGCGTTTTTATATCTGCGGTATGTGCGGGAAAAAAGGTATGATTACACGCTTTCCCCGATTTCGGGTTGTTCTTCCCGCGGTTCTTCGCCGAGGCGTTTCGAAATCTTTTTGTATGTGATGATATAATAGATGATTTCCGCGATTGCCGTTAAAATCCACGAGCAGGGGTACAGAAGATACAGCGAGGCGACGGTGTGAAAATGTTCGAATACCGTGTAAATCCACGCCACGCGGAACACGCATGAACCGGAAATCACGATGACTGTGGGCACGAAACTTTTGCCCAGCCCGCGGGAGGCGGCGATGGTGCAGTCCATAAACGACGAAACGGCGTAGGAAGCGCCCATGACGACGAGCCGTTGCATGCCGTCTTCGATTTCGGCGGGATTTTTCGTGAAAATGCTTAAAAATTGTCTGCCGAACGTGAGAAGCAAGCCGCCTGCGATGAGCCCCGTGCCGAACGAATAAATCAGCGAGATGCGGTAGCTGGCGCGCATTCTGTCCTTTTTGCCGGCGCCGAAGTTCTGCCCCATGAACGAGGAGCAAGCCGTGTAGTAGGCGGCGAGAAGATCGTAGATGAGCGCGTCGGCGTTCGCGGCGGCGGTGTTGCCGTTGAAAAACGTTTCGTCGAAGTAGTTCACCGCTTTCTGGATAAACAGATTCGCGATGGAGAAGATAGAATTCTGGAAACCTGCGGGTAAGCCGAGTCCGAGAATTTTTTTCGCTTTTTCGGACGTGATTTTCAGATACTTCCAGCGTACGGAAGCGCCGCCTTTGTTTCTTAGAAGAGAAATAAAAATAAGGATGGCGGAAATGTACTGCGAAGAGATGCTGGCGATGGCGACGCCCGCGACGTCCAGCTTGCAGACGATGACGAAAAACAGGTTTAAAAGAATGTTGATGACGCCCGCGACGGCAAGGTAAATCAGGGGGCGTTTGGTATCGCCCGCCGCGCTTAAAACGCCGTTGCCGAAGTTGTAAAGGGCAAGCGCGGGCATGCCGAACGCGTAAATTTTAAGGTACTGCGTGGCGCCGCCGATAAACACCGGCTTTGTATCTACCAGCCGCAGCAGAAGATTGGCGGAGCAAAATAAAATCACGCATAACACGGCGCCCGTAATCAGGCAGACGATGGCGGAAGTGTGAATGGTTTCGCGCAGGTCTTTATCGCTTTTCGAGCCGATGAAATGCGCGGTGAGCGCGTTTACGCCGCTGCCCATGCCGATTAAAAACCCCGTGAACAACACGACGAGCGTGGACGTGGAGCCGACCGAGCCGAGAGAGTTATCGCCGCCGAAATTGGACACGACGAAAATGTCCGACAGGTTGAAAAGCACCTGCAGGACGTTGGATAACATGAGCGGCAGCGAAAACAGCATAATCTGCTTCCATAAATTTCCGTGCGTAAGATCTTTTTCGTTACTCATAGCCGTTCCCCGTCGTTTGCCGTATGCCGCCCGTATAGTATTCTGCGCGGCGCGCGCGAACGCGTTCTTCCCTTTAAACGAAAAAAAACGAAAATAGTCGCGGCGCCTCTTGCAAGGTGCCCGAAAAACGACTTTTCCCGCTTTTTATCATAAATTATGAAATTATTATACGGCTTTTTTTACGCAATGTCAAGCGGATTTATACGCCCGCCGTGGCAAAATCGAAAATTTTGTTCGATGCAAACGAAAAAAGCGATACACGAAGTTATTTGCTTTGACGTTTCGCTAAAATTTTTGCCGTTTCGCCGTCTAAAAGATACGAAACGGAGGTTTTATCCGCGGAAATCACGCCGAGGAAATAATAGGTTTTTCCGTCCGATTCGATGAGGCGGACGCGGATTTCCCCCGCGAAGTCGCCGCCCGTTTTCAGCGGCGCGAGCGTTTCGCTTTCCGCTGTTTCGAACGAGGAGAGAATCGCGCGCGGGGAGAGGGTGTCGGAGGTTTTCACGCTCTTCGCTTCGAAGGGGTATTCCTTGCCCGTCTTTGCGTTTTTTACCGTTACGGGCAGCGTTTCCGCCTTGGATAAATCAAGCGAACAGGTGTAGTAATACTGCCGCTTCGTATCGTCGTACGACATTTCTCCGCCGCTTTCCCGCGGGGAACCGGCTTGTTCCGGAAAGGAGACGATATACGTTCCGGAGCCGTCTCTGACGGAAAAATAAAACGAAGTCAGGCGTTCCGTCGTGCCCGCCGCGCCGTCGTCGAGGTACGGTTGTTCGCGGAGGCAGGTATGAACGGCGAGCGAGGCTTTTTCTTCGCCGTCCGCAAGTTCCGCCGTCAGGATATTGTCGCGCAGTTCGGAAACGTAAGAATACAGGTCGGGGCTTTTTTTCGCGCAGCCGCCCGCCGGCAGAAAAAGCGCGGCGGATAAAAGAAGCGTGCCGAGCAGCGATTTCAATCGGAAAAATTTTCTCATGGCAATAATAAGATATGAACGGAGCGGGGCGCGATATGCCGCGTGGGAAAGAAAAGGCGGAAAAGATAAAAAAGAACGCGCAAAAGTTAAAAAATCTTTCCTCAATACGGTTGATTTTTCCGCGAAAAAGTGATACAATGAAAAAAGAACGCGGATTTTTTGCGGAAAGAGGCTTTGGAAGTGAACAAAATCATCTGGAAATCGATACTTGCGACGCTGGTTGCCACGCTGCTGTTGTGCTGCGCGGCGGTGTTTGCGTGCGTGTGTTTTTTTCCGCCTACGGTGATGGAGCTTTCTTATAACGTCGGCTGGGACAGGACGGCGATGCGCTACGCGGAAAAATCTTACGAACGGTTCGGCGAATCGTATTATGCGGCGTTCGCCATGGAAATCGCCGTTTCGGAGGGCATGGACGAAGAGACGGAAAAATACGCCGCGGCGCTGGTAGATTGCAAAGATTTCAAAGAATTCTGCCTGAACGGCGGCATTTCCGGCGAAGGGTTCGGCACGTACAGGCAGTATGCCTATTCTACGCTGTGCCTTGCGAAATACCGGCTGGGCAAAGGGGAAGAGGCGGTGGAGATTGCCGCGGAATCGCTGAACGGGGAATTTCCGCCCAACAATTCGCTTGCGGCGGTGTATCTGTACGCGCTGAAAGACGGCGAAACGGGCGTGGCGGAAAAGGCGAAAGAAAAATTGTCCGCGATTGACGAAACGAAGCTTTCGGAAACGGACAGGACGTATTTAAGCAACATTAAAAATCTTGCCGCGGCGGAAGGTTGAAACCGGAGCCCGGACAAAGACGGCATTTTTTACGGAAGGTAAGCGAATGGATATGAAAGAAAGAGAGAAGGTGCTCGTCCTCGATTTCGGCGGACAGTATAACCAGTTGATTGCGCGCCGCGTGCGGGATCTGAACGTGTATTGCGATTTGAAAAATTGCGATATGACGATGGAGGAGATTAAAGAGTACAACCCCATCGGCATTATTTTTACGGGCGGACCCAACAGCGTGTACGAAGAGACTTCGCCGCACGTGGACCCGGAAATTTTCAAGCTGGGGATTCCCGTCCTCGGCATTTGCTACGGGTGCCAGCTGATTGCGTATACGCTCGGCGGGACGGTTACGCATGCGGAAACCAGCGAGTACGGCAAGAGAGAAATCCGCGTGCTGAAAGAGAACCTGCTTTTCAAGGGCGTGCCAAAGACGACGGTGAGCTGGATGAGCCACACGGATTACGTTTCGAAGGCGCCCGAAGGGTTTGATTGCCTTGCGGACACGGCGGCGGGAACCTGCCCCGTGGCGGCGTTCGGAAGCGAGAAAAGAAAAATTTACGGCGTGCAGTTCCACCCCGAAGTGGTGCATACCGAATACGGCGAAAATATTCTGAAAAATTTCTTATACGAAGTGTGCAAAGCCAAGGGCGACTGGACGATGAGCGGCTTCGTGGAAGAACAGGTGGCGGCGTTAAAGAAAAAAATCGGCAATAAAAAAGTGCTGTGCGCGATGAGCGGCGGCGTGGATTCCGCCGTGGCGGCTACCCTGATTCACCGCGCGGCGGGCGATAACCTTACCTGCGTGTTTGTGGATCACGGTCTGCTGCGCAAATACGAAGCCGACGAGGTGATGAGCGTTTTCAAAGACAAGCTGGGCATGAACCTGATTAAGGCGGACGCGGCGGAGCAGTTTTTATCTAAATTGAAAGGCGTTTCTGACCCCGAAAGAAAGCGTAAAATCATCGGCGAGGAATTCATCCGCACGTTTGAAAAGATTTCTAAGCAGATCGGCGCCGTGGATTTTCTGGTGCAGGGAACGATTTATCCGGACGTAATCGAAAGCGGCAAGGGAAAATCCGCCGTAATCAAGAGCCATCACAACGTGGGCGGGCTGCCTTCGGTGGTGGACTTCAAAGAGATTATCGAACCGCTGCGCGATTTGTTCAAGGACGAAGTGCGCCGCGTGGGACTGGAGCTGGGACTGCCGCGTAAAATCGTGATGCGTCAGCCGTTCCCCGGTCCGGGACTTGCGATTCGCATTATGGGCGAGGTTACGGAAGAGAAACTGGAAACGCTGCGCGATTCCGATTATATTCTGCGCGACGAGATTGCGAAGGCGGGGCTGGACGAACAGATCTGGCAATATTTCACCGTGGTTACGAATTCGCCTACGGTGGGCGTGATGGGGGATTTCCGCACGTACGAAAACGTGATTGCCGTGCGCGCGATTACCAGCGTGGACGCGATGACGGCGGACTGGGCGCGCATCCCTTACGACGTGCTGGAAAAGATTTCCACCCGTATCGTGAACGAAGTG
>DLQW01000066.1 GCA_002474405.1 Christensenella sp. UBA7597 | reverse complement strand
GGCCAAGGTCCGCCGTGAGCGTATGGGCCACATCGAGCTGGCCGCTCCTGTCAGCCACATCTGGTACTTCAAGGGCATCCCCAGCCGCATCGGCCTGATGCTGGACATCAGCCCCCGCCTGCTGGAGAAGGTTCTGTACTTTGCAAGCTATATCGTAACCGATCCCGGTCTGACTCCGCTGGAAAAGAAGCAGCTGCTGACCGAGAAGGAATACCGCGAAATGCGCGAGCGTTACGGTGACGAGTTCGAGGCCGCCATGGGTGCCGAGGCCATCCAGGATCTGCTGAAGGAGATCGACCTGGATCAGCTGAGCGCTGAGCTGACCGCTGAGGTGGAAAAGTCCTCCGGTCAGAAGAAGGTTCGTATCCTGAAGCGTCTGGAGGTCGTTGAGGCATTCCGCATTTCCGGCAACCGCCCCGAGTGGATGGTCATGGACGTGCTGCCCGTGCTGCCCCCTGATCTGCGCCCCATGGTCCAGCTGGACGGCGGCCGCTTTGCCACCTCCGACCTGAACGATCTGTACCGCCGGGTCATCAACCGCAACAACCGCCTCAAGAAGATGATGGAAATTTCCGCTCCGGAAATGATCGTCAAAAACGAAAAGCGTATGTTGCAGGAAGCCGTGGACGCGTTGATCGATAACGGCAGAAGAGGAAAAGCGTTCTCCGGACCTTCGAACAGAGAGCTGAAATCTCTCTCCGCCATGCTTCGCGGTAAACAGGGACGTTTCCGTCAGAACCTGCTGGGTAAACGTGTGGACTATTCGGGACGTTCGGTTATCGTTGTAGGACCCGACCTGAAAATTTATCAGTGCGGCTTGCCCAAGGAAATGGCGATAGAGCTGTTCAAGCCGTTTATTATGCGCCGCCTTGTGGAAAGCGGGCAGTGCCACAACATCAAAACGGCGAAGCGTGCCGTGGAAAAGGCGAAAGACATGGTGTGGAACGTTCTTGAGGACGTCATCAAAGATCACCCCGTGCTTCTGAACCGTGCGCCTACGCTGCACCGCCTTTCCATTCAGGCGTTCGAACCCGTTTTAATCGAAGGCAGAGCCATCAAGATTTCTCCGCTTGTCTGCGGACCTTTCAACGCCGACTTCGACGGCGACCAGATGGCAGTGCACCTTCCGCTCAGCGTGGAAGCGCAGGCGGAAGCAAGATTTTTAATGCTTTCCGCGAACAACATTCTGAAACTTGCCGACGGTAAATCGGTAATGTCGCCCACGCAGGATATGATTATCGGCGCTTACTGCCTGACGATCAAACGCCGCGAAGAGGGCAAAAAATACGATTCGCAGGGGCGCCCGGACGAAAACGGCGAAGTATATATTCCGCCCGTGTACTCCTCGGAAAACGAAGCGATTATCGCATATCAGACGAAAGTCGCGCACGAGCAGGACGAAATGTATCTGCAGCGCGTTGTAGAACTTCCCGAAGGAAAATTCGACGATCTGCCGCTGCCTTATACCTGCGAATGCGATTTCGATAAAGACGTTGCGGAAGGGAAAGCTCCCATCAAGTGCGCGACGGTACGCCTGAACGAAAAGACGGGGCGCCGCGAAGTGGTGGGTATCATCCGCACCACGATCGGCAGACTGATTTATAACGACGGGTTGCCGCAGGACCTTGATTTCGTGCACCGCGATACGCCGCAGTCGTATCTGCGCCTTGAACTTGACGCCGAATTTATCGGCAACAAGCGCGCCATCGGCAAGAAGCATCTTTCGAAAATCGTCGAAGCCTGCTTCAAGACGGGCGCAGCCCCCAAGGCTTCGTACGTGCTGGACGCGATTAAGGAAAGAGGTTACAAGTATTCTACGCTTGCGGCGCTTACCACTTCGGTATTCGATATGAAGATTCCCGAAGAGAAGAAGGAAATCGTTGCGCAGGCGGAAGAAGCGGTGGGCAAGATTGCCAAGAAGTTCTCCAGAGGTCTGCTTTCCGAAGAAGAACGTTACAACGCCGTGATCGACCAGTGGGACGAGGCGACTTCGAAAGTAGCCAAGCTGCTGGAACAGCAGGGCGAAACGGATAAGTTCAACCCCATCTGGATGATGGCGGATTCCGGCGCCCGCGGTTCGATCGACCAGATCAAACAGCTTTCCGGTATGCGCGGTCTGATGGTGAACCCTCAGGGTAAGAAAATCGAAGTTCCCGTTAAATCGTGCTTCAGAAACGGCTTGTCCGTACTTGAATATTTCATTTCTTCGCACGGCGGACGTAAAGGTCTGACGGATACCGCGCTGAAAACGGCGGACTCCGGCTATCTGACCCGTCGTCTGGTGGACGTATCGCACGAAATTATCGTTCGCGAAGAAGATTGCTGCGCCGGCAAGAAGCCGATGGGCATGAAAGTGCGCGCGATTCTGGACGCGGCGGGCGAAGAAATCGAAAGTCTGCGCGATCGTCTGGTGGGCAGATTCGCTTCGGAAAACGTTGTGAACCCCGAAAACGGCGAAGTGCTGGTGAAAGAAAACGAATTCATTACGGAAGAGCTTGCCAACAAGATTGCCAAAGCGAATATCCGCGAAGTTTCTATCCGCAGCGTATTCTCCTGCCGTTCGAAAGTGGGCGTGTGCGCGAAGTGCTACGGCAAGAACATGGCTACCACGCTGCCCGTACAGGTGGGTGAAGCCGTGGGCGTCATCGCGGCGCAGTCTATCGGCGAACCCGGCACGCAGCTTACGATGCGTACGTTCCATACGGGCGGCATCGCGGCTACGGGCGATATTACGCAAGGTCTGCCCCGTGTAGAAGAATTGTTCGAAGTGCGCCGCCCGAAGGGCTGCGCTACCCTCAGCGAAGTAGCCGGTATCGTTTCCATCGATATGTCGGACAACATGAAACACGTGTTCATCAAGGACGAGGCTACGGGCGAAGAACTGAAAGAGTACGTGCTTCCGTTCAACGCGGAACTGAAAGTGAAAGAAGGCGACAAAGTGCAACCCGGCGACCTTCTCAACCTCGGCAGCGTGTACCCGCAGGATATTCTTCGTATCAAGGGCGTTTCCGGCGTGCAGGATTATATTCTGGAACAGGTACAGTCGGTTTACCGTTCTCAGGGCGTTGATATCAACGATAAACACATTGAAATCATCGTACGGCAGATGCTGAAGCGCGTTTGCGTGGAGAATGCGGGCGATACCGATCTGCTGCCCGGCGAATTGGTGGATCTGAACGCCTTCCAGGAAGAAAGCCAGAAAGCGATTCAGGCGGGCAAACGTCCGGCGCTTGCAAAACGCGTTTTGCAGGGCATCACGAAGGCTTCTCTTGCGACGGACAGCTTCCTTTCGGCGGCTTCCTTCCAGGAAACTTCGAGAGTGCTTACCGAAGCGGCTATCCGCACCAAGCGCGATTACCTTGTGGGCTTGAAAGAAAACGTGATTATCGGCAAGCTGATTCCTGCCGGTACGGGCATGAAAGATTACAAGCAGCTTTCTCCGCAGTATGTAGGCTCTTATGCGGCAACGCAGCCGACGGAAAGCGAAGAAACCGCGGAATAATCCGGGCTTTACAATAAAACGACTTCACCGAGTTTCGTTTTCGGAACTCGGTGATTTTTCGTAAAATGGCTCCCGCATTCCGTGGAAGATACGGGGCTGAACACGTTGGCGGATTTCGTTATAACACTTTAATCGGTGTTAATGTCAAGGTTGCGCATAATTTTCTTCTTTTAAAAAGCACGGATATTATAACAGAGAACGCGAACAAGTCGGGAATAGCATTCGTTTTGAAGCGCGGCGATAAAAAATTTTTGTAAAACAGGCAAAAAATGACAGGAAGAGAGGGGGCAAACGCTTGTTTTTTTACGCGGAATCGGGTAAAATATAAAGTATACTGGGGGATTGGTATACGGAAGAAAGAAAAAATCAATTTCCGAGGTGAACGATATGAAGCTTGCTTTTTACGGGTTGTGGGAGGACGAAGTAACAAAACTTTCGGCTTTGCAGCGGCAGTACATTTTTGAAAGCGTGCGAAGCAGAGAAATTTTTTCGCCGAAAAACTCGGCTTTGTGCGAATGTTGCGACGGCGTTTCTCTGTACGGCAACGACGTGCTCGGCGAAGAAACCATGAAAACGCTTGCTTCTTACGGCGTGAAATTCCTTTCCGTGCGCGACGAAGAAACCGCCGTGGATTACGAAGCGGCGAAACGGTACAATATCCGTGTGTGCCGTTCTACGTTCCCGCCGGACGCCGTGGCGGAATTTACGCTGATGCTTGCGCTGGTGGCGCTGAGAAAATATAAGCGCGCCATCTGGCTGCAACAGGTAAACGATTATTCGATCGACACGCTGAAGGGCGAGATTCTGGCGCAGAAAAAAATCGGCGTCGTGGGCGAAGGCGAGGCGGCGAAGCGGCTTACGGAGATATTGCGGGGCATCGGGTGCAGCGTGCAGGTGCACGGCGAGGACGACGGCGGAAATCTGGATGATTTTTATGCGGAAAGCGAGGTGATCATTTATCCCGCGAAGCTGAAAAACCCGGAAAAATACCGCGTGGACAGAGAAACGCTTGCGAAAATGCGCGAGGGCGTGGTGCTTGTGAATACGGCTTCGGGAGATATTTTCGACGTGCCGTCGATTATCGAAGGCGTGGAAAGCAAGAAAATCGGCGTGCTTGCCATGGACGTTTTCAAAGGCGAGCGCGGCATTTATCACGAAAATAAGACGGACGATATTCTGCAGAACCGCGACATGGCGTACCTGCGGCAATTTCCGAACGTTATTTTAACGCAGCATATGGGCTTTTACACGGCGTATTCGATGGAAACGCTGGTGGAACGCAGCGTTGAAGGGCTGGTGCAGCTGATTCGCGGCGGCGAAAGCGAATATGAGGTGAAATAACTTCCGGCATCGGATACAAATACATCGGAAAATTTAAAAGGAAATAGATAAAAACGCTTGCGGTTGCCGTAAAAAGTACGGCGCGCAGGCGTTTTTGAGTGTATTTGTTGCAACGAGGCGGGAGCGGTAAATTATAGCGCAAAAAATTTCTGTTTGTACGGAATATGTTCGGGAAACATTCGATTAGTTTTTGCTTTTTTGATAAAGTTTTCCGTTAATTTTCAGCGCGATGCGGTTGGTGAGCGAAATAGTGGCTTTTATTTCGCTTCCGTCGTCAAGCGTGGCGGAAAGAATGATGGGCGTGAAAGCCGTAATAGTGTTGTGTTCGTCGTATTTTTCACCGTCGACAAGGATATAGTGATGATACCACCCCGCATACACCACAATTTTTTTGTCGTTGTAAAAGTACACGTTACAAGATAAAAGCAGTGCGGAAATAAAAAACAAGAGAGCCGGAAAGCAAGCGAAGCAAATAATAAACAGGCTGCTTTCGTTGTCTTTTTGAATACTGATGCTTTTGATTCTGAAATCTTTAACGTTGCCAGGAATGTCGGTTATGTAAGCAGTCAACGTCTTGCCTCGTCCGTACAATTTCACGGTTTTAGTAGCTATCGCATAGGTTAAGTTTTTTGCTTCGAGAAAGCTGATTTCCGCCGTTGCGCCATAAACATCGCGATTGCATTCAATTTGAATTTCGCAAGACGTCTGGTTCAGCGAAGAGTAATAGGTGGGGGAGATGCTGCCGTTTTCGACTTTTGCAGGCTTTACGATATAAATAAAAAGCCAAAGTAACGTCAGAAAAAAGACGGTAAAAAATACGATTCTTCGTATACGTGTTTTCTTTTGTTCCGGTAAGGGTTGCTGTGCATGGGTGTGTTCGGGCGACATATTGAATCCTCCTTAAATAAAAAAGTGCGCCAACCGAAGTCAACGCACCGAAAAACGCGAACCTCGATTGTCGCCAAACAAACCTGCACAGCGTGAAAAATGTCTCACTATCCGTTAGCTAATCCGCGCTTTTACTGAATTTAAACTAACGAAAATAAGAGCGAAAAATTTTTCTCGCCGTGTTTTTCTGTGAAGTTTGTTTGGCTATTTCAGTATAGCCGTTTTTTGAGGAAAAGTCAAATAAAACGCTGTAAAAAAGAAAATTCCTTTTCAAAATTATTGTTTTTAAGGCGTTGTAAAAATTTTTTTCGATAATCTTTGCAAGAATCGCAAAAAACGCTTGACAAAAAAGAAAAAATATCTTATTATAGTTAGGCGTTGTGCGAAAGAGTATGCTTTGTCGCTACGGCCCAATAGCTCAGTTGGTTAGAGCGCCAGCCTGTCACGCTGGAGGTCACGAGTTCGAGCCTCGTTTGGGTCGCCAGATGCCTCGATAGCTCAGTCGGTAGAGCAAGGGACTGAAAATCCCTCTGTCGGCGGTTCGATTCCACCTTGAGGCACCAGAATGCCGGCGTAGCTCAATAGGCAGAGCAGCTGATTTGTAATCAGCAGGTTGTGGGTTCGATTCCAATCGCCGGCTCCACCCGCAGCACAGCTTGAAAGCACAACGTTTAATCGGACAGATTCCAGAGCGGCCAAATGGATCAGACTGTAAATCTGACGTCTTCGACTTCGGTGGTTCGAATCCACCTCTGTCCACCAAAAAGAACCTAAAACGAACTACTTAAACGTAGCGTTTCAGGTTTTTTTTTGTGTTGTTTTCGTTTATTTTTGTGTTTTTTCGCGCTTAAATGCGTTGAAGTAGCCGCTTTTCATCGTTATATCATCAGAATAATCTCGAAGTTAAAATTGACGGGATCGGCGCGTTGCGGCACTTTATAACGAATATGTATCTGTTTTTTCGCAAAAGAAAAGCCCCGGTATTCGGGACTTACTTTCATTATTTCGCTTTCCGCATTTTTCAGCGGCGAATTGAATATAATCTGCATTTTATCGTCGAACAAAATGATTTTTTTCACAAGCGCGTTGATCAGCATTTTTGGTGTACTCCGTAGTGCTTCTTCGTAAAATTGCCGTATCTGAAATTCCGTCAACGCGATTTCGGATTTGCTTTTTTCTATTGCGATTTGTTCTTCTAAGTCGTTTTGTCTGCTTTCGAGTTCCCGCAAACGTTTCATCGCGCTTGCCGCCGTACCGCCTTGCTCTATGGCTTGCAGTAAATTATCAATGGCGGCGGCGTTTGATTTTTGTTCTTTTTGCAGTATCAAAACAGCCGAATTGACTTTGCTGTTTTCTTGTTGTATTCGTAGCAATTCGGCTATCAGTCCGTTCATAATTCCGGGCTTTTTCATTTCTTCGATAATGCCGTCAAGCACAAGTTTTTCAAGCAGATCTTTGCGAATCGTTTGCTTATTACAACCGTTTTTAGAATTTTTTCTTCCGCCGCATTTATAATAGTACATTCGTTTTCCGGTATGCGCCGTTCCGTTTTCACCGACGATTGATTTTCCGCAATAACCGCAGATAATTTTATTTTTCAATAAATATTCAACGTTTTCACTGGTTTTTCCGTATTTATTATCGCTTACTTTTTTACGCACGATTTCGTAAATTTCCGGCGGCACGATTTGCGGATAAATATTATCGAACGTTTCGCCGTTAAATTTATAAACTCCCGAATAGCGTTCGTTTTTTAAGATTCGGTATACCGTACTTCTGCAAAACGGGTGCTTTCCGTAATACACTCCGCGTTTCGTAAGATTTTTGATAATATCTTTCACGTAAGTGCCGAGGGCGTATTCGCTGAAAATGTATCGCACGACCTCGGCTTCTTCTTCCACGACGACGGCTTTTTTATTCACGTTTTTGTAGCCGTACAGCACGCGTCCGCCCGTAAGATTGCCTTTGCGCCGACTTTCGTTATTGCCGCGGCGAATCTTTTGCGAAAGTTCCGCGCTATAATATTCGGCATAGCCTTCAAGCATACTTTCAAAGATAATCGCTTCGGGTGTATCGGGAAGATACTCCGTGGCGGAAACGACTTTCACGCCGTTGTCTTTGAGTTCTTTTTTATGTATCGCCGTTTCGTAGCGGTTTCTGCCGAAACGATCGAATTTGTACACTGTAACATAAAAATATGGGCACTTTTTAATTTGCCGTCCGATTTATCGCCTTCCGTCTGCGGTTGTAGCACAGTGAAAAGCGGAAGTCAACGGCAAAAATTTTTACCGAAAACTTTGAAATTACCAACTATAACGTAAAATTTTTTGCTTGTCGTTGACTTCCGTCATTGCGACTTTAACTCACATTGTTATTGCGACTTTTCCCGGTGCTACCACCGTTTTTGCCGAAAGGCGAAGTAAATCGGAGGTAAAATACAATGAAAGAAGTAAACAAAGGCATTTTGGATAACAATATGGTTATCTCGGCAGAAAACATACAGAAAATGGGCGAAGTTATCGCCTTGACCTGTATTAAAAC
>DLQW01000004.1:10373-15909 GCA_002474405.1 Christensenella sp. UBA7597 | reverse complement strand
GCCGAGGAGATGCGCGGTGATTGCCGCGTGCGCGATACCCGCCGTAGACGTGCCCATCAGCACTTCCGCTTCGGGATATTCGCTTCTGATGACGGCGGCAAGCGCGTTTTCCACGTCGTTTCTCACTTCCGGCGCGGTGAGCGTAAGGCGGTTATCGCAATAGACGGGGCTTTTGATGCCGCTCGCCCACGTGAACGGCTGTTCCGGACGGAAAAACACCGCCTTGATTTTCAGTAAATCTTTCGCTATCGTTTCTTTTACGTTCTGCATCGTTTGTATCTCCTTTTATTTGCCGAGAAATTCTTTCAGACATCTTTCGTATGCCGCCTGCGGATCGGGCGCGGCGGTAATCGGGCGCCCCACCACAATATAATCGGAACCGAGCTCGCGCGCTTTTGCCGGAGTGGCGATTCGTTTCTGGTCGCCTTTATCCCCGTCCGCGAAACGCACGCCGGGCGTTACGGTAAGGAAGCCGTTGCCGCAGATTTCGTGCACTTTGCCCGCTTCGAGCGGCGAGCAAACCACGCCGTCCAGTCCCGCGTTCTTCGCGTTGAGCGCGTAGCTTTGCACCGTTTCTTCCATAGACGAGCCGATGAGCAGTTCCTCATGCAACGCCTTTTCGTCGGTGCTGGTGAGCTGCGTTACGGCGATGAGCAGCGGGCGGGTGCCGTCCTCGCGCGTTAAACCTTCCAGCGCGGCTTTCATCATTTCGCCCGCGCCCGCCGCGTGAAGATTGCACATATCCACGTTCAGCGAAGAAAGCACTTTCATCGCTTTTTTCACAGTGTTGGGTATATCGTGCAGCTTTAAATCGAGAAAGATTTTATGTCCGCGGTTTTTGATTTCCCGCACAACGGAAGGTCCTTCCGCATAAAACAGTTCCATGCCGATTTTGACGAAAGGTTTCTTTTCGCCGAATTTATCGAGAAATTCCAGAGTTTCTTTTGCGCCCGCAAAATCGAGCGCGACGATTACGTCTTTAGCCATTGTGTGCCGCTCCTATAATGTCTTTTAAATTTTCAATGCCGTATTTCTGCATGACGGACGGCAGATTTTCCACGATTTTTTTGCTTGCGAACGGATCGACGAGATTCGCCGCGCCTACGCCCACCGCGCTTGCGCCCGCCAGCATCATTTCTATCGCGTCTTCCGCGGAAGATACGCCGCCGATGCCGATAATGGGAATTTTCACCGCTTCGTATACCTGATATACCATTCTGAGCGCGACGGGGAACAACGCCTTGCCGGAATATCCCGCGATTTTCCGCGCGATGATCGGCTTCTTCGTTTTCAGATCGATACGCATGCCCGTCATCGTGTTGATGAGGCTGATGCCGTCGGCGCCGCCCTCTTCGCAGGCTTTCGCGATTGCCGCGATATCGGTTACGTTGGGCGACAGCTTCATATAAATCGGCTTATCCGTTACCTCTTTCACCGCTTTCGCCACGGCGAAAACGTTTTCGCACGAGGTGCCGAGCGCGAGCCCGCCCGCTTTTACGTTGGGGCAGCTGACGTTTACTTCCAGTATGCCCACCTGTTCCTCTTTGCCGAAGCGTTCGCACAGGCGGACGTATTCTTCCACGGAAAAGCCGCTGACGTTGGCGATGACTTTTTTATGAAAAAACTTTTTCATTTCCGGCAATTCGTGCGCGAGAACGTGTTCCATGCCGGGGTTCTGCAAACCGATGGAATTGACGATTCCCGTATCGCTTTCCGCGATTCTCGGCGTAGGGTTGCCGAAGCGCGGTTCTACCGTAGTGCCCTTGAACGAGAAGGTGCCGAGCACGTTGATATCGTATATTTCGGAAAATTCTTTTCCGTAGCCGAACGTGCCGCTGGCGGGAATGACGGGATTATCGAGTTCCCAGCCGGACAAAGTTACTTTCGTATTCACCATATAATTTCGCTCCTTTGCAGGACAGGTCCGTCCTTGCAGATTCTTTTCGCGCCGTTTTTCGTGAGGACGGAACAGCCCATGCACGCGCCGAAGCCGCAGCCCATGCGCTCTTCGAAGCTGTATTCGCCGTCCGTTTTTGCAATGCTTTCCAGCGCCCTGAACATGGGCATCGGACCGCAGGCGTAAAAATACGTGTAATCCAGCCGCGCGATGACGTCGGTTACGAAGCCTTTTTCGCCGAGGCTGCCGTCCGCCGTGGCAAGATACGTTTCTGCGCCCAGCGCTTCGAATTTTTCTTTATAAAAAACTTCCGAAGCCTTATTGAAACCGAGCACGACCACGGGGGAAACGCCGCGTTTTATCAGTTCTTTGCAGAGTTTGTAAAGCGGAGGCACGCCTACGCCGCCGCCGACAAGCAGCGGACGGCTGCCGCTTTTTTCGAGATTGTAGCCGTTGCCGAGCCCGACGAGCATATCCACCGTTTTGCCCGCCTGCATGCGGCTCATGATTTCCGTGCCCTTGCCCACCACTTTGAAAACGAGCGTAAGCACGCCGTTTTCCGCGTCGCATACGGAAATCGGGCGGCGGAGATAGCAGCCGTCCACCGTGAGATTGACGAACTGCCCGGCGCCCGTGATTGCCGAAAAATCGCCGCGAAGCTTCATTTCGTATACGTTTTCGGCGATTTTTTCGTTGGAAACGATTTCGGGAAATATCTGTTGCATGTTTTTACCTCTTTTCTCTTTCTGTTCCGCCCGCTCAGCTATCGATCGTGGAAACGCACAGCGTGGTTTCTTCCAGCACGTCGAGCAGCACTTTTACCGTATCGAGGGCGGTGAACGTCGTGATGTTGTTTTCCGTGGCGATTTTACGGATTTTGTAGCCGTCGGTGCTTGCGCCGCTCTGCGCCACGTCGCCGGTGTTCACCACGTAAGCGATGTGCCCCTGACGGAGCGCGCACGGAATATCGTCGGACCCGTCGCTGATTTTTTTCAGCTTTCGCGTACGGATGCCGTGCGCTTTCAGATAGTCCGCCGTGCCCGCCGTGGCTTCGATATTGAAGCCGAGATTGTAAAATCTTCGCACGAGCGGCAACGCTTCCTCTTTATCTTTATCGCATACGGTAACGAACACCGTGCCGTAGTTCTGCAGTTTCATTCCGGAAGCCTGCAACGCTTTGTACAAGGCGCGGTTGAGCTTATCGTCGTAGCCGATCGCTTCGCCCGTAGACTTCATTTCGGGCGACAGGTAGGCGTCGAGCCCGCGGATTTTGCTGAACGAGAATACGGGGACTTTTACGTAATTTCTCTTCTTTTCTTCGGGATAAATCGAGAAAATCCCCTGTTCTTTCAGCGACTTGCCGAGAATGACTTCCGTGGCGATATCCGCAAGCGAAAAGCCCGTGGCTTTGGAAAGGAACGGTACGGTACGCGAGGAGCGCGGGTTGACTTCGATGATGTACACGCGCTCGTTTTTATCTACGATGAACTGAATGTTGTACAAGCCGACGATGCCGATGGCAAGCCCCAGTTTGCGGGCGTACTGTAATATTATGCCCTTTACTTTATCGGATATACTGAACGGCGGATAAACGCTGATGCTGTCGCCGCTGTGCACGCCCGTACGTTCCACCAGCTCCATAATGCCCGGCACGAACACGTCGGTGCCGTCGCAGATGGCGTCTACTTCCACCTCTTTGCCGACGATGTATCTATCGACGAGCACGGGCTTTTCTTCGCCGATTTCGACGGCGTTTTTCAGGTATTTTCTTAAATCCGCTTCGTTCGATACGATCTGCATCGCTCTGCCGCCCAGCACGAACGACGGGCGCACGAGCACGGGATAGCCGATTTCCGCGGCTGCCGCAACGCCGTCGCGGATGTTGGTAACCGCCTTGCCTTCGGGCTTGGGAATGTTGAGTTTTTCCAGAAGTTTTTCGAACAAATCTCGATCTTCCGCGTTGTCGATGGCGCGGCAATCGGTGCCGATGATTTTCACGCCGCGTTTTTCCAGCGATTCGGCAAGATTGATTGCCGTCTGCCCGCCGAGAGACGCGATGACGCCGTACGGCTTTTCGAGATCGACTACGTTCATCACGTCCTCGGTGGTGAGCGGTTCGAAATACAGCTTATCGGACGTGGTATAATCGGTGGACACCGTTTCGGGGTTGTTGTTTATGATGATTGCCTTATACCCCGATTTTTTAATCGTCTGTACGGCGTGCACCGTGGAATAATCGAATTCCACGCCCTGCCCGATGCGGATAGGTCCAGCGCCGAGAACGATGATGCTCTTCGTGGTTTCGTCGCGGAAAGATTCGTTTTCTTCGGCGTTGTAGGTGGAATAATAATACGGAATATAGGCGTCGAATTCGGACGCGCAGGAATCGATTGCCTTGTAGGCGGGCAGAATACCGTGCGCTTTTCTGAATTCGGTTATCTCCTTTTCGGACATGTTCCAGAGGCGCGCCGCAGCCTTATCGGAAAAGCCGTAACGTTTGCACTCTTTCAGCGTTTCCGCATCGGAAACGTGCTGTTTTGCGGAAGCTTCCAGCCGTGTGATATGCAGAATTTTCGTAAGGAAAAATTTATCGATTTTCGTAAGATTTGCGATTTTTTCCACATCCGCGCCGCGGCGGAACAATTCCGCGACCATGAAAATGCGATCGTCCGTGGCGTCCTGCACGTAGGCGAACAGTTCTTCCGTCGTCATTGCTTCCGCTTTTTTCAGGAACAGATGATCGGCGCCGATTTCCAGCGAGCGCACCGCTTTCAGAAGGCTCTCTTCGAAATTTCTGCCCACGCTCATCACTTCGCCGGTGGCTTTCATCTGCGTGGAAAGTTTGTTGCTTGCCCCCGCGAATTTATCGAACGGGAACCGAGGCATTTTCGTTACGACGTAATCGAGCGCGGGTTCGAAGCTTGCGGGCGTGTTGGCAAGCCGGATTTCATCCAGCGTGAGCCCTACGGCGATTTTTGCCGAAACGCGGGCGATGGGAAAGCCGCTTGCTTTGCTTGCCAGCGCGGACGAACGCGAAACGCGGGGATTCACTTCGATGACGTAATAGCGGAACGAATCGGGATCAAGCGCGAACTGCACGTTGCAGCCGCCTTCGATTTTCAGCGCGCGGATGATTTTCAGCGCGGCGTTGCGGAGCATCTGATATTCTTTGTTGGCAAGCGTCTGGCTGGGGCATACCACGATGGAATCGCCCGTATGCACGCCGACGGGATCGAGATTTTCCATATTGCATACGACGATGGCGGTATCGTTTTTATCGCGCATGACTTCGTATTCGATTTCTTTATACCCCTTCACGCTCTTTTCGATGAGTACTTCGTGCACGGGGGAAAGTTCCAGCGCGTTTTCCATCATTTCGCGGAATTCCGCTTCGTCATCGGCAAATCCGCCGCCCGTGCCGCCGAGCGTGAACGCGGGACGGAGCACTACGGGAAAGCCGATTTTTTCCGCCGCTTTTACCCCCTCTTCCACGCTGTGCGCGATTTCGGAAGGGCAGACGGGTTCGCCGATTTCTTCGCATAATTTTTTGAACAAATCGCGGTCTTCCGCGCGTTCGATGCTTTCGCTTTTCGTACCCAGAAGCTGCACGCGGCATTCTTTGAGCACCCCTTTCTTTTC
>DLQW01000004.1:10174-10335 GCA_002474405.1 Christensenella sp. UBA7597 | reverse complement strand
AGCCCCGTCTGCCCGCCGATGCTGGGGATAATCGCGTCCGGGCGTTCGTAACGGATGATTTTCGCCGTATATTCGAGGGTGAGCGGCTCCATATACACCTTGTCCGCAATCGACGTATCCGTCATGATTGTGGCGGGATTGGAATTGCAAAGCACCACCGC
>DLQW01000004.1:7916-10121 GCA_002474405.1 Christensenella sp. UBA7597 | reverse complement strand
TCTTTCAGCGCGAGGCATGCCTGCGTGCCGGCGTAATCGAATTCCGCCGCCTGCCCGATGACGATCGGACCGCTTCCTATTACCATTATTTTTTTCAAATCGTTTCTTTTAGGCATACTGATTCCTCCCGCCGATTACTTTTTCGTGTGTTTTTGCATGTTTTCGATGAATTCGTCGAACAGGTAGCCGCTGTCTTCGGGGCCCGGCGCGCTTTCGGGGTGGTACTGCACGGAAAACACGTTGTCCCGTTCGCAGCGCAAGCCTTCCACCGTGCCGTCCAGCAGATTGATATGCGTAACGGTAAGATTCGTACCCGACACAGAATCGGCGTCGACGGCGTAACTGTGGTTCTGCGAAGTGATTTCCACTTTGCCCGTAAGAAGATTTTTGACGGGATGATTTCCGCCGCGATGCCCGAATTTCAGCTTGTACGTTTTTGCCCCGTAGGCGAGCGCGATGATCTGATGACCGAGACAGATGCCGAAAATCGGCAATTTTCCTTTCAGTTTTTTCACCAGAGAAATGACGGGAGCGGCGTCCTGCGGGTCGCCCGGTCCGTTGGAAAGGAACAGCCCGTCCGGCGCGAATTTTTCGATTTCTTCCGCCGTAACGTTGTACGGGAACACCGTAACGTCCGCCCCGCGGGCGTTCAGCGAACGGACGATGTTGAGCTTGATGCCGCAATCGACGGCAGCCACGCGGAATTTCGCGTTTTGTACGGGAGCGCGCCAGACTTCTTTCGTTGAAACGAGAGATACCGCGTCGTGCCGAACGCCCGCTTCGGCGATTTTTTTCAAGCCCTCTTCCGTGCCGACTTCCACGCCCGTAAGAATCCCCATGCGCGAGCCGTGATCGCGGATGCTGCGCGCGAGCTTGCGCGTATCGATACCTTCAACGGCGGGAATGCCGTAACGCGCGAGCTTTTCGGAAAGCGTTTCTTTGCTTCTGAAATTCGAAGGTTCGTCGTTATATTCCGACACGATCAACCCGCCGATCGTGAGAGTTTTCGTTTCGTCGTCCTCGTTGTTGATGCCGTAATTGCCGATGAGCGGATACGTTGCCACGACGCCCTGAAACGTATAAGACGGATCGGAAATGATTTCCTGATACCCTACCATAGAAGTATTGAACACGATTTCGAGAACGCGTTCTTCGTTTGCCCCGAACCCGTAGCCGAAATATTCGCTGCCGTCTTCGAGAATCAGTTTTCTGTTGAATTTTCTTGCCATATCGTTTTTCCTCCGCACACCGAAAGCAGGCATCTTCCGTAAACTTCCGCGCCGACGAACGGGGTGCTCTTTCCTTTGGATAAAAATTTATCCGGGTTGATTTTATATTTTTCGCCGATTTCGAATATCGTGTAATCGTCCTTTCGCATGGGGATGCCGAACCGTTTGCGCGGATTTACGCAAAGCAGCTCCGCAAGCTTTTCCGCCGTGATTTCGCCCGTTTTTACAAAGCGCGTATACAGCAGCGGAAACGCCGTTTCCAGCCCGACGATGCCGAACGGACTTGCTTCCAGCCCGCGCGATTTTTCTTCGGCGGAATGCGGCGCGTGGTCGGTGGCGATGATATCGACGGTGCCGTCTTTTATGCCCTCGATTAACGCGGCGCGATCTTCTTCGCTGCCGAGCGGAGGATTCATTTTGAACCGCCCGTCCTCCTGCAGATCGTTTTCGGTAAGCAGAAGATAATGCGGCGCGGTTTCGCAGGTTACGTCCGCTCCGCGGCGCTTCGCCTCGCGGACGGCTTCCACGCTTTCTTTGGTGGAAACGTGGCAGACGTGGTATTTCACGCCCGTTTCTCCGGCAAGACGCAAATCGCGCCGCACCTGCATATATTCGCTGGCGGGATCGATGCCCTTATGCCCGTGTTCCCGCGCGTATTTTCCCGCACGGATACAGCCGCCGTGCAGCAGCGATTCGTCCTCGCAGTGCGCGGCAAGTACTTTGCCCGTCGCTTTGATTCTTATCATCGCTTCGCGCATCGTCTCTTCGGACTGAACGCCCTTTCCGTCATCCGAAAAGCCGCATACAAACGGAGCGAGAGCTTCTATATCCGATAATTTTTCGCCTTTTTCGCCCACGGTAACCGCGCCGTACGGGTAAACGCAGACTGCGGCGGTATGCCGTATCGGGCGAAGCTCTTCTTCAAGATGCAGAACGCTGTCCGGCACGGGATTGAGATTCGGCATGGCGCACACCG
>DLQW01000004.1:4618-7898 GCA_002474405.1 Christensenella sp. UBA7597 | reverse complement strand
CCGCCGTATAACCGCCGTGCGCCGCCGCCGCGGTGCCCGTTGCGACGGTTTCTTTATAAAAAAAGCCCGGCTCTCTGAGATGAACGTGCACGTCGCAAAGTCCGGGAAAAAGAACGATATTATCTGAAACAACGGGAACAAAAGAAGCTTCGCTGCGATAACGAGCGATGACAGCCTCTATTCTTTCCTGTATTCCGTAATTTTTTGTTTCTGCCATAAAAAAACCTTGCCGCCGCCGACAAGATTGCACTTAAAACATATTCCGCCGGTACAAGCGCGGAACGCATAACGTTTCAGTTCAAATCTTAGCGGCATCTCTGTACCGATTTAAAAATTCTATATGTATTATACTCGCTTTCTTTTTGTTTGTCAAGCGAATCGACGGCGCTTTCGGGTGTTTTATTTTTTTAAGCGTTGCCTGAAAATTTCCTTTGAAAAAAAGCAAAAAAATAACACGGTAGTTTATTACCGTGTTGTTGCTTAAACGTCCCGAAAGACGAATAAGCCCGCTCAGGCACTTTCGTGCGTGCGCTTTTATTATATAGATTTTCAACGAAAACGTCAAGCGGAAACGACGAAGGCGCGGCAAAAAAATCCGCGCCGTTTTCTTGTTGTTTTTCATATGGTTTTATGCGCATCCGTCGGTTTGTTTTCCCGGCGTTTTTTTACCAGTGCGTCTGAACGCCGTTTTCGCGCAGCAGATTCAGAAAATCGTTCAATTTTTCCCTGTTTTCGCGGACTTCTCCGATTTCGCAGTTGCGATCGATTGCATAACTTGCCAGAAAGCCCGCCGCTTCCCCCACCGACCATTCGACGGGATGCAGCCGATAACAGCCGCCCGTAAGATGCGTGGTGCCGATATTTTTACATGCCGGAATCAGATTTTTGATTCTGACGGGAATCATCGCGCCGAGCGGAATCGTAAAACGTTTGCTCGGTTTATAGAAAAACGAATGCGTTTTTGTTGTGATATGCAGATCGATGGGATAGCTGCCCACGCCGACGCTATCGAAGAAATCTGGATTGCCGTCCGTTAAATCCTGTTCCCGCACCGTAAACTTCGCACGGATTCTTCGGCTTTCGCGCACGTAATACGTTTTTGTCATGCCGTCGTCCGTCCCCGCGGATTCGGGAGAAGGCGCAAAAAACGGATACCCTTTTTTATCGCCGTTCGGAGCTTCCGTCTGCAACCAGTAAAAGAAACTTTTCGTGATTTGCTTCGCAAGGTAGCGGTGCTCGTCCTGCCGGACATCGTCGAACGTGTTTCCGAAAAAATAATCGTTCTGGGGCCAGTTTAACATCGTAACGTCGTAAGGAGCGAAACCGTCTTTGAAATACGCGGAATTAACGATACGGCGATAGGTGAACAGACCGAACAATTTGTTGCCGTCCGCATCCGTTTCGCCGTTGAACATGCCGAAACGCTTCGCTTTCCCCGTAGAAGAATCGGGACCGTACATACTGAAAACGGGATAACGATCGTACGGCATTATTTTTTTGACGAAGTAATCGTATTCTTCGGGCTTATCGATGACGTAATCGCCCGTGCGCCGGTTTTCGAACGCCATCGACCAGGTAACGGGCTGACGATCTTCGGGCATATACCTTTCGCATGCCGACGGTTCCCCCGTCATATCGCGGCTTTCCGCGCCGGTTACGTATTCGCAGCCGCTTTTATAAATCAGTTCGCCCTCGTCGTCGGCGTCGAGAAAATATTTCCCCGTAACGCAGAACGTTTCATTTTCCGTTTTAATCGTCAGCGAGCGGACGACGTCGCCGTCGGTTTTCGCCTCCCGTAAATCGCAACGGTAAAAAATCCGCAAAACGCCCGCGTCGAGATACGGCTGCAGCATATCGGTGAGCAGTTTCAGGGCGAGACGGGGCGGATGAGAAAGGCGCGATACGGTGGAGCCGCCGGGGCAGAAAAATTCCTTGTTTTTCAATTCGTCCGCAATCATGGGATGGTTGCGGTAATAATTTCTTACGGCGTTGCGATACGAACGGTAGGTTGCCGAACAGCCCGTTTCCTCTATCCATCTGTGTTCGTCCGGCGGAACCGCCTGAGAAGTAAGCTGACCGCCGATCCAGTCCGTTTTTTCGAAAAACCCTACGCTTTTCCCCGATTTTGCCGCGGAATATGCGGCAAGCGTGCCGCCGAGGCTGCCGCCGAAAATCACTACGTCGAAATACATCGTGTTCATCTGAGATCCTTCCCGAAATAATATGCGCCCAGCATTCCCGCCGCGTTGCCGCCTTTGGCGCGGCGTATATCGCAGGGAATGCCCGCGACAAACGCGTCAAACGTTTCTTTCATTCCGTCCGTTACGCCGCCGCCGAGAATACAGACGTCGAACGGACTGTTTTTTTCGATTTCTTTCAGCAGAGTGCAAAGATATTTTTGTAATTTTTCCACGATTTTGTTCGCCGCGGGATTGCCCGCCGCGTATTCTTCGAAAATTTTATCTTTGCCTATCCCCGCCCGCGCCGCCATGCGGTTGATCGCGCGCCCGGAAAGATATTGTTCGGCGCAGCCGCGTCTGCCGCAATTACACAAACGACCGTTTCTTACGACGGGAAGATGCCCGAACAACGCGTAATGATTGCTTTCGTCCGCTTTGATTTTTCCCCGCACGGCATACGCGCCGCCCACGCCGGAGCCTAAAGTAAGCATTACGGCGTTCAGATTCTGCAGCGAATCGTCGAGAAAAACTTCGCCGAGGAGCGCCGCAAGCCCGTCGTTTACAGCCACGCACGGCAGATTGTAAAGTTCCTTCACCCAGCGGACGATTTCGAACCCCGTGTAGCCGGGCAGATTGTCGGTGGCGTAAATCACTTTTCCCTCGGCGCTGTCGATCGTGCCGGCGGAAGAAATACATACGGCGGAAACGTCGCCGTTCATGAGTTTATCGATTGCCGTACGCAAAGACGAGACGACGCCTTCCCGTCCGTTATCGGTTACCGTAGGCGTCAGCGCGCTTTCAAGAATTTTTCCGCCCGATATCAACGAACTTTTTACGTTGGTGGCGCCGAGATCAACACATAATTTCATATTTTAACCTTTCACGCTGCCGACGGTGAGTCCGCGCACGAAAAATTTCAGTACGAACGGATAAACGCACACAATCGGCAAAATGCTTAAAATAATCATCGCGGAATCGATAAATTCTTTCTGCTGATACAATTTCTGATCGCCGAGAATATCGGGCGCGGTGTTGATGCGGTTGAGAATATACAGGGCGAGCGGATAATACTTTTCCGCATTGATCAGATAAATCAGCGC
>DLQW01000004.1:0-4594 GCA_002474405.1 Christensenella sp. UBA7597 | reverse complement strand
TGAAAATAGTTGTTCCAGTACGAAACCGCCGTAAACAGTCCTACGCTGGCAATGGACGGAATGGAAATCGGCAACAGAATGGAAGCAAGAATTCTGCCGTTCCCCGCGCCGTCGATACGGGCAGATTCTTCGATTTCCGCAGGAATGCCTTCCAAACCGCTTTTCAGAAGAATCATGTTATACACCTGCACCACGGAAGGCAGCACGAGAGCGAACGGCGTATTCAGGAGCCCCAGCGTTTTCACGACGAAGAAATTCGGAATGATGCCGCCGGAAAAAAGCATGACGATGGTGAAAAACACCATAATCGCGCCGCGGAACGGCAAATCTTTTTTGCTGAGCGGATATGACGCCATGAACATAACGGTTACCGACAACACCGTGCCCGTTATCGTTACGCCAACCGATACGAAAAACGCGCGGAAAAACGCAAACGTGGAAAATACCTGTTTGTAATTGTAGAACGTCCAGCCTTTCGGCAAAATGAGAATCGTTTTTCCGTACGTGGAAAACGATTTGGATATGACATTGAAAAACGGGACGATGCAAATTACGGCAATCAGCGTTAAAAGCGCGTAATTCGCTACGGTGAGCGAGGAAACCTTCCGACGACCTTTTTTTACTGCTGTATTTTCCATATCACCAAATCCCCTCCGACGTTACTTTTTTTGAAATCTTATTCGTAACGACGATAAGAATCAAAGAGATAATTCCGTTGAAGAACCCGACGGCGGTGGACAAGCCGTAGTTGCCCGCGTTTTCGCCGAGACTGATGCGATACACGTACGTACCGATGATTTCGCCCGTTTTTCTTGTGGTGGAGGAAATCATGGTGTATACCTGTTCGAATCCCGCGTCCATCAGATACCCGACGCGGATAATCAGCATTACGATAATCGTGGGCATAATCATGGGAATCGTGATACTGAACGCCTGTTTCATTTTTCCCGCGCCGTCAAGATCCGCCGCCTCGTATAAGTTGGCGTCGATTGCCATTATCGCGGAAATATACACGATGGAGCTGTAACCGATTTCTTTCCAGCCGGATAAAATCACCACCAGCCAGCGGAAAAATCCCGGTTCGGCAAACCAGTTATAAGAAATGCCCAGAAGCGAATTGACAGGTCCGTCTACGGCGAGCAGATTTTTGAAAATACCCGTTATCACCACCCAGGAAAGGAAGTGCGGCAAAAACACCATGCTCTGCACGAACGTGGAAAACGCTTTGTTTTTCACTTCGGCTATCATGACGGCGAGAAATACGGGCAACGGGAAAAGAAACACGATTTTCATCATACTGATGACGAGCGTATTTACGATGTACCTGTAAATTTCGGGGTCGCTGAAAATTTTCGCAAAGTGCGCCATCGTCCAGTTGGCATGCGAAAACGCCTCCAGCGGATTGGAATAACGGATGAAATTGATGTTATCCTTGAATCCGATTAAAAGCCCTGCCATCGGCAGATAAGAAAATATCAAAGCAAAAACAACGGCGGGTATAAGGAACAAATACAGTCCCCTATACTTCTTTAATTGTTTTTTCGTTACACTGTTCATACCCGTCTACCACATCTTCCGGTTTATTTGTTATAATACCATTCGTTGATCGCTTTGGTTGCCTTGCTTCCGCCGTCGTCTTTGAATTTTTTCAGGTACGTGGCAAGATTTCCCGTGCCTTTATCCGTTACCATCATTACATAGAACTGATCCTGCGCGTATAACTCGATGTTGCCGCGCGTAGAAGTGTAATCGGCGATCGGCGGAGCGAAATCCACCACGTTGTATACGCCCACTTCGTCGGCGTCCTGCATCATCTCGCTCCAGGCGCGATAAAGTTCTTTCTGCTTCTTCACGCGGGCGAGCCAGTACTGCGTGTACACGCTTTCGTTCGTGCCCGTGAGGTAATAGCTTGCCGTGTCTTTTTCGGAGAAATGATCGGAAAGCGGCGCGTAGCCCGTGGACGGATTGTACGTCCAGTGATAATTTTCCTGCCCGATAACGATATCGCGGAAATTATGCTTTTCCGCGGTATCGATGACTTTGGAATTCATCCAGTCGATCGCATAGCCCGCGTTTTCCGCCATATAGAACGGAATTGCCGTGATGTAAGTATAACCGCTCTTTCTGTATACTTTTTCTTCGCCGTCCTTGTTTTCCAGCGCTCTTAAATACGCCAGCGTGTTTTCCTGCGTGGCGGCAGCCTGCGTGGAGCTGATGATTTTATTCGATTCCAGCCCGGAAACGATTGCCGAAACGCTCCAGAGCGACGTGGAAATCGCCGCGGCTTTGCCCGAAGAAAATTTCAGAACACAGTCGGCGGAAGCGTTGGTGGAAACGGAAGAATCGATCAGCCCTTCCGAATACAGTTTCGTCATGAAATCCACGTACTCGCCGTATTGCGGCGCGTCCATATAATAGCGGACTTCCTTTTTGCCGTCCACTTCGTATTCCTGCCAGTTGCTGTAAATGCCGAACGCGGCGGAAACCGAATACACGAGCGGCGTATACATATCGAACGTTAAAGGAATCATGTTCGTTTGCGTTTTGATGGTTTTCAGAACGTTGTACAGCTCGTCTTTCGTAGTGGGAACGGACAGATTCAGTTCGTTGAGAATATCCTGACGGAACACCATGGGATATTCGATATTATCGCTGGAAGCGCGTTCGGGAATTCCGTAGATTTTTCCGTTTACCCGTACGACGTCCCACGATTCTTCCGAAATCGCGCTTTTAAGGTCCGCGCCGAATTTATCCAGCACGTCGTCAAGAGGCAGCAGAACGTCCTGCGCCACCAGATCGGAAAACTGCGCGCTGGTAAGTTTTATCGCGTTGTATTGTTCGCGCGCCACCATCTGCGTGTTCAGCGAAGAAGAAGCGTTTGTGGAGGGAAGCTGCGAATAGTTTACGTGATACCCCGTAACTTCTTCCACCACCGCCGCGTTGCCGTCGGCATTCATCTCTTCGACGGTATACCCGGAATTCGGCATCAGTATGTTGAGATCGATTTTATTGTTCAGATCGATATCCATATTGATTCCGTAATCTTCGTCGTTTTTCGAACAGGCTGCCAGCGACGAAAACGTCGCCGCGGCAAGCACTATTGCCAACATGTTTTTTAATCGGATTTTATTCATATTTTTCCTCCGTTTCTTTTCCTGAATATTTCCGCCGCAACCAGACATATCGCCGCAACGATACCCGTGAGTCCCGATGCCGCGCCCTTGCAGCCGGATCGCGTTGTTGTTGCATCGTCGGGCGTTTCATCCGGCGAAGGAGAATTGTCTCCGCCCGTGTTGCCGCCCTGATCGATTTGTTTTTCCACCAGCAGAACGGCGTTGCTTACTTTCCGTTCCGCGCCGTCGGAAGGTTTGTTTCTGAGCTTCAGCCCCTCGCCGTCGGATAAATCCGCGAGGAACGCCGACGAACCGCCGCCGTCCAGTTCCAGCGCGTATTTCGCGCCGAAATATGCGGCAAGTTCCGCTTCCCGCGTTACCGAACAGCCCGTGCTGTACGGCGCCTGTCTGCCGTCAAGCACGGAAAGAAACATCGTTCCGTCCTCTTTCACGCCGATAAACGTCCGCGGCGTGCCCCATACGCTTCCCGCGTTATCCGAATGGACGTCGGTATTCACCACGCCGTTATCCACAAGCACGCTGTACCCGCCGATCACCCACGGCATATCTTTGTAAGCGCCGTCCGGTTTGTTCACAAGCCTTATGTTTGTGCCGTAATTGACGTTCTTATAGAAAAATTCCGAAATTTCGTTTTCGCCCCTGATTACCACGGCAAATTCGCCCGTATTCAGCGTAAGCGGTTTATCGTCGGTTACGCTGCCCTCCACCATGCGGGAGGAAACGGCGGCGGTAGGAAACTGCAGCACGTTGGGATCGGACGTTTTGAATTTATATTTTCCGCAAGCGGCAAGGCTTACGTTGTTTGCAGAAGTATATACGGAAAGTTTGCCTTCTTCCGGCGGCTGATTGATTGCGAAAACGGGATAATACGCAAGCGACGTTGCCGTCTGCACTTCGACGTACGGGGAAACCTGCGTCATTCTTCCGATTACCGCTTTGCCGTTGTTATCGAAGCCGAGGCAGTGTTTCGTTGCGAAACTGCCGATCGTATACACAACGCCGTCCATCACAAGGCTTTCCATATTCTGCCCCGAAGAGAGATCGAAATAATCTCCGTTCACGGCAAGTTTCACTTTCTTTCCCGTCTTTTGCGTATAATCCGCCGCGATATCGCTCACGGTGGTTCTTACGACCTTTCCGCCGTCGTCTTTCACGTTGTGAATCACGAATTCGTACCCGGCGTTTTCGGCGGAGGGATTGTATTCTCCGTAAAACAACGTCTGTTTTCCGTTATCTTCGTATTCGAACTTCCGGTACGTCAGCCCGTCGGTAACGGTTTCCGTAACGGCTTTCGCGGGATCGTCCGCCGAAACTTTCACGGACTGCGGAAGAAACGCGCCGCAAACAATCGCCGCCAAAGCCGCCGGAATAAAACAAGAAAATGCTTTTTTCATAATTTTATGGTCTCTTTGTTTGCTTTTTTGCACTACGGCGGTTTCCCGTCCGACGACGGGAAACCG
>DLQW01000038.1 GCA_002474405.1 Christensenella sp. UBA7597 | reverse complement strand
AATCGCCATCTTCGTTCTGTGCCCTGCCTCGCGGGAAACGGATTTGATTTCCACAAGCCCCTGCGCGATTTCCGGCACCTGCTGTTCGAACAGCTTTTTCACCAGCCCCGGCGCCGTACGCGATACAAGCACCTGAGAATTTCTGCCGCCGCTCTTCACGCGCTTCACAAATACTTTGATAACGTCGTTCGGCTCGTATTTTTCCGTAGGCGACTGGTCCTGCGGCAGCATCACGCCTTCGATTTTGCGATCGGCAAAATCAACGTACACGTTTTTATCGTCAATCTTGCGTACCGTCGCTTCCATCAGCTCGCCTTCCTTATCGGAAATGGCGGAAAACGTGTTGTCGCGTTCTTTCTCGCGGAGTTTCTGCAAAATTACCTGACGCGCCGTCTGCGCCGCAATCCGTCCGAAATCCTGCGGCACGAACGTACGCACGATTTCGTCGCCCTCGCGATATTCGGGATTGATTTTCTGCGCTTCCTCCACGGAAATTTCTCTGTCGCGGTCGGTAACTTCCGCCACGACTTTCTGCACGGCGTTACATTCGAAAATGCCCTTTTCGGGATCGATGTCCACAAACACTTCCGAACCGTCGTCGTACTGCTTTTTATAAGCGGAATTGAGCGCGTTTTTCAGTGTTTCGATAAATTCTTCTCTTCCGATTCCCTTTTCTTTGCAAAGATCGTCGAAAGCGGCGAAAAATTCTTTGTTGTCCATTTTACTTTCTCTCCTGAAGTCAGATTTGTGTTTTATTTTTAATGTTTGATTTTTACTTTTATCCGATGCGGCGGATCAATCGAAATCGATTGCTTCGTTGATCCGCGCGATTTTCGCCCGTTCGATTTTTTCCGTTTCCTTTCCCGTGTTCAGAATCACGCAGGTTTCCGTAAAATCTTCTAACACAGCTTCGAAAAACTTCTTGCCCTTCATCGGCGCAAACAGCTTTACTTCCACTTTCTTGCCCTTTACCCGCGCGAAGTCTTTGTCGGTTTTTAAAGGCCGGTCCAGTCCCGGCGAAGAAACGTTCAGCGTATACGGTTCGCCGTACGTGGGGTCGAGCGTATCGAGCGGCTCGTCTATCGCGTGGTGAAACGCTTCGCAGGTATTCAGATCCACGCCGCCCTCTTTATCGATAAAAACGGTCAGCGCTGGCTCTTTGCCAACTTTGAATTCCACGTCGTAAATTTCGATTCCCTGTTCCGCGGCAATCGGTTCAAGAAAGGCTTTTATTTCTTCGATAGGCTTACATTTCACGGCAAAATACCTCCCACATAGCAATATTGAGAGTGGCGAACCACTCTCAATACTCATTACTGATTATTAAGTATAAACATTATAGCATAATTTTTTGCGTTATGCAAGCGTTTTAACGGCGTTTTATCATGTTTACAACGATAATTTTGAATAAACCTCTTTCTTTTTATTCGTTTTCCGCTTTTTCTTGTATTTCGCAGTAAGATTTAATCGCTTCGTGCGTAACCGACTCCTTAATTTTTTCGTATTCGGGCAAAAGCACCGTATACCCCGCAGCCACCGCCGCTTGCGAATTTTCCGAACCGTTCAGGTTCACAGAAGTCGCCCCGCCAAGCCGCTTGCCGTTTTTCTCGAAAAAGTCTGCCCCAAACGTATCGAGACACTTTCTTTGCACAAACAGCATCGGAATTTCAAATTCCGTTTTTTCGTATTCTGTAACGCCGTCCTTTTGCACGGCTTTCCACGCATACACCGACTTGAATTCAATATCGAATCGGCGCGAAGTATCCAGTTTGAACGGATTAGAATTGACAATCATACTGTTACCCATCGCCCGAAAGCACCGCTTTCGCTTCGTACTCTCCTGCGTCCGTTTTCACGTTATTTTCGTAACGTACGCTTACCCCGTTCGGCAAATCGTTTTCGTTCACCTTCACACACTTTTCTTCTCCGTCGTATGTATAGTCCGCTTCTTGAAACGCTATACCCGTAATTTCGTTTTTTTGTTCTCCGTCCGAAGTATTACCGCCCGTTTCGCCTTCCGTCGTACCGCCTTGTTCTCCGTCTTCAGTCGAACCGTCTTTCGAATCACCCGTTTCTCCTCCCGTCTGTTCTTGCGAAACATCGCCACCCGCCCCAGCGGAACCGGACGTATTGTCGCACGAACAAAACGCCGTCGCAGAAGCAATAACAGCCAAAGCCAACAAAACCAAAATCGATTTTTTCATATAAAAACTCCTTTATTTTTTATCGTTTACCATTTTAAACACCGTGTTTTTCTCCGTCAAGTATACTCAAAACCCTACTAACGGAAATATTGCCGCTCTCCTCGGCGTCTTGTTTTTCGTTTTTCATCACGGGCACAAACGAGAACGGCGCAACGATCATGCAAATTATGTACCCCGCAAGCGAAAGCAATAGCCCCAAAACCGCGCTTAAAATCCAAAGTCCGATTTTCACAAGCAGTGCCCAAATCACGCCGTCGATGCTCAATTCGAAAATAATCCCCGGCATGCGAATGGTTTTTCCGCAAGTGCCGTCGAAAATATCGGGAACAGGACCTCTGTCCCAACATATCTGCGGAATCGGCAGCCAAACGAGAAATCCGAGAGGAAGCCACGCCAAAGACGTCGCCCCCGCGCCGCCGATAAACGAAAACACCGTAAACGCTACGGCAACAATCGCCACGATCACCGCCGGTAAAATCATTGCTTTTTTAAACTCGTGCCGATTGCTCTCTTTTATTGAAGCGATTTTGCGGGTTGCCCGCTCCGCGCACTCGTTACACACGATTTTCGGCGATTTCAAATATACGTTTTTCTCGCCGTACATCGCTTTACCGCAATACGCGCACACACCAGACAATTTTGGTTGCGTCGTCAATTCTTCTGCCACGCGCGCCGTCATCTTTGCCGCCGCGCTTGCATTGTTCGCCGCCGTCGTCGCCGAAACGGCTGCCGCCGCAATCTCCTCTTGCGCGCGCCGTTCCGAAAGTTTCTTTTCCTCTTCCTCCCCGTTTTCGCCGTTGTCGCACAACGCGCTGAACTCTTCCCACGATACTTCAAAAATATTCATGAGCTTTTGCACCGTATCGAGGTCTGGTTGAGAAAGATTGTTTTCCCACTTCGAAACCGCTTGCCCCGAAACGTTCAACGACGATGCAAGCTCTGCTTGCGTTAGGTTCTTTCTCTTTCTCAATGTCTGAATTGCTTTACCGAAATCGTTCATTACCAGTTACTCCCTTCTCCGTAAACGCGGACTTGTTTTTTGTAATTCAAGTATAACACATTTTCGCCAAGAACGTGAAATGTTTTTTCTCAACGTTTGGTTGAATTTGCTTTACTTTTGGTTGAATCGCCCTGATTTTGCTTTTCATTGACTAATTTTTAAATAAATGGCACAGTTTAAAACTGTATTTTCTTCATTGTACAACTTTTCGTTGTAAAATGCAAGTAAAGAGGCGCACAAAAATGAAAAAATTTGAAAATTACATCGAAAGCTTGTCCTCCGCGCTGAAAGACTTGCGCAAGTCATGCGGATATACTCAAAAACAGGTTGCCGATAAACTGCATATCGCGTATCAATCGTACCAAGCGTACGAGCGCAAAACGGCGTTGCCGTCGCTGCCCGTATTTATCGCGCTGGCAGAGCTGTACGATGTGTCGCTCGATTTTCTTGTAGGCAGAAAAGAATATTAAACACGCCGGAACGGTAAATTAAAAGCGCGGCGGGGACACCTCCCCGCCGCGTTTTTCGTAATGCAAATCAAGCAAAATCAGAATAAATAATTCACCGCAAGAATCACAACGCTTGTTACAATCAGCACCGCGCCGACAACTCTGTTCAACACCTTTGCGCTTGCCTTATTTGCTATTTTCGCGGCAATCAGCGAACATATCAGCGTAAACCCGACGCACAGAACCAGACACAACACATCCGGCATGCCGCCGATAATAAAATGACTGATTCCGCCGGTAAGCGCCGTAAACGACATGATAAATACGCTGGTTCCCACGGCAACGTGCATTTCGTAGCCCAGAAACGACGTCAGCACAAACAGCATCATCATGCCGCCGCCCGCGCCCACAAATCCGCAGATAAACCCGATGGCAATGCCGCCGAAAACCGACTTGATAATCCGCGATTTTCTGCTTTGTTCCAGCATCTGCTCCTTTGTTGTAACCACAGGTTTCACGATAAATTTCAAGCCTAAAACAATCATCGCAATCTGCATCGTTCCGCTCATCGCCCGTTCCGGCACAAGTTTCGCTACCAGACTGCCTGCCACCGTAGCGCACAAAACGCTTACAAGCAGCACAAGACTGTTTTTCACGTCGAGATTGCCGCTTTTTTTATACGTCCACGCACTCACCGCGCTGGCAAGCACGTCGCTGGCAAGTCCTATGCCCACTGCCTGATACGCGGGCACGCCGAGAAACGTAATCAGCATCGGACCGATCACCGCCGCCGCGCTCATTCCGGCAAAGCCCGTTCCCACGCCCGCGCCGAGCCCGGCAAGAAAACACACAAGAATTTTTATCCCTACCGACATTTCTTTTTCTCCTCGAAATAATTTTCCGCATTGGCAAAAGCCCTTTCGAAAAATTCCTTCATCAAATCGATTTCTTCCTTTTTAAATCCGCGGAAAAGCGTTTCCGCAAATACGCGCTGCGCCTTCCGCCCTTCTTCCGCAAGCAGAATTCCCTTCGGCGTCAGCGTTAAAAACAGCGTTTTTTTATTGCTGCCCGCATGTTCCGCCGTAATCAGTCCGCGTTCCGTCAATTCCGCCACCGCGCCCGAAACCTGCGATTTCACAAGTTTCCGGTACTTTACAATCTGCGTTGCCGTATTAAACCGCGGATTGTTCTTTAAAAACATCAGCACGTCAAACCCGGCGCGCGTCAGCGCATAATTTTTCCGTACGTCGTCCGTAACGGATTCGTACAACGCCGAAATCATTTTTTGTTTTTCGAAAAATTCCATTTTCATCCCCGAAATAGTTCTTTTTAGAACAATTATAGCGTTGCAAATTTAATTTGTCAAGCAAAATCAAACCGGGACAAACATTTTTCACAAAGCCTTACCGTTAGCCTCGCGCCGAAAAGCAAAATAAAACGCCGGAAAAGCGCTTATGCAATACGCCCCGCCGACGTTTTTGTTATTCCGTTCAATTATTTTAACTTCCCGCTTCCGCGATTTTAATTTTCGTTTATCGGGTTATACCCTACTTAGTTATTTTTCCGTTTTCTTGTCGTCCTTTTTCTCGGACTTTTCCTCCGCTTTTTCTTCCGGCTCGGCTCCGCCGATATCGCCGTTTTCAACGTTGTTCCCGTCGGTTTTCGCTTCACCTTTTTTCCCTATCTGCTTCACAAGCTGGTGCGTTCCCGTAGCGCTTAAACCGCTCGCTCCGCCGATTACAATCGCCACAACAACGTTTTCGGCGGGGATGATGCTCGGCATCGCGTAATAACACACAATGCCGCACGCCACGCCGAGCACGGCGGCAATCAGAGGAATAAACCTCCTGAATTTTTCGTTTTCACGTACGGCGCGGTTGATTATCGCTATTACGGCATACACAATCGCCGCAATGGCGGGCACGCTTATCATACTTAAATATTCTTCCATCGTTTTACCTCCGGATTCCGGAATTTTTATCGGAACGCCTCCGCGCATATGCCTGCGGAGACGAAGTTTCCCGCTTTCAATATATGCGTTTCCTCTGTTTTTTGGTTCTTTTAACGATTTTTTTGCGGATTTTACGACGAAAAAACCGCCCGGAGAGGCGGTTTTTACAATCTTTTTTCGGTTTTTCAAACAATTTTCGGCTGATTTTTAACCGTTTTTTTGTATTTTCGGCAACGTTTCGAGGCAATTTTCCGCAATTTCCGGCAGCGTTTTCCGCAAGGTTTTTTCTTCTTTTTTTACGCGCTGCGATTCGTACTTCCGCTTCGTCGCGTTGCCGCCGCGGATGTGCCGTTCCCGCAGATTTTTATCCAGCACGTCGCGCACTTCCTCGTACAGCACTTTATCCACGTACGGCAGCCGCTCCGTCATATCTTTATGCACCGTAGATTTGCTTACGGCAAAATGCGCGGAGCACGCACGGACGGTACATCCCGTCTGCACGATATACTCCGCGCAACAAAGCACTCTCTCTTCAAGCTCTTCCCACAAAGCTCCCCACCTCCGACAAAGAATTATCGCTGTTTTATTCTATGTCGGATTCGTTCCGGTTATGCTTTATCCGAAAAGCTTGCTTTCTATGGCGTTTTCCGCCATCATGTTTTCTGTTATTCTTCCGTCTGATACCTTAAAGGGTACGCCGCAATCACGCAGCCCTCGTCGTACGCGGAAATCTTGCGGGCTTTCGCGCTCTGCATCGCAATGGGCACGTCCTCCGAAGAAATACAGGAAATCTTGTTTCCCTTTTCCACCACGGCAATCTTATACGGCACCGTTACGTAGCTTGCGGAAAGCACTTTCGCGCCGTCCGGCAGAGCCACGATCATCGAACCTTTCTTGTATCTTCCCGTTACGTCGATCTGCGAGGAAATCACTTTCTTAAATTTTCCTTCGCTCGTTACGATTACGATTTCGCCCTCGCCGTTCACCTGCGATACAAATTTCACTTTGTCGCCGTCGCGCAGCATGATTCCTTTCACGCCGCCCGATACTCTGCCCTGTAAAGGAATATCGTTTTTCAGCGCGTTCAGGCAGTATCCCTGTTCCGTAACGAACAGCATCGTTTCTTCCTCTTCGCGTTCCTCTTCCACGGCAATCAGTTCATCGTCGTCCGCCACTTTCACGGCTTGCAGAACGTCTTTTCTGATGCCCTCGTATTCTTCCCACGAAGATTTTTTCACCATGCCTTTCGCCGTAAAGAACAGCAGATTTCCCACGGGGAATTTATCGCCGATTTCGAAGAATTTCACGCATTTTTCGCCGTCTACCGCCCCCGGAGAAAGTTCCGCAAGCGAAACGCCCTCGTCCGAAAGCTTGCACGAAAGCGCCGCGTCCGAAATATTCAGGCGGTGCAGGTTGCCGAAATTCGTAAACGCGTAAATCACTTTGTCCGTAACCGTGGAAAGAATATCCTCCGCAATCACGCCGGCTTTGAATTTTCCGGATACGGGCAGCGAAAGCGCGTCGGCGTTTTTGCCCGTAAGCACCTTGATTTTCTCGTCCGCCGTGCGTACAAGCATGCACTTCGCTCCCGGTACCTTTTCGTTTGTAACCGACAAAAGATCGTCGGCTTCCGCCCCCGTAAACACAAGGCGCGAACGACGCGGCGTGGGATATTTATCGCGGATTTCGGAAATTTCTTCCTTGACCACCTGCAGCTGCAAATCTTTGCTCTTCGAAATCGCAGTAAGCTTTTTAATGAGTTTCTTCAGTTCTTTCAGTTCCTCCTCCAGCTTGAATACTTCCAGCTTGGTAAGGCGAGCAAGGCGCAAATCCAGAATCGCCTGCGCCTGAATTTCGGTAAGTTCGAAGCGCTTCATCAATTTCGAGCGCGCGTCCGCGGTGCTTTCCGCCGACTTGATAATGGCAATCACTTCGTCGATGTTGCGCACGGCGATAATCAGCCCTTCCAACACGTGGCAGCGGCTTTCCGCTTCGTTCAGATCGAATTTCGTACGGCGCAGAATCACCTGCCGCTGGTACGCCACGTAATGGCGGATGATTTCCATCAGCCCCAGCTGCTGCGGCTTGCCGTCCGCAATCACCACCATATTGATGCCGAACGATATTTCGAGATCGGTATTTTTATACAGTACCTTTAAAATCTGACGGATGTCGCCGCCTTTTTTGATGCGCACCACGGCGCGCATGCCCGCGCGGTCGGACTCGTCGGAAACGTGATCCACCGCCGCCAGTTCTTCCTTTTTTTCTTCGCAAAGCTCCACGATGCGGCGAAGCAGCTGCGCTTTGTTTACCTGATAGGGAATTTCGCTGATGACGAGATTCGTTTTTCCGTTATCGGTAGGTTCGATGGAAATTTTCGCGCGGATCGTGATTCTTCCACGCCCCGTTTTATACGCCTGTATCAGCTCGTTCGCTATAATGATGCCGCCCGTGGGAAAATCGGGACAGGGAATATATTGCATCATCTCTTCCAGCGAAATCGCGGGGTTATCGATATACGCCACCACGCCGTTGATCACCTCTTCCAGATTGTGCGTGGGGATGTTGGTGGCAAGCCCTACGGCGATGCCGTACGCGCCGTTGACAAGCAGATTCGGGAATCTTCCCGGCAGAACGTCCGGTTCTTTCAGGGAATCGTCGAAGTTCAGCGAAAAAGGCACCGTGTCTTTATCGATGTCGCGCAGAAGTTCGAGGGCGGGTGGAGCGAGGCGGGCTTCCGTGTAACGCATCGCGGCGGCGGGGTCGCCGTCCACGCTGCCGAAGTTGCCGTGTCCGTCGATGAGCACTTTGCCCATATTGAAATCCTGCGCCATATTCACCATGGCGCCGTAAACGCTTGAGTCGCCGTGCGGATGATATTTACCCATGCAGTCGCCCACGATACGCGCGCACTTCTTGTGAGGCTTATCGGGCGTCAGCCCCATTTCGTTCATCGTGTATAAAATACGCCGCTGAACGGGTTTCAAGCCGTCCTCCACGCGGGGCAGCGCGCGGTCGAGAATAACGAATTCCGCATACGGCAACATGGAGGAATGCAGCACTTTTTCCAGCGGCTCAACGAAAAGTTGCCCTTTCGCTTCGATTTTTTCGGGTTCTTTTTTATTCGACTTAGCCATTGATCGCGCCCTCCTTGCCGTCTATCTTATCCATAAATTCGTCGTGTTTGTTGAAGTTCGCGTATTTGGCAAGGAATTCTTTTCTTCCTTCCACTTTGTCGCCCATCAGCGTGGTTATCATACGCTCCGCCTTGGCGGCATCCTCAATCGTAACCTGCGTAAGATTTCTCGTGGCGGGGTTCATCGTGGTATCCCACAGCTGATCCGCGCTCATTTCGCCAAGCCCTTTATAGCGCTGTAACTGATACCCTTTGCCCACTTTCGCAATCTTTTCCGCAAGTTCCTTGTCGTCGTAGGCGTACTCCACTTTGTCGCCCTTGTACACCTTATAAAGCGGCGGCATACCGATATACACGTGCCCGGCGTTCACAAGATCGCGCATGTAGCGGAAGAAGAACGTAAGCAGAATACAGCGGATGTGCATACCGTCCTGATCGGCATCGGAAAGAATAATCACTTTGTGATAATTGATTTTATCCAGATTGAACCCCGGATTGATGCCGTCGATGCCGGCGCCGATCGCGCCGATGATCGTTTTGATTTCTTCGTTTTCGAGAATCTGACTGAGCCGCTTCTTTTCCACGTTGAGCGGTTTGCCGCGAAGCGGCAGAATCGACTGAAACTGCCGGATACGCGCCTGCTTCGCCGTGCCGCCAGCCGAATCGCCCTCCACGATGAACATTTCGTTGAGCTCCGGTTTTCTGCCCGAACAGGAAGCCAGCTTGCCGATGAGCGTCAGCCCGTCGATGCTGTTTTTCGCGCGGGCGTTATCCTTTGCCTGTTTTGCGGCAAGACGCACTTTCGCCGCTCCCTGCGCTTTTTTAATGATTTCCTCAAACGTTTTCTTCGCGCCGCGGGTGTTGGCGAATTCTTTGAAGCCTTCGATTACCGCCGCTTCCACCGCGGGGCGGGCTTCGGTATTTCCGAGCTTTGTTTTCGTCTGCCCTTCGAACTGCACCTCGCGCATCTTTACGGAAAGCACCGCCGTCAGTCCTTCGCGGAAATCGTCGCCCTGAAAGTTGGCGTCTTTTTCCTTTAAAAAGCCGTTGTTTCGCGCGTAATCGTTGAACGCCTTGGCAATGCCCGAACGGAAACCGGCTTCGTGATAGCCGCCTTCGGGCGTGGGAATATTGTTTACGAACGAGAAAATGCTCTCGGTGTATTCGGTGGTATGCTGCACGGCAAATTCGATGCTGATATCGTTTTTCACCGTTTTGTAGTACACGGGCGTAGGATAAAGCTTTTTCTTTTCCTCGTTTAAACTGCGCACGAAATCGCTGATACCGCCGTCGTATTTGAATACCACGCTGTACGGCTCTTTTTCCAGCTGCGCCGAATCCGCTTCGTCGAACAGATCATGCGGCGTGTATGCGGAACGATCGGAAACCTCGGCTTCTTCCGGCGAAGCTTCCCCTGCGTTTTCCGCGTTTTCTCCCTGCGCTTCTTCGTCGGTTTCGATATTGCCGCGCATGCGCTTCGCGTCCGCCATCGTAATGCGTTCGTCGGTCAGCGTGATTTCCAATCCGCGGTTCAAAAACGCCAGCTCGTTCAGGCGTTCTTCCACCGTGTCAAGGTCGAAATTCGTTTCGGAAAACACCGCGGCGTCCGGTTTGAAACGCACCGTGGTGCCCGTAAATTTCGTGCGTACGCCCGTATTTTCAAGCGGTCCGTCCGGAATGCCCGATTCGTATTTCTTCTTGCGGGCGTTGTAGAACGAACGGAAGCTCATTTTATACACGGTGCCGTGCTTTACTTCCACCTGCAGCCATTCGGAAAGCGCGTTGGTTACGGAAGCGCCCACGCCGTGCAAACCGCCCGAATACTGATAGTTTCCCTGCCCGAATTTTCCGCCCGCATGCAGCTTCGTGAATACCAGCTGCACGCCCGAAACCTTTTCTTTCGGGTGAATGTCGGTGGGAATACCTCTGCCGTTATCTTCCACGGAAGCGCTGCCGTCTTTGTACAAAACCACTTTGATTTTATTTGCGTACCCGTTGGCGGCTTCGTCTATCGCGTTATCGACGATTTCCCAAAGAATATGATGAAGCCCTTTTACGCCCGTGGAACCGATATACATACCGGGGCGCAGACGCACCGCGTCCAGCCCTTCGAGCACTTCGAGATTTTTCGCGCTGTAAGAATTTTTTTCCTGTTTTTCTTCTTTTTCGTTTTCTGCCATTTCGTCCGTTCTATTCCTCTTCGCGTGATTTTCCGCCCCCGAACCACGGAGGCGGAATAATGAATCATTTTATATTATAACATACTTTTTTGTTTTTTTCAACCGTTTTAAGCAAATTTTTCCTTATAAATCCCCGTTTTTGCCCGTTTCGCCGATGATTGCCAGCGCGTTCAGCGCACGCGTGCAGGCAATGTATTTTTCCGCCGCGTTCATGTTTTCCACCACCGCCGCCACCGCGGAAAATTCCAGTCCTTTGCTTTCGTACACCGTTAAAATGTTCACTTTCGTGCGGGACAATCTGCCTTTTTTCCCCACGTCCCAGTAGCTTTTTCTAAGGTAAATCTGTTTGTCTTTTTCGGTGCAGATAACGGCGCGCAAACCCTTTTTATCCGCAAAGAACGAAGCGATCGCCCGCGACGGAATATGTTCCACGGGCGGACCGTCCACCCCGAACGCCACCATGTCGATCTGCGCGTCGCGCTTCACGTATTCCACAATCTGATTCGTGTTGCGGTAGTTGTTGTTCAGTTTGTAAATGTTCGCGCCGGGAAAAGCGTTTTCCCAATTTCCCACGCCGCGGTAAGGCGTTACGTTCTGCCCCAGATCCCCGAATACGTTAAACGCCGCGCGGGCATTGATTTTCCTAAGCAACGCGTATTCACCCGCGGATATATCCTGCGCTTCGTCCACAAACACAAACGAATACGCGGGGCGCAGTTCTTCGCCCGTCGTAGCCAGAAGCGCGCACAACGCGTAACGATCCGAAGGATAGAGCGCGCGCCCTTCCATGCCGTATTTCAGCTTGTATTTCTTCACCGTTTCGCGGTAAAAATAACGCAGAACGTCCACGAAATTCTCGCCTTTTCCAAGCGCGGAAAACGTGCTTTCGCCG
>DLQW01000088.1:2913-6315 GCA_002474405.1 Christensenella sp. UBA7597 | reverse complement strand
ATGCTCATGGTCGTGGCAGCAGCAATCGTCGTCATCATCGTCATCGTCGTGATGATGCTCGTGCTCATATTCCTCGGCAAGTTTTTTCAGCTCGGCATCGAGACTGTCTTTCTTTTCCATCGCGGCAAGAATCGTCTTTCCGTCCAGCTTGTCCCACTCCGCGGTAACGTAATTCGCGTTCGGGTTCACCGCCTTCAGCGCTTCGATACATGCGTGCAGCTTTTCCTCGGACATTCCCGTCGTATGCGAAAGCACCACACAGGAAGCGTTTTCCACCTGGTCGATGAAAAATTCGCCGAAGTTTTTCATATACATTTTGCACTTATTCGCGTCCACAACGGCGCAGAAAGCGTTCAGAACGCTGTTTTCCACGTTCGCCCGCTCCACCGCGCGAATCACGTCGCTCAGTTTTCCCACGCCCGAAGGTTCGATAATAATCCGATCGGGAGCATACTGCTCTTCCACCTGCTTCAGCGCTTTCGCAAAATCGCCCACCAGCGAGCAGCAGATGCACCCCGAATTCATTTCGGTAATGTTCACGCCGGAATCCTTCAGAAACCCGCCGTCCACGCCGATTTCGCCGAATTCGTTTTCGATCAGCACCACTTTTTCGCCGGCATACGCCTCTTTGATCAGTTTTTTGATGAGCGTGGTTTTTCCCGCACCCAGAAACCCGGAATATACGTCAATTTTCGTCATAAATTTTACCTCCGTCGCTTTTCCCGGAAACTCCCGTAAAAGCCGCAAATTCATTTTACCGTATTATATATACCGCTTTTTTCCGCGCTTGAAACGCCCAGAACCCCGTCGTCGTCCTTGCAAAACCGTGCCGCGCGGGCGGCGGGCGTCTTAAAACGCCCAGTTGCCGTCTTTTAAAATTTCCACGCGCGTTCCGTCCTGCTTCACGCCCGTAATGCACATATCTTTCGAACCGATCATGAAATCCACGTGAATCATGCTGTCGTTGATGCCGCGCTTCTTGCACTCCTCGTTCGTGTACTTCTCATACCCGCGAAGACACTCGTTGAACCCCATGCCCAGCGCCAGATGACAGCTCGCGTTCTCGTCGAACAACGTGTTATAGAACAGCACGCCCGAATTATTGATCGGCGAATCGAACGGAATAATCGCGCATTCGCCCAGCATCGACGCGCCTTCGTCCATCGCCACCATCTTTTTCAGCTGTTCTTCGCCCTTTTCGGCTTTCACTGCCGCCACTTTTCCGTTCTCGAAGCGCACCGAGAAATTTTCGATGAGTTCGCCCTGATACGAAAGCGGTTTCGTGGAATACACGATTCCTTCCGCCTTTCCGGCTTTCGGCGAAGTAAACACTTCCTCGCTCGGAATATTCGGGTTAAACACGCGCCCGCCCAGCGTTTTCTCGCTGCCCGCAGTAAAAATACCGTCCTCGTTCAGCCACACCTTGAAATCGGTTCCGTTCGAACTTTTGTATTCCAGAGCCGCCAGTCCCAGCGAATTGAGGTATTCGCAACGTTTTTTCAAATCTTCGTTGTGCTCTTTCCACGCCGCAATCGGGTTCTTTCCGTCCGCGCGCGACGTGTATAAAATCACCTGCCACAGTTTTTCGATCGCGCGCTTTTCGGGCAAATCGGGGAATACTTTCTTCGCCCACGCCGCGCCGGGCACGCCCGCGATGCACCACTGATGTCTGTTTTCCAGCGCGTCGCGATACTTCTTCACCTGCGGGAACACCGCTTTTCTCGCTTCGCTCATCTTGTGCACGTCCACGCCCTTCATGCCGTCCGGGTCGTCGGAATCGAGAAACAGCCGGCAAGCGTATTTCTCCGCTTTATATTCCCATTTCGCCTTGCCCCACGGCGTTAAATTCGAAAGCTTTTCCTGCGACATATAAATCGCGTTCAGCTTCTCCGTCGGCTGGTAGCTCCAGTCCACGAATACCTCTCCGGCGCCCGCTTTGTAGCACTCTTCCACCACCATGGCAACGAATTCCGGCTGGTCCAATCCCGCCTGAACGAATACCGTCTGCCCTTTTTTCACGTTGATGCCCGTTTTCACCAGCAATTTCGCGTATTTTTTAAGTTGAGCCTTTCTCATTTTGCAATTCTCCTTTGCGTTTTTTTATCTGCGACGCATCCGCGTCGATTTACTTTTTTTCGTTGTTATTCCTCGTCTTTCCCGTTACACAATCAGATCGTAATTCACAGGCTTATAAAAGAGTCGTTCGATTTCTTTCTCGTCCCGCGTTTCCGATAAAATCCACATCAGCTTCGTTATGATGCTTTCCCACGTCATATCGTAACTTTCCAGCACCGAAAAGCGTTCCTTGAAATCCCGACCGACGCGATAAATGCCCATATCACTGCCTTCGCTCTGCACCTGCGTGGTTACCACAAGCGTCTTGCCCTTTCCTCGCCACTTTTCTATTACGTCGTACAAATCGTAGTACTCGCCTCCGGGAATCCCTCCCGTGCCGTACCCCGAAAGCACCACGGCGTCATTGTTTTCAAAGTAGGAATCCAGCACGGCGCCCGAAAAACCGGGCGTCAGGCAACAGAGCCCCACTTTCCCGTCCAGCCTTTTGTAAAAATCGGGCGAGGCGGCTTTTCTCACGCTTTCGGGCGGTTCGATATACTGCAGCACTTTTCCCTCGCGCACCGTGGCGAGAATGGGAAAGTCCACGCTGTCGAACGCGTTGAAACTCTTCGTTCTTATCTTCTTCGCCCTCGTTCCCGCAATCGCTTTTCCCTGAAACACAATCGTTACCTGCGCCGATTTTTCGCTCGCCGCATACGAAAACGCGTCCCGCAGATTGATTCTCGCGTCCGTGTCCTCTTTGTCTATCGGCTTCTGCGAACCCGTCAGCACAATCGGCTTTTTCGAATTCTGTATCAGGTACGAAAGCGCCGCCGCGGTATACGCCATCGTATCCGTGCCGTGGCACACCACAAACCCGTCGTACGCCGCGTAATTTTCGCGTATCGCCTCCGCCAGAGTCAGCCAGTGCGCCGGCGTTACGTTCGTAGAATCGATATTGTACGGCTGAATATAGTCGGCTTCGCAGCATTTTCTTATTTCCGGCACGTACTCTATCAGTTCTTCCGCGCTCACCGTGGGCGACAATCCGTGCTTGCCCGTGGTGGAAGCAATCGTTCCGCCCGTCGCAATCAAAAGTATTTTCTTCATCGCCGCGCCTCCGTAACTTCTCTTCTCAATAAATCTCCCGCCCGCAAAGGATATTCGCAGGGGAAGGAATAAACGCCCTGCACCCGCTTCGCGTCCGTCGTCGTTTCGCCGTCCGTTTCCGAAAACATTTCTCTCACGATAATGTCTCTGCCGTGGTATTGCCCCGGAGATAAAACGTTCAGCTTGTCCCCGCTTTTAAAACGGTTGCGCATTTCAACGCGCACAACGCCGTTTTCA
>DLQW01000088.1:0-2884 GCA_002474405.1 Christensenella sp. UBA7597 | reverse complement strand
AAGGAGAGCACGTTTGCCGCGTAATCGTATTCGCCTTTCACCTGCCCCGCCTCGTACTCTTCCGTTTTCTCTCCGTTTTTTCCGTAGGCGTAAGCTTTCGTGAAATTACGATGCGCCGTCGCGCATAATTCCTTTTCGCAGAACGCCGTATCGGCGCCGTCCATGGCGCGGCGGTATGCGTTCACCACCGTCGCAAGGTAATATTCGCTCTTCATCCGCCCTTCGATTTTAAAGGAATTCACCCCCGCTTTTTCCAGCTCGTCCAGCGCAGAAAGCATGTTCAGGTCTTTCCCGTTTAAAATATAGGCGCCGCGCCCGTCCTCTTCGAGAGGCAGAAAACCGGTTTCGCCGTTCGTGGGATTCAGCGCGCGGATTTCGTATTTCCAGCGGCACGCCTGCACGCACGCCCCGCGGTTGGAAGAGCGCCCGTCCAGATAATCGGATAACAAACATCTTCCGCTGTAAGAAATGCACATCGCGCCGTGAACGAACGCTTCCAGCTCCGTATCCGGGTTAAATTCGCGGATTTCCGCGATTTCTTTCAAAGACAATTCCCGCGCGAGAATCACGCGTTCCGCCCCCAGTTCCTCCGCATAAAATTTCACGGCGTACTTGTTTGTCGTATTCGCCTGCGTGGAAACGTGCAGCGCAAGTGACGGCGCGACTTTTTTCAGCACGCTCATCGCGCCGATATCGCTCACGATCGCCGCGTCCGCCCCGATTTCCGCCAGATACGAAAAATAATCGGAAAGAAAAGCAAAATCATCGTTCCTTGCGAAAATATTCGCCGTAACGTACGCTTTTTTGCCAAGAGAATGCGCATAGTCCACGGCTTTTTTTAACTCTTCCGCGTCGAAATTATCCGAAAACGCCCGCAGCGAAAAGTTTTTTCCGCCCAGATACGCGGCGTCGGCGCCGAAATAAAACGCCGTTTTCAGTTTTGAAAAATTCCCCGCAGGGGCTAACAATTCCGCTTTCATCGCCTCACACCCGTCAAAGTTTTACGCTCACCGCCACGCCGTCGCCGATTTTCAGAATACTCGTCGTCAGTTCGTCGTCCGAACAGATCGCGCTTAAATATTCCCGCAGTTTCTCAATCAGCATGTGCCGCTTATGCGGCGGCTCGCCGTCCACCCAGCCGTACAAAAGAACGTCGTCCGAAAAAAGCACGCCTCCCGTTTTCAGCAACCGTTTCAGATCGGGCAGATATTTCAGATACTGCGCTTTCGGTCCGTCGAGAAAAATAAACCCGAACGTTCCGTTCATCTCCCGCGGCATCGAAGCAATAATGTCGCCCGCGTCGCCGAGATAGGCGCTCACCCGATTTTCCACGCCGAAAAAGCGGAAATTTTCTTTCGCCCGCAAGTAAGAATCTTCTTCCAGCTCTATCGTGGTAAGCCGCGCTTTCGGCAACGCAAGAAGCGCCGCCGAACCGGAAAGCCCCACCGCCGTGCCGATTTCAAGAATTTTTTCCGGCTTCGCCGCGCGCAGCGTTACAAGCAGATATTGCAGAGTTTCGTCGTCCGCCACGGGAATCCCCGCCGCTTTCGCCTCTTCGCGCTTTGTTTTCAGCGCTTCGCAAATATCCAGCCGCTGCACGCTTTCCGAAAAACTTTTCTCCTGCATCTTCTCACCGCCGGAAATTACACTTCCACCACGGAAACAACGATAAACGGCGATTGTTTCGTCTTTTTGAACACGTAATTTTTCAAAGCTTTACGCACCGCCACGGAAAGTTCCTCTTTCGTGCCGTTTTCGTAATCGTAGGCGTCCGCCGCTTTTTTCACCACGTCGTACGCTTCCGCCATATCCATCTGTTCGCCGAACATAAATCCGTGCGAATCGATGACGGGTTCGCCCACAACGTAATTTCCCGTTACCGCCAGCGATACGAAGAAAACGCCTTCCGCCGCAAACTTTAATCGGTCTTTCATTACTTCGCTGGTACCGTAATCTTCGAAACCTTCGCCGTCGATAAGGCGCGTTCCCGCCGTAACGTTCTCGCCCTGCACCAACGAACGGTCGGTAAGTTCGAAGCAGTTTCCTATGTCCGCAATGCAGATATTTTTCGCAGGCATACCCATTTCTTGCGCCAGAAGCGCGTGCTTTTTCAGGTGGCGATATTCGCCGTGAATGGGAATAAAGAATTTCGGCGAAAGCAGCTGATGCAGAATTTTATGTTCTTCCTGACAGGCGTGCCCGGAAACGTGAATCTTTTCAAGGCTTTCGTACACCACGTTCGCGCCCAGCCTGTACAGGTTGTTGATCACGCGGTAAATCATCTTTTCGTTGCCGGGAATCGGCGAAGCCGAAATAATCACGGTATCGTTATCGCCTATCGTAACCTTATCGGAATCGCCCGAAGCCATTCTCGTAAGAGCGCTCATCGGTTCGCCCTGCGAACCCGTAGACAAAATCACGATTTCGCGGTCGAACAGGTTCTTGTTTTTCGCAAGGTCAACAAGAATCCCTTCGGGAATTTTCAGCTCGCCGATTTTCACGGCGGCGTCCACCACTTTCAGCATGCTTCTTCCGGAAAGCGCCACTTTTCTGCCGTATTGCACCGCCCGGTCGATAATCTGCTGCAATCTGTGCACGTTGGAAGCGAACGTAGCCACAATCAACCGTCTGTCGCGGTTTTCCGCAAACAGATGGTCCAGCGTGGTTCCCACCACGGTTTCGCTCATCGTGTAGCCCATACGTTCGATGTTCGTGGATTCTCCGAGGTATAACAGCACGCCTTCGCGCCCCAGCGCCGCGATTCTGTCCAGGTCGATCGGCTTGCCGGAAACGGGCGTAAGGTCTATTTTAAAATCGCCGCTGTGATATATCAGCCCGTACGGCGTGCGGATCGCCAGCGCCACCGCGCCGGAAATCGAATGGT
>DLQW01000077.1 GCA_002474405.1 Christensenella sp. UBA7597 | reverse complement strand
TGTTTTCCGCCGCTGCGCCCGATAGCTTCGTTTAATTGCGCCGTGTTCCGCACGCGGATTCCCGCAGCCTTTTCGATAATATCGCCCGTTTTCAGCCCCGCTTTCGCCGCCGGAGAAAAGCAGCCGCCCTCGCCCATTACCTGAGAAAGCCCGATGACCTGCGCGCCGCCGATGCCCAGCGTAAACCCCGCCGGCATGCCGCCTATATACACTTCTTTGTGCGTATAATCGCCGTTTTCCGCCTTTGCCGAACCGATTCCGGGCGTGCCGCCGACAAAAAACGGTATACTCACGGCAAGACATGCCGCAATTATACCGCTTTTCCAACTTTTCCGATTGCCCATGCTTCCCTCCGCTTGCCGAAGCGAAGGCGCGCCTTCCGTTCTCCGACTTACCGTTAGGATGAGCAACCGACGGGCTTTTATTCATATTCGCAGCCGAATCGTACCGGCTTATAACGCCGCTTTGAATTCCCTCGCGCGCTGCAACAGTTCTTCCGCATGCAGATATGCCGCCTGTTCGCCCTGCTCGCCGCCGAGCAAGCGCACGATTTCTTCTTTTTGTTCTTCGGCGGAAAGCGCGCGGATGAACGTACGCGTTTTTCCGTTTTCTTCTTTCTTTTCAATCAGAAATTCGCCGTCGCTCATACACGCAATCTGCGCGAGGTGCGAAACCGCGATAATCTGCGTTGTTTTTGCGATTTTCGCAAATTTTTCCCCGACGACTTTTGCCGTCTTTCCGCTGATTCCCGCGTCGATTTCGTCGAAAACGTACGTGGAAATGCCGTTGGTATCGGAAAGCCTTGTTTTCATCGCCAGCATCAGACGGCTCATTTCGCCGCCGCTGATGATTTTTCCGAGCGGTTTCTGCGGTTCGCCCGCGTTTGCGGAAAACATGAACGAAATCGAATCCAGTCCGTTTTCCCCCGCGTTTGCCGCTTCTTCGTCGGCGTATTCGCGGAACGCCGCAGAGAATTGCGCGTGCGGAATATTCAGCGTTTTCAGCTCGTCGCACACGCCCGCGCAGAATTTTTCCGCCGTTTTTTTACGGATGACGGTAAGTTTTCTGCAGTTTTCCAGAATTTTTTTCAACAGCGCGGAAATTTCTTTCTGCAACTTTTCCGAACGCTCGGCGCTGTTTGCCAGCGCGTCGTATTCCCGCTCTTTTTCCGAAAGCAACGCAACGATTTCTTCCTGCGTTTTTACCCCGTATTTCCGTTGCAGGGCGCGCAGTTCGTCCAGTCGGTTTTCTACATAGGTCGCTTCGTTTTCGTCGAAATACAGCCCGTCGGCGATTTCGGAAAGCGCCGACGACGCGTCCTCCGCTTCTTCGGCGATGTTTCCGAGTGTATCCGTAAGCTTTTCGTATTCTTTATCCAGTCCCGACACCGCGTTCAGCGCGCGCCGCGCGCCGCGCAAGGCGTCGCAGGCGCCTCCGTCGGCGGAAATATATTCCAGCGCCTCTTTTACGGAGGAAAGAATTTTTTCGAGGTTATTGATTTTCGTCCGCTTTTGCAACAATTCCTCTTCTTCTCCCTCTTTCCAGTCGGCGCCCCTGATTTCGTCGACGGCAAAGCGCAGGATTTCCATCCGGCGTTCGCGCTCTTCCTCGTTGCCGCCGAGAAGCGTAAGTTCGTGCTTTTTCGTCTTGTACGCGTTTAAAAGTTCGTGCAGAACAAGCTTTTCCGCCGCAAGCGGAGCGCCGCATACGCCGTCGAGCGTCTTTAACTGATTTGCCTCGGATAAAAGATAAAAATGTTCGCTTTGTCCGTGCACGTCCACCAGTTTCGCCGTGATTTTTTTCAGCATCGCCGCCGTTGCCGTCGAGCCGTTTATTTTAATCGAATTTTTCCCGCTTTCCGAAAATCTGCGCGAGATGATGATTTCGCCGTCGCTTTCAATGTCCATTTCCGCAAGTTCGCGCACGGCTTCGTCCGTTTCGTTCAGCAGAAATTCCGCTTTCACGAAACATTCGCTTTCGCCGTAACGAATCATCGTTCTGTCCGCTTTCGCGCCCAGAACGAAATTCAGCGAATCGAGAATCACGGATTTGCCCGCGCCCGTTTCTCCCGAAAGAACGTTGAGCCCTTCCGAAAATTCGATTTCCGCGCTTTCTATCAAAGCGACGTTTTTAATGGTGAGTTTTGCAAGCATCGCAAGCTTTTCCTTTGTTATTTCAATAATCCGGAGAGTCTTTCGCACACGGCGGCAGCCGTTTCGTTATCATGGCAGACAATAAGAAGCGTATCGTCGCCCGCCACCGAGCCGACTACGCCCTGCATATTGAACTTATCTACCACGGCGCCCGCGTTGGCTCCGTTGCCCGTCATGGTTTTCACCACGATCAGATTCTGCGCGGCTTCTATCGCAAGAACGCACGTTTTAAAAAGATTGCGCATCTTTTCGGATACTTCGCCCTCGCTTTTGTTCAGACTGGCATAGCGATATTTTTTTTCTACGCCAGCCACTTTGAAAAGGTGCAGATCGCGGATGTCGCGGGAAACGGTTGCCTGCGTTACCACGTAGTTTTCGTCGTTCAGCGCTTTGCACAACTCTTCCTGCGTTTCGATTTCGTTGCTTTCGATGAGGCGGAGTATTTCTTTATGCCGTTCCGTTTTTAACATTTTTGAGTCCTTCCTTTTTTATTTTTCGTTTTTTCGGCTTGTCAGCTCAGTTTTTTTCTTGCTTTCCCGTAAAATCCGCCGAACGCGCGCGTGGGAAATACCGCGTACAAATCCGAACGTTCCGCAGTGATTTCGTCGCCCTCTTCCGCTTGCGCCGCGATGACGCCGTCGGCGAGCAGAAACGCCCCGCCGCGCGTGATTTTAAGCGTAATTTTGTCGTTTTCAGGGAACACCACGGGTCTGGCGGCAAGAGAAAACGCGCAGAGCGGCGTAAACAGAATCGCCGCCGTCTGCGGAGCGATGATCGGTCCGCCGGCGGAAAGCGAATACGCTGTGGAGCCCGTGGGCGTGCACACAAGCGCGCCGTCGCCCGATATTTCGTCGAACGGATAACCGTTTACGAAAATTTCCGTCTGTAAAATGCCGCCGCTTTTCAGCGAATAATCGCGGCGGAGCGCCGCTTCGTTCAGGCAATAAAACGTTTTTTCTTTGTATGTAACCTTCAAAAGGTTTCTTTTTATCTCTTTTGCTTCATTGAGTTTCAGAAGAAAATCGGGCACGGACGGGAGTTCGTCCTTTTCGAATTCCGCTAAAAATCCTACCGTTCCGTAATTGATTCCCACGATTTTTATGCCCGCCCGCGCACAGATTTCCGCGCAACGCAGAATCGTGCCGTCGCCGCCGAGCACCAAAAGCACGTCGAGCCCTTCGGTTTCTTTTTCGGAAAGACGAAGAACTTTACGGCATCCGAATCCGCGCGAAACAAGCGCCGCTGCCAGTTCTTCCGCCTGCAACGTGTTTTCTTTTCGGTTTGGATTTACGTAAATTCCCGTTGTCAACGCCGTTCCCTCGCTTTATTTATTTTCCGTATCCGCTTTTAAAATGCGGTCGATTTCGTTTAAAATCCGCTCGTTGCGCGCCTTTGAAATTGCGTTTTGCAAGTCGGCTGCGCCGTTCTTTTTCAGATGCAGCACGTATTCGATGTTTTTGCCTTTTTTAATCGGTGCGTTTGTGATTTCCTGCGGTTCGAGTCCGCTTTCCGCCGCGTAAACCAGCACTTTTTTAACGATTTTTTTATGCTCCGTTTTTTTGACGATGCCGCTTTTTCCGATGCCCTGTTTTTCACATTCGAATTGCGGTTTAATCAGCGTGAACGCGTCTTTTCCGTCTTGCAATATTGCCGAAATCACGGGAAAAATATGTTTCAGCGAGATAAACGATACGTCGGCGACGATTCCGTCCAATCCGCACGGAAAATCGCTTGCTTGCAGATATCTCGCGTTCACGTTTTCCATCGCGATCACGCGGGCATCGTTTTTCAGCGTCTCGTCCAGAAGGCTTTCGCCCACGTCTACGGCAAATACTTTTTTTGCCCCGTTCTGCAACAGACAATCGGTAAAACCGCCCGTACTCGCGCCGATGTCCGCAAACGTTTTTCCCGCGCAATCGAACGAGAATGCTTTCAGCGCCGCGGAAAGCTTGTACCCTCCGCCCGAAACGAATCGTTCGGCAGCAGGCAAAAACGTAAATTCGTCGCCGTCCGATACTTCGTCTTTCGGCAACAGCACTTTTCCGTTTTTTAAAATTCTTCCCGCCGTCAGTTCTTCGGCTGCTTTCGTTCGCGAGCCGAATTTTCCGGCAAAGTATTTATCTGCCCTCATTCCGGGGGTTCTCCTTTAAGTATTCTGCCCGACATAATTATTATGCGTGGCATAGTATTAGCGTCATTTCAACAGATTTTCGATATAATCTTGTATTTCTTCGCAGGAAACGCCGTATTGTTTTTGCAGAGAAGCCACGCTGCCCTGCTGAATAAAACAATCTTTATACGCAAACGCACGGAAGGTTCTGCGTTGTCCCGGCGCTTTGTTTTCGTCCTCCGTTACAAGTTCGTGTTCCACCGCTTCGCCGAATCCGCCCGCCAGAACGTTGTCTTCTATGGTAATCACGTTTCCGCGCAAAGCGGACAGCATTTTTTTATCGAGCGGCTTGATAAATCTGCCGTTTATCACGTCGATTTTTCCCTTGATTCCCTTTTCTTCCATCGCCCGCACTGCTTTCAGGGCGATAATCAGGCATCTTTCCCCGGCGGCGATAATCGTAACTTTACTTTCGTCCGATTTGCAAAGGTATTCCCACGTTCCGACGACGATTTTTCCGGAACGCTGCGTAAGCGGTTGTCTTTTCGGCAATCTGTGCGAAAATACCACTTTTCCGCTGCGCGGATAACGAATCGCCAGCGGATGCTGAAATTTTTCGCTCCAGCGGAGAAATCTTGCAAATTCCTCCGTATCTTTCGGTGCGGCAATCGTCAGATTCGGAATCATGGAAAGATAAGAAATATCAAAAACACCCTGATGCGTTTCTCCGTCCGCCCCGGAAATGCCCGCGCGGTCGATACAGAAAGTAACCGGGAGATCCTGCGCGCAGACGTCGTGAATAATTTCGTCGTACGCCCGCTGCAAAAACGTGGAATATATCGCGTAATACGGCTTCATTCCTTCCGTAGCCATCGCCGCGCACAACACGGCGGCGTTTTCTTCGCAGATACTCACGTCAAACGCCCGTTCGGGATAGGCTTCGAAAAATCCGCGCAGCCCCAGCGCGTCCGTCATCGCGGCGGTTACGGCGACAATCCGATTGTTTTTCGCCGCAAGCCGACTTAAAGTTTCGCCTAAAATCGCGGAATATTCCCGTTCTTTTTTTGCTCCGACGGGCGGAATCCCGTGCGTTACGGCGGGATGTTCTTCGCAGAATCCGTACCCCTTTCCTTTTTTGGTTACGATATGCAGAAGCACCGATTTTTCTTTCAGCAGTTTCTTTGCTTTTTTCAAAGCCGCCGTCATTTCGTCCACTTCGTTGCCGTCCGTAACGCCGAGGTAAGTAAGATTGAAGCTTTCCAGAAAACGTATGCCCGATTCCCGTTTTTTTATCGTCTCAACGTACGATTCGTCCGTTTTTTCTCCGCCGTCCCGCTGTTCGTTGCCGCAGGCGCACACGTCCTCCGCGGCACGGATATCGTTCAGAATTTCGTGCATGCCGCCCACCGTGGGAGAAATAGACATGCCGTTATCGTTCAGGACAATCAGAATTTTTGTATTCAGGATTTTCAGAGAGTTGAGCGCCTCATAAATCAGCCCGTTATTGAACGAGCCGTCGCCGATAAACGCGATGACGGAAAAATCCTCTTTTTTCAGATCGCGCGCTTTCGCGATACCTATCGCCGCGGAAACGGACGTTCCGGCGTGCCCGGTATCGTAAAAGTCGAACGGACTTTCCGTACGCTTGGGAAAGCCTGAAATTCCGCCTTCTTTCCGCAGCGTATCGAATTGCGCCGCCCGCCCGGTAAGCGCCTTATAGGCGTAACACTGATGCCCTACGTCGAAAATAATCTTGTCTTTCGTGAAATCGAATACGTTGCACAGCGCAACGGTTGCTTCTATCGCGCCGAGATTCGAAGCAAGGTGCCCGCCGCATTCGGAAACTTTTTCATAGATAAATGAACGAAGCTCATCGCATAACACGTTGAGTTCGTCGTTTGTCATTTTTCTTATGTCCGCGGGCGTAATATCCCGCAACGTTCTGTTTTTTTCCACGGCTGTTTCGTCCTTTCCGGCGCGTAATTTTTTCTGAAATTCCCGTATAAAAAGCTTGTTATCCGAAGAAATCGCCTTTATTTTTCGCGGTTTCTCACGTAAGTTACCAGATCGCGCAAAAAGCTTGTGTCTCCGTCGATTCCGTCAAGAACGGCGTACGCGTCCGAAGCGTAAATATCCGCCTGAATTTTCGCGCCGTCCACGCCGTACAGCGTAGCGAACGTCAGCTTGTTTTCCAGTTTGTCTTTGCCTATCGTTTTTCCCAGCGCGGAAAAATCCGCCGTTTCGTCCAGAATATCGTCCGTAATCTGGAACAACGTGCCGAGATATTTCCCGAACTGTTCCAATTCGAAATAATTCTTATTGTCCGCCAGTACGCACGCAGTCAGAATCGAAGCAAGCACCAGTTTTCCAGTCTTGTGTTCGTCGATGAAACGCAGCGTTTTTTCGTCTGCCGGAGCGTCCTTTTCGGCATTCAGCAAATCTGCCGACTGCCCCGCCAGCATGCCGTCGATGCCCGCGTATTCGCACAGAATATGCGCGGCGCGCACGTATTTTTCGCCTTTGAAACACATGTCGAAACACAGAAGATACGCCGTGTTCAGCAACGCGTCCCCTGCGAGAATCGCGTGTCCTTCGCCGAATTTTTTATGATTCGAAAGTTTTCCGCGACGGTAATCGTCGTTATCCATCGCCGGCAAATCGTCGTGAATCAAAGAATACGTATGAACCATTTCCGTTGCCAGCGCAAACGGAAGCACTTCTTCCCGATTCACGCCCAGCGTGTCCGCCACAGCCAGAGTCAGAACGGGTCGAATCCGCTTTCCGCCGCTTGAAAAGCTGTATTCCATACTTTCTTTTAAAAGCGCGGGCGTCGTTTTCAGTTTCGAAAAATATCCCGCAGCATAATCGTTGAAGGTCTTTAAATAAAAATTGTACTTTTCGTTAAACATTGTTTTTGCTTTCCCTTTGCGTTCCGCCGCAAAGCGGAACGCCCGCGAAGATACGTTACTTCGCCGTCCGCTTCTCCCGCCGCGTTTTCTGTTCCTTCGCGGCAAGATACGTGTTATGCAAAAGCATGGTA
>DLQW01000016.1 GCA_002474405.1 Christensenella sp. UBA7597 | reverse complement strand
TGTTTTCGCTTCATGAAATCCGCCGTTTTTCCGCCCGCCATAGCCGCATACGCCCGCAACCAGCCGTGCCCGACGTAACCGGTTCAGACACATAAAATCGCGCGCCCGAAACATCGGCATATCAACCGATAAAACAAACCCGATAATCAAAAAATCGGCGGACAACGCCCCAAACGCGCCGTCCGCCGAACCGTTCCGTTTTATTTCACTTCGTCCATTTCGCCGAGGTCTTTCTCGTCTTTTTCGATTTCTTTTTTCACTTTACGCACGCCCGCGCTCAGCCACAGCGTGGTAACGATATCGCTCACGCCGTCCACAATCAGCGATACGCCGAGAAGCGTCATCACCGATTCGCCGAACATTACGAGAATACCGAGCACGATCGTCAGCACCGCCAGAAGGAACCAGATCCACCAGCCCTGCGTTTTCACTTTCAACGCGTCGATACCGTCGCGGATTTTACTTGCGCCGTCGACTACGAGAAAAATCCCGAAGAACAGCCCCAGCACCGTCATCACAACGCCCGATCTTGCGATAAAGAAAATACCGAGCAGCAATAAAACCGCCGAAAAAATCAGATTTTCGGGAAACAACTGCGCCGAGGTAAAATATCTTACCATCATCGCCGCGGCAAGCACAAGCATCGCGATACCCGCCACCTTGCACACCGCGTCGCCCGAACCGTTCGGGTCGGCAACGAATACGATTCCGAGCACAATCGCCACAATCGCGGTAACCAGCTTTTCCCATTTCAGCTTCGTGAAAAATTTCTTGATTTCACTCATAATCAACCATCTCCTGTTTTTTCTTCCGATAAATCGCGGCATGTTTTTTCTGCCGCCGACGTTATATTATATAACCGCGCCGGCGCCCGTTTAAACGCCGCGGCGATTTTTCTCTGCGAAAACGCACGGCGGCTTTACTTTCCCGCCGTGCGTTTTCACAAGCGTTTACGAAAGAAGGTCTTTCAGCTGCGCCTCGCACTTTTCCAGCATATCGCGATATTTTTTCACCTTTTCGCGCTCGTCCTCCACCAGCTTCGCCGGCGCCTTGTTCACGAAATTCACGTTGGCAAGCTTTCCTTCCGCCCGCGCGATTTCGCCCTTGATGCGCTCGGTTTCCGCCGCCAGCCGCGCCTTTTCTTTTTCCAGATCCACCAGCTCGCCGAGAGGTACGTAAATCACCGCCGTTTCCGTTACCTGCGAAACGGTTTTCTCGCCGATGCTCTCCGCGCCGTCGGTGAATTTCAGCGCGGACGCCCCCGCCAGACGCAGAATACAATCCTCGTTCAGCTTCATCAGCCGCTTGCTTTCGGTGGAAAGATACACTTCCACCTTTCTCGAAGGCGGGCATTCCGCCGCCGTTTTCATGTTGCGCACCGCTTTGATGACGTCCATCACGCCCTCGAACGTGCGCGCTTCCTTTTTATAGGACATGCGCGAATTGTATCTGGGGAAATCCGCCACCATAATGCTGCCGCGCTTTTCTCCGCCTTCGAAAACGGGCAGATTCGAATAAATCTCCTCCGTAACGAACGGAATAAACGGATGCAGCAGTTTCAGCGCGTTTTCCAGCACGAAGCACAGCACGGAAAGAGCTCCCAGCTTCTTGTTTTCGTCCTCGCCGTACAGCGCGGGTTTCGTAAGTTCGATGTACCAGTCGCAGAAGTTATCCCACACGAAGCTCGTCGCAAGCTCGCTGGCAACCCCAAGTTCGTATTTCGTGAGGTTTGCCGTAACTTCGCGGATGCACGTCTGCAATTTGGAAATAATCCACTTGTCCGCCGGCGTAAGTTTCACGTTTTCTATCGAAGGAATCTTCTTGCCTTCGGCGTTCATCAGCACGAAGCGCGAAGCGTTCCACAGTTTGTTGATGAAGTTTCGCGCCGCCTCCACTTTCGTATCGGAATAACGCGTGTCGTTTCCGGGCGCGATGCCCGTCATCAGAGAAAGCCGCAGCGAATCCGCGCCGTATTTATCGATGACTTCCAGCGGGTCGATGCCGTTGCCGAGCGATTTGCTCATTTTTCTGCCCTGCTCGTCCCGCACGATGCCGTGAATCAGCACGTCGTGAAAAGGCGCTTTGCCCGTATGCTCGATGCCGGAAAAAATCATGCGAGCCACCCAGAAAAAGATGATGTCGTAGCCCGTTACCAGCACGTCCGTCGGGTAGAAATATTTATAATCGTCCGTTTTATCGGGGAAGCCGAGCGTAGAGAACGGCCACAGCGCCGAAGAAAACCAGGTATCCAGCACGTCCTCGTCCTGCACGATGTTTTTGCTGCCGCAATCGGGGCAGCACGCGGGGTCCTCTTTCACGCAGATGGTTTTGCCGCAGTCTTTGCAATACCACACGGGAATACGGTGTCCCCACCACAGCTGACGGGAAATGCACCAGTCGCGCACGTTTTCCATCCAGTTATAGTAAATTTTCGAAAACCGTTCGGGCACGAAGCGCACGCGGTTTTTCATCACCGCCGCAATCGCGGGTTTTGCCAGCGGCTCCATTTTCACGAACCACTGCTTCGAAACAATCGGCTCCACGATGTTGTGGCAACGGTAGCAGTGCCCCACGTTATGCACGTGCGGCTGAATGGAAACAAGATAGCCGCCCGCTTTCAGATCTTCCACCACGCGCTTTCTCGCTTCGTATCTGTCCAGCCCGTTGTATCTTTCGCCGGCGTTTTCGTTCATCGTTCCGTCGTCGTTCATCACGCGGATAACTTCCAGATTGTGGCGCTTGCCCACCTCGAAGTCGTTCGGGTCGTGCGCGGGCGTAATCTTCACGCAGCCCGTGCCGAATTCTATATCCACGTACTCGTCCGCCACCACGGGGATTTCCCTGTTCGTAAGCGGCAGTTTCAGAGTTTTCCCCACCAGCGCGGTATAACGCTCGTCCGCAGGGTTCACCGCCACGGCGGTATCGCCGAACATCGTTTCGGGGCGCGTCGTCGCCACAATCACGTCCTGTCCGCCGTCCGCCGAAGGATAGCGGATCTGCCAGAACGAACCGGGCTCTTCCGCATATTCCACTTCCGCGTCCGAAAGCGCGGTTTTGCAGCAGGGACACCAGTTGATGATGCGGTTCCCCTGATAAATCAACCCTTTTTCATACAGGTTCACGAACACTTCGCGCACCGCTTTCGAACATTTTTCGTCCATCGTGAACGCCTGACGCGACCAGTCGCACGAAGTGCCCATTTTGCGCTGCTGCTGCATGATGCGGTTGCCGTATTTTTCTTTCCACGCCCAGGCGCGCTTCAGAAATCCCTCGCGCCCCACGTCCGCTTTCGTCAGCCCCTCTTCCTTTTTCATCTGCTCCACGATCTTCACTTCCGTGGCGATGGAAGCGTGATCGCAGCCGGGCAGCCACAGCGCGGCGTAGCCCTGCATGCGTTTGAAACGAATCAGCGTATCCTGCATGGTGGCGTCCATCGCGTGCCCCATGTGCAGCTGCCCCGTAATGTTGGGGGGCGGCATCATAATGGTGAAAGGCACTTTGTTCTCGTCGATTTCGGCGCGGAAAAGCCCCGATTTTTCCCACTGATCGTAAATTCTGTCCTCGAAATTTTTCGGATCGTACGTCTTTTGCATATCCATAGCCGCTACCTTGTCCTCCCGTCGGCGTTTTTTCTTTGATTTTACCTTATTTTCCGCCGTTTTTGCCCGGCGTGCGCGCAAAAACGCGCTTTAACGCAGTTTAATAGTGTAGTCTAATCATTATACCTCTTTTTTCCCGCTATGTCAATAATTCTTGCCGCCACATATAATATATTATTCCAAAATTTTTTATCCGGGAGTACATTACTATCGTGAAAAAACTGTTTATCGCATTTTTATCTCTGCTCTTTTCCACCCTGCCGCTTTCCGCCTGCAAAAAGCCGGACGACGGAAAAACCACGGTGAAAATCAGCGAAGTTACCCATTCCGTTTTCTACGCGCCGCTCTACCTCGCCGACGCGCTCGACTACTTCGGCGAAGAAAACATCACCGTCGAACTTTCCAACGGCGGCGGCGCCGACAACGTGATGTCCGCCGTGCTTTCGGGCGGGGCGGACGTCGGCTTCTGCGGTCCCGAAGCCGCGCTGTACGTGCTAGTGGGCGGTTCCACCGACGCGCCGAAAGTATTCGGGCAGCTGACGAAACGCGACGGCTCGTTCCTCGTTTCCCGCAAAGCCGAACCCGATTTCAGGTGGACGGATCTGCGCGGCAAAGAAATTCTCGCCGGCAGAAAGGGCGGCGTTCCCGCAATGACGTTCGAATACGTATTGAAAAACGCGGGACTGAACCCTGTAAACAACGCCGACGTTACCCTCAATTACGACGTGGCGTTCAATCTGATGACGGGCGCGTTCGAAGCGGGCACGGCGGATTACTGCACCATGTTCGAACCCACGGCTTCGGAATATCAGGCGGCGGGCAAAGGGTATATCGTGGCTTCGGTGGGCGAAGCTTCGGGCGAAGTGCCCTACACCTGCTTCTGCGCGAAAAATTCGTGGCTCGAAAAGAACGAAACCACGGCGAAAGGCTTGCTCCGCGCCGTTACGAAAGCCGTGAAGTACGCCCTCGAAGCGGAAGATAACCGCCTTGCGGAACTTCTGAACCCCTATTTCGACGGCACAAGCGAAACCGCCCTCGCCGCTTCGGTAAAGAGTTACAAAAAAATCGACGCCTGGATGAAGAACCCCGCCATGACGGAAGATTCTTTAAACCGCCTGCAGGACATCATTTCGGGCGCGGGCGAACTCACGCGGCGGGTAACGCTTGCCGAACTCACGAAAAACGATCTCGCCGAAGCCGTGTATAAAGAGGTGTTCACGGCGTAAAAAACGCCCGCGGCGGCAGAAACCACAAAGGACGATATACCGATGAAAGAAGTATTGAAATTCGAACGCGTAGAAATGCGTTACCATACGAAAAACGGCGAAACGGTGGCGGTAAAAGACCTTTCGTTTTCGGTGAAACAGGGCGAATTTCTCGCCGTGGTCGGTCCGTCCGGCTGCGGAAAAACCACCCTGTTATCGCTCGCCGCGGGGCTTTTAAAGCCCTCGGCGGGCAAAATCGAAAACGGCGGCGTTACCTTCGGGTACATGCTGCAGAAAGACGAACTTTTCCCTTGGCGCACCATCGAAAAAAACGTATTTCTGCCGCTGGAAATCCAAAGGCGCAACACGCCCGAACGGCGGCAGAAAGTGCTTTCTCTCGCGGAAAAATACGGCTTGAAAGATTTTCTGAAAAGCTTCCCGCGCGAACTTTCAGGCGGCATGCGCCAGCGCGCCGCGCTCATCCGCACCCTTGCCGCCGAGCCCGACGTGCTGCTTCTCGACGAGCCGTTTTCCGCCCTCGATTATCAGACGCGCCTGAACGTCTGCGACGACGTATACCGCATCATCAAAAGCGAAAAAAAGACGGCGGTTTTAATCACGCACGACATTTCCGAAGCCGTTTCCGTTGCCGACGAAGCCATCGTGCTTTCCCGCCGCCCCGCCACGCTCGTAGCCGAATATGCCCTGCCTTTCGGCGAAGAAACGCCGTTGAAACGCCGCGAAAACCCCGCGTTTTCCCTGTGG
>DLQW01000009.1 GCA_002474405.1 Christensenella sp. UBA7597 | reverse complement strand
AAACGTGCTTTCGCCGCGCAGAAACGCGTAAAATTCCGCAAAAGCGTCGTTCGCTTCGCCGATCGTTTCCGCTTTCGCCGTAACTTTTTTGATTTCCGCAAGCAATTCCTCTTTCGCCGCCAATCGTTCGGGAAACAGATACGTTTCCGTGCCGCCCGCCGAGCTTTTATACCGCTTTACGTCGGCAAGTTCTTTTTCCACCGTCGCCGAAAGCTCGCCGAGCGCCGAAAGCGCGTCCGTGCAGATTTCTTCCGTCTTTTTCGCGAGATACGCCGCGTTGTTGTAAAACGTTAAAATCTGCCTGAAAAAATACGCGGGAACGCCCGATTTCGCCTCTTTCACCACGTTTTTCAAAAAATCGTTCACCACGGTAACAGCGTTCATCAGGTAACGGAAAGGCTTCGTGTAATACACCCCGCCGCCGTCTTTCCTTTCCTTGATTTCGCCGAGCCCCGCGCGGCGGATTCTTAAAGAAGCGTTCTTCACTTTCTCGTACGCCGCCAGTTGTTCTTCCGTGCGTTTTACCAGCGCGGCGACGTATTCGCGGCACTCTTCGCCCGTAAAAATTCCGTACAGGTTATCGTACGTTTTATTCACTTTTTTTTGAATATCGCGCGCAAACGCGGGAGAATACAGATATCTGAGATACTCCTCGTTCTCTTTCGCCGAATAGTCGATTTTGCTTTCCGCGTCGATTCCGGAACGGGAAAGCACTTTGGAAAAGTATTCCCCCACCGTCATCGCGCGCACTTTTTCCAGCTGCAGAATTTCCGCCAGTTCTTCGATGAACTCGTTGAACGAATCGCCCGGCGTAATCAGCAGCACGTCGCGCGGGCGCACGTTTTCGTCGTTATACATAAGGTAGGAAAGACGATGCAGCATCACCATGGTTTTGCCGCTGCCCGCGCACCCTTGCAGAACGAAGCTTTCCCTTTCCGGCAACGAAATCACCGCGTACTGCTTTTCCTGTATCGTTTCGATAATATCGCGTACGTTGGTTTCTTCTTTGCGCGATTTTAAAATTTCACGAAGGTACGGGTCAAATAAAATTTCCTCGTCCCGTCCCGAAATTTCTTCGCGGGAAAGGTAATCCCGCACGGAGAGAAATTCGTTTTTGAACCCGTCGATTTTTCCCGCTTTCACGCGCAGCGCGCGGCGGAGTATCACCCGGTAATCGTATTCGTTGATGGAAAAACGCACGCTGCTTTTCTGATAATACCGTCTGGCAATGGGCGCGCGCCAGTCCACGATTTCCAGCCGCATATCCCCGCGCTTGCCGATGTAATAGCTGTTGTACCCTTCTTTATCGTCCACCACGTCCATCCGCGCGAAATACGGCTCGTCGAAAAACGGACGGCATTTCTCTATTTCCGCGGCAAGGCGCAATTTTTCCGCCCGCAATTCTTTGATTCTGCAATACGTTTCGGCGTTTTTCGAAATTTTTTTACGGAGTTCTCCCAGTTCTTCGTCGGCGGCGACAAGCTGTTTTTTCAGCGTGTTGATTTTCGTTAAACGCAGCATGACTAAAAGCGCCTTTAACCGTTCCTCTTCGTAAAGGCGTTGTTTTTCGTCGTCCAGAAGCGCCAAAAACCATGTTTTATCCGCTTGTTTTTTCGGATCGAGCAGACGTATGCAGTTCTGAAGTTTGTTTTCTCCGTCCACCGTTCGCCCCTCTCGTCCGCCCCGCTGTTTCCCGCGCGGCGGCTTGCACTGATTATCTTCTATAATACCATACTTTTCGCAAAAGTCAAAGGATTTTTTCCGTTTTTTGAAAAAATCGCCCGATTTTTCATTTTTCGCCGTAATTCGCGCTATCGAAAAACGCTCTCCCGCGCGGGGAAAGCGTTTTTGTTTTTTACATTCTGTCCGGCATGGAAATTCCAAGCAGCGCGAACGCGTTTTTCAGCGCCTGCGCCGCCGCCGCGGTAAGCGCAAGACGGAAATGCTTGCGGTTCTCGTCCTCGGCGGAAAGAATTTTGCAGTCGAAATAAAATTTGTTGAACTTCTGCGATAAATCCACGGCGTAGCGCGCGATAAACGAGGGTTCGTATTTTTCCGCCGCCTCTTTCACCGTATCGGGGAATTTTTCCAGCGCTTTCGCAAGATCGGTTTCCGCTTCGTTCAGTTCGAAATCGATGCGATAATCGCCGTACGCGATATTCTGTTCTTTCGCTTTCTGCAGCACGGATTTCGCGCGGGCGCACGTGTACTGCACATATACGCTGGTTTCGCCGTCGAAATTCAGAACCTTATCGTACGAAAATACGATGTCCTTGATTTTGCTGTTGTAAAGCGCGCCGAAAATCACCGCGCCCACGCCCACCTGCGAAGCGATTTTCTGTTTCTCTTCGCCCTGCAACGCAGGGTTCTTTTCGCTGATAATCTCGTACGCCTTTTCGATGCAGCGCGAAATTACGTCCTCCAGAAACACCACATTCCCCTTGCGGGTGGACATCGTGCCTTCTTCCAGCGATACCATGCCGTACGCCACGTGTACCAGATCTTTCGCCCACTCTTTTCCCATCAGTTCCAGCACTTTGAAAAACTGGCGGAAATGCAGATTCTGCTGATACGCCACCACATAGAGGCATTTATAAAAATCATACGTTTTTTTGCGGTAAATCGCCGCCGCCATGTCGCGCGTCGCGTACAGCGAAGTGCCGTCCGATTTCAGAATCATGCAGGGCGGCATGCCGTACTCGTCCAGCTTCACCACCTGCGCGCCCTGACTTTCCACCAGCAGTCCCTTTTCTTTCAGCTTGTCCACCACGGGCTGCATTTTATCGGTATAAAAGCTTTCCCCCGCATAAGAATCGAACTTAATATCCAGCAGGTCGTAAATCTTCTGCACGTCTTTCAGCGTCAGATCTTTGAACCAGTGAAACAGTTTCAGACACTCCTCGTCCTTTTCTTCGATTTTCTTGAAATAAGCGCGGGCTTCGTCGTCGTATTCGGGGTGCTCTTCCGCCTCGCGGTGAAATCTCACGTACAATTCGTTCAGCGCGCGGATTCCGCCCTTTTGCACCGTTTCCTTATCGCCCCAGCGCTTATAGGCGGAAATCAGTTTTCCGAACTGCGTTCCGTAATCGCCGAGGTGATTGATGCCCACCGTTTTATAGCCTAAAAACGATAAAATTCTGTACAGCGCGCCGCCGAGCACCGTAGTGGATAAATGCCCGATATGAAACGGCTTCGCGATATTGATGGAAGAATAATCGATGCAGATCGTCTTGCCTTTCCCCATATCGGAAGAGCCGTATTTATCGCCTTCTTCCGCGATTTTATTCAGCGTCTCCGCCACGAACGCCGAACGATCGATTTTAAAATTGAGATACCCGTTCACCGCCGAAACGCCGCA
>DLQW01000033.1:9152-12987 GCA_002474405.1 Christensenella sp. UBA7597 | reverse complement strand
TCAGGCAAGGGGAAGCCGCGAAGCGGCTGAAGCCGAGCGCGCTTGAAGAGTGGTGCAGATTGCGAGATTTATCGAGTACGACCGCCGCGATTTTACAAATCGTAAATGAGCAAGCAAAAGCGGAGCTTGCCAAAGTATTGCGCCGCAGACGCGACAAGCGCGCATCAGAAACGAGCAGGACAAGGAGTGTGCGGATTTTCCGACGGGAGCATACAAATCGTATGTAACCGAGGAAAAACGCAAGCACGACGCAGTATTGCGAAGTTTATAATGCGCGCGCAATATCAATCGGTGCAGACGTAAGTAGCCTTATCGGTATACAAAATCCCGTCCAGATGATCGAATTCGTGGCAGATGGCGCGGGCGAAAAAGCCCTTCGCTTTTAAAGACTGCGGATTGCCGTAACGATCGAAATACTTCACTTCCACTTTCTGCGGGCGAACCACGATACCGCGTTTGCCGCGCACGGAAAGACAGCCTTCCCAGCCTTCCTGCACGCCTTTTTCCGCGGTGATGACGGGGTTGACGAATTCGAAATACCCCTCTTCCACTTTTACCACCGCCACGCGGCGAAGCACGCCCACCTGCGGCGCGGCAAGTCCCGCTCCGTCCTCTTTTTCAAGCGTATCTTTCATATCGTTCAGAAGATTGTGCAGCGATTCGTCGAACGCTTCCACGGGGAAACATTTCGTTCTGAGCACTTCGTCGCCTACCTGTACTACGTTTCTGATTGCCATTGATTTTTTCTCCGGATTTGTAAATTTTTATGCGAGCGAGCCGGGATTTTCTTCCACGGAAACAAGCACGTCGCGGGATTTGTTGCCCGCGCAGATTTGATAAATTTGCGGCAGTACGCTGTTTTCCGCCAGCCGCATCAGCACCTGATAGCGGAATTTGTTCTGGATTCTGCCGACGGGCGAGCGCATTTTGTTGAAAAACAAAAACGCTTCGGGATTGTTTTCTTTCAGCGCGTTCAGCCCCTCGTACACGCCGCGCAGGGCTTCCACCGTTTTTTTATCGTCCTCGCCCGAAACCAGCACGCGCACGATTTTGGAAAAAGGCGGAAACAGACTTGCCGCGCGGAGCGAAATTTCGTTTTCGTAAAAGCCCTCGTAATCGTATGCGATGGCGTAACGCAGCACTTCGTTTTCGGGATCGTACGTCTGCAGCACCACTTTGCCCTTTTCTTCCGCTCTGCCGCTGCGCCCCGCCACCTGCGTTACCAGCTGAAACGTGCGTTCGCCGCTCCTGTAATCGGAAAAATGCAGACTCATATCCGCATCGAGGATTCCCACCAGCGTTACGGCGGGGAAATCGTGCCCTTTGGCAATCATCTGCGTGCCCACAAGGATGTCTGCGCGGTGCTCGCCGAATTCTTTTAAAATTCTGAAATGCCCCTCTTTGCCCGAAGTGGTATCGTTATCCATTCGAAGAACGCGGGCGGAGGGAAAGCGGGTTTTCAGCTCCGCTTCCACGCGCTGCGTGCCCGTACCGGCGTACGAAAGATGCGTGCCGCCGCATTCCGGACAGCCGCGAAGCATTTTGTAACGCGCGCCGCAATAGTGGCATTTGAGGCAATCTTCGTCCTTATGATACGTGAGCGACACGTCGCAGCTTTCGCATTTTGCCACGTACCCGCAATCGCGGCAGATGACCGTTTGCGAATACCCGCGGCGGTTTAAAAACAATATCGCCTGATTTCCTTTGGCAAGGCATTCTTCGATTTCGCTTTGCAGCGCGAACGAGAACGCCGTATTGTTGCCGCGGCGCACTTCTTTGCGCATATCCGCGATGACGATTTCGGGCAGCGGGCGTTGATTGACGCGCTTTTTGAGCGGAATCAGGTTAAATTCGCCCTCTTTGGCGCGTTTATACGTTTCTACCGACGGCGTGGCGCTGCCGAGAACCAGCTTGCAGCCGTTGTACTTCGCGCGAAGATTTGCGATATCGAACGTGTTGTACCGCGGCGCGGTTTCGCTCTGGTAACTGGAATCGTGCTCTTCGTCGATGACGATGACGCCGAGATTTTCAAGCGGCGCGAACACGGCGCTCCGCGCGCCCACCGCGATTTTCGCTTCGCCGCTGCGAAGCCGCCACCATTCGTCGAATTTTTCGCCGGCGGAAAGTCCGCTGTGCATAATCGCCGCGTTTTTGCCGAAGCGGGAACGGAGTTGGGCGAGCATCTGCGGCGTGAGCGAAATTTCCGGCACCAGAAAAACAGCGGTTTTGCCCTGTTTCAAACAATCCGCAATCAGGCTTAAATAAATCTCCGTTTTGCCGCTGCCCGTTACGCCGTGCAAGAGTTGCACCGTGCGGGAATCGCTACGGACGGAATCTACCGCGCGCTGCTGATCTTCGGTGAGCGTGTGCGCCGCGCCGCGCTCTTCGAGCGTTTTGTACGGATCGCGCAGTACCTGCTCTTCGGTGATTTTAATCAGCCCTTTCTTTTCCAGCGCGGCGACGCTGCCCGCAAATTCCGCGTTCAACGCGGCGCATTCCGTTTTGCCGCGTTCGTTTAAAAGCGCTGCGGCGGCAAGCTGATTTTTTGCCGATTTCGGCAGTTTTTCTTTGACTTCCTCAAACGGAACGCAAAGCTCGGCATAACGTTTTTTCAGTTCGCGCACCTTGCCTTTGCGCATTTCCGCGGGCAGGAACAGCCTGAGCGCCGCCGCCAGCGGGCAGGCGTAACGCGCCGCGATTTTTTTGGCGAGCGACAGACATTCCGCGTTCAGCGCGGGCATCGGATCCGCCGCCGTTACTTTTTTCAGCTTTTCCGCGGGGTAATCGCAGGTATCTCTGAGCGCCACGACAAAACCCGCCGTTACTCTTCCCCCGAACGGGGCGTACACGCGCGAGCCTTCGGCGACGGTGTCGTCGCAAAGATATGAATATATTCTGTCCGTTTCGCTTGCGGCGATGTCTACGATTACGTCCGCGATCATAATTTCAAGGGTTCCTTTTTTCCGCCGTTTTTCCGCCGTGCGGCAGGCTTAAACAAGCAAAAGCGCCCCGACGTTTCTTCGGGGCGGAATTGTGCGGCTGCCGTTAGTCTTTGGCGATAACTACTCTGCCTTCGTCGATATCTTTGCAGGCGGCAAGCAGTTCTTTGTCTCTGCCGGCGAAATCGCGGATGCCCGCGTTTCTTTCCTCTTCGATAATCTGGCGGGCGCGTTTGGACGCCACCGTGCACAGCGCGTAACGGCTGACGGGTTCTTCTTTCGTGCCTAATTTTCTGATCATGCTATCTACAGAAGGTTCGTTTATCATATTTGTATCTCCTTTTTCCGGGTTTGTTCTTATTTTATTTATAACCGCTTTGCGGGGATTTAACCGCCGCGCCGCGGAAGATAAATTCCGAGGTTTTTGTTTTGCCGCCGAATCGGGCTGTGTTTTCCGTCGTCGGTCGGCTGTTCCGACGGCTTTCCTTGGCGGAAGCCGTTTTCAAAGCTTAGTTTTCGTTCTTCTTTTCAAGAAGGGACAGATAGATTTTTTCAAGCTTATCCACGGCGCTTTCCAGCCGGTCGTTTACGAGAATATAATCGTATTCCGGAGCTTTCGAAAGTTCGTAATCCAGCCGTTTCAGACGCGTCTGCACTTCCTCTTCCGTTTCCGAACATCTGCCTTCCAGCCGTTTTTTCAATTCTTCCACCGAGGGAGGCGTTACCATGATCAGCTTACATTCGGGGAAGTGTTTTCTGGCGTTAAGCGCGCCCACCACGTCGATTTCGAGAATCAGCGATTTTGTTTTCAGCTCTGATTCCACAAACGACTTCGGGGTGCCGTAATAGTTGCCGAAATGTTCGTCCCATTCCAGAAAATCGCCTTCGTCCCGGCG
>DLQW01000033.1:0-9112 GCA_002474405.1 Christensenella sp. UBA7597 | reverse complement strand
GCGGCGCAGAAATTCCTCTTTCGTGATGAAAAAATAATCTCTGCCGTTCACTTCGCCCGCCCGCGGCGCGCGCGTGGTGCAGGATACGGATACGCCTACGTCGGCACGGCGGAGCAAAAATTCTTTTACGATGGTGCCTTTGCCTACGCCCGACGGACCGGATATTGCCATAAGTACGGTATTCATCTTCTGCGTTGATCTCCTTTCTTCCTGTGCGTGCGTTCTGCGCGTGCAAGCAAACGTTTATTCTACGTTCTGCACCTGTTCGCGGATTTTTTCGATTTCGTTTTTCAGGGCGAGCCCGGTTTTCGTGAGAAGCGCGTCGTTGCTCTTCGAACAGGACGTGTTTGCCTCGCGGTTGAATTCCTGCACGAGAAAATCCAGTTTTCTGCCCACCACTTTTTCTTCGCAGATGGCGCGGAACTGCGCGATGTGCGAACGAAGCCTTGTGAGTTCTTCGTCGATATTGCATTTATCGGTGAATACGGCGACTTCGGTTAAAAGCCGCGTTTCGTCGTATGCGGCGCCGTTCAATGCCTCTTCGATACGCGCTTTCAGCTTTTTGCGGTAATCTTCCGCCACCAGCGGCGCGCGCCCGGCGATATCGTTCACCAGCAGTTCGACGGTATCCACGCGGGAAAGCATATCCGCTTTCAGCTTTTCGCCCTCTTTTTCGCGCATGGCGTTCAGATTTTGCAGCGCGGCTTTCAGCGCTTCTTTCACGGCGTCGATCGCGTGTTCGTCCTCTTCGCCCTCTTCGGCGGAAAGCACGTCCGGCAGACGCAGCAACGCGGAAACCGTAAGATCGTTTTCCGCTTCCGGCACAGCCGATTTCAGTTCGCCCGCGGCTTTCGCGTAGGCTTTTGCCAGCGGAAGATTCACCGAAAACGAAACGCTTTTATCGCGTTTATCTTTATAGACGACTCCGATTTCCGCATGCCCGCGCGTGATTTTTTCCTTGACGAGTTCTTTTAATTCCGCCTCGTAAGCAAAAAATTGCCGTGGCATTTTCAGGGAAAGATCGAGATAGCGGTTGTTCACCGTTCTGATTTCGCAGGAAACTTCTGCGTTTTCGTTTTTGTACGTGCCTTTGCCGTACCCCGTCATGCTGTACATTTCGTTTATCTCCTCAGGCTTTGTTCCCGTATCAGCCTGCTTCCGCAGTCAGTTTCCCCCAAGGGGAAAACCTTGCATACAATTATAGCAGAAAAACCGAAAAAAAACAAGCGGTATCGCGTGCGTGCGCGAGGTTTCCGCTTATTTTTTTCGATTTTTCTTATTTTTCCGCGGCGTTTTCCGCTTCGTTCTTCTTGTTTTCCGCAAGCAGGCGCAAAAATTCGCGCTCGTCGATGATTCTGACGCCCAGTTTCTGCGCTTTTTCCAGTTTGCTGCCCGCTTCTTCGCCCGCGATGACCAGCGTGGTTTTCGACGAAACGCCGCTCTGACACTCGCCGCCTTCCGCTTCGATAAGTTTCTGCGCTTCGCCGCGCGTATACGCCTGCATGCTGCCCGTGAGCACCACTTTTTCGCCGGAAAATATGCCGCTCTCGTTCTTCGCTTCCGCCTGTTTTATCCGTACGCCCAGTTCGAACAGCTGTCCGATTTCGCGCAGGTTGTCCTCGTTTTGAAAGTACGAAACCACGTTATTCGCGGTGATGCCCCCTATGTTTTCGAGTTGTATCAGTTCTTCCGCCTCGGCATTTTTTAATTTTTCGAAATCGCCGAACGCCGAAGCGAGGTCTTTCGCCGCCACCCTGCCGATGCCGTCGATGCCGAGCGCGTAAACGAACGCGGGAAACGTAGGCGTTTTGCTTTTTTCGATTGCCGAAAGCAGGTTTTTAATCTTCTTTTCCTTAAAGCCGTCCAACGTTTCCAGCTGCTCCGCCGTCAGACGATACAAATCGGAAAACGTTTTCACGTACCCTTTTTCGAACAGTTGCGTGGCGGTGGAATCGGAAAAGCCGTCGATATCCATGGCGTTTTTGCCCGCGAAATGATCAAGCGTTGCCACCACGCGCGGCGGGCAGTCGCGGTTGGGGCAGAACAGATTCGCGCCCGTTTCGACGAGCGGCGTATGGCAAGCGGGGCAGACGACGGGCTTTTCGATTTCCGCGCCGTTCCCTTCGTCTACGGCTCCTAAAATTTCGGGAATGACTTCGTTGGAACGCCGTATCAGAACGCGCGAGCCCTGTTTGACGCGTTTTCTTAAAATATCGCCGTAATTGTTCAGCGTGGCGCGCGATACGGTTACGCCTGCGAGTTCTACGGGAGAAAGCAGCGCGAGAGGCGTTAATTTGCCCGTTCTGCCCACCTGCCATTCCACTTTTTCCACCTTGGTTTCCGCTTCTTCCGCTTCGAATTTAAACGCTACTTCGAACCGCGGGAATTTATCGGTATACCCCATTTTTTCGCGCAACGCGGGTTCGTTCAGTTTGATGACGGCGCCGTCCGTAAGAACGTCGATATGCTTTCTTTCCACTTCGATTTCGTCCACCGCGGCTTTGACTTCGTCGTAATTTTTCGCAAGCTTAAAATACGGGAATACCTTGAAGCCCTCGGCGATTAAAAATTCATGCGCTTCCCGCTGCGAAAGCGGCTCGCCTTCCGAACGGTAATTCACGTCGTAAAAATAAATATCGATATGCCGCGCCGCCGTAACCTTGGGATCGAGATTGCGGATGGCGCCCGCCGCCGCGTTACGCGCGTTTTTTAAGGGTTCCGCCGCCGTCCGATTGTATTTTTCCAGCACGGAAAGGCGCATGACGGCTTCGCCGCGCACTTCCAGCGTGCCTTTGTACGAGACGGTAAGAGGGAAGGATTTCACGGTGAGTACCTGCGCCGTAACGTCTTCGCCGACGGTGCCGTTGCCGCGCGTGGTGGCGCGGACGAACGCGCCGTTTTCGTACGTCAGACACACCGTAAGCCCGTCGAATTTATATTCCACGGTGTATGTGGGGGCAACGTTTTCTTCGGCGCCCGCCTTTTCTGCGCGCGTAACGAACGCCGCCAGTTCTTCGTCGGTTACCGCTTTATCCAGCGAATACAGGCGGCGGATGTGCGTGTGCTGCGAAAACGCCGCAATCGGTTCGCCGCCCACCCTGCGCGTGGGCGAATCGGGGTATACCTCCCCGGAAAGCGCTTCGAGCGCCTTTAATTCGTCGTATAATTTATCGTACTCCCCGTCGGGTACGCTCGGACAATCGAGCACGTAATACTCATACGCCCATTTGTTTAAAAGATCGGTGATTTCTCTTTGACGGGACATGTTTTTTCTCCTTTCAGCCGATGATTTTCAGCGGGGCGAGCGCGGCGGAAAGCTGTTTGATGCCGAAGCCTTCGAACGCCACGTGCAATACCACGTTGCCCTGAATTCCCGCAACCTTCACGATGGTGCCCGTGCCGAATTTCGGGTGCGATACCTTTACGCCCTCTCTGAACGCCGATACGTCTTTGCCTGCCGTTTTCGGGGCGCCGAATTTATTCGGCGAGCCTACGCCGCCGTATGTGAACGTGCCGCCGCCCGTGCTTTTGCTTCTGTTTGTCGAGGCGTACATTCCGCCGGAAGTGCCGTCGCCCGAAACGGGTTTGTACGTGCTTCTGATCGGCGCGGAATCGCGTGTTTCGGCGGCATACCCCGAAGTTACGCCGCGGTTGCCCCCGCCGTAAGAATTGCCGCCGTATGTACTTCCGTACCCGCCGCCGTAAGACGAACCGTACGATTTTCCGTAGCCGCCGTAGGTGGATTTCAAGCCGTATCGATCGAGATTTTCCGTGCGGGTATCTTTGGGCAGTTCCACCACGCCGGCGAGTTCTTTCAGAAACCGCGAACGCGCCGTGCTTTCGCGTTTGCCGTATAAGAAGCGGCTCTTCGAGCGGGTGAGATACAGCCGCTCTTTCGCGCGGGTAACGGCTACGTACATGATGCGGCGCTCCTCTTCGAGGGCGTCCTCGTCTGTTTCCGCGCGGGAAGAAGGAAGAATGTTTTCTTCCAGCCCCACCACGAACACGCATTTAAATTCCAGCCCTTTCACCGCGTGCACGGTGGCAAGCGTTACGTATTCCGTTTCGTCCATTTCGTCGGTATCGGAAACGAGGGAGACCTGTTGCAGGTATTCGGAAAGATCTGCGTTGCCGTTCAGGCGTTCGAAATCCGCCACGGAATTGACGAATTCTTCGATGTTGGCTTTTTTGTTCACGCTTTCGTCGTCATCGCCCGAAAACGCCGTATCCAGCCCGGAATCTTTCACGATTTTTTTCACGAGTTCGAGCACGGAAAGCTCCGCCGAAGCGATAATCCAGTTTTTAATCTGTCCGCCGAATTCGGCAAGTTTCGCACGCGCGGAGGAATTGAGCGCGAGGTTCTGCGTTTCCAAAAGCGTTTCGTAATCGGAAATGCCGTTTTGCGCGGCGTAGTCCTCTACGGTTTCGATGGTTTTCGCGCCGATGCCGCGGCGGGGGAAATTGATGATGCGGAGCAACGCTTCGTTATCGAACGGATTTGCCACAAGCCGCAGATACGCCAGCATATCTTTGATTTCCTTGCGGTCGTAAAATTTAAAGCCGCCGAATACTTTGAAAGGAATCGCGTCCGCCGAAAATTCCTGTTCGAACGAGCGGGTGAGCGCGTTTACGCGCATGAGCACGGCGAAATCGGCATAGGAGTACCCCTCGCGGACGAGTTCGCGGATGGTACGGGCGACGAACATGCTTTCGTAGCTTTCCTCTTCCGCCTCGTACACCTTTACCTTTTCGCCCTCCTCCTTATCCGTCCACAAAGTTTTCTGTTTGCGCCTGCCGTTGTTTTTGATTGTTTCGTTCGCCACGGCGAGGATGTTTTTCGTGGAGCGGTAATTGCGCTGCAGTTTGAATACCTGCGCCGACGGAAACTGCTTTTCGAATTGCAGAATGTTTTCTATCCGCGCGCCGCGCCAGCCGTAGATGGACTGATCGTCGTCGCCGACGGCGAACAGGTTGCCGTGCACGGAGGATAGCAGCCGCACGATTTCGAACTGCACTTCGTTGGTATCCTGAAATTCGTCCACCATGATGTAGCGGAATTTGCCGCCGAGGTATTCGCGCGCTTCTTTATCGGTGCGAAGCAGGCGCAGAGTGCGGCTTAACAGATCGTCGAAATCGAGGGCGTTGTTTTCGGCGAGGTGTTTTTCGTACGCCGAAAATACGCGGGTGATGATTTTGATATTGTGCTCGCCCTGATTGGCGGCGGCGTATTCTTCGGGCGTTACCCCCTCCGTTTTGGCTTCGGAAACGCTGCGTTTAATCTGTTTGAACAGCTCGTCGTCGCGCTCGTCGCCCTCCGTAATTTCTTTGAACGCCTTTTTTAAAACATTGCTGCGTTCGGTTTCGCTGTAAATGGAAAAATTTTTGTTGATGCCGGCGCTTTCGGCGAAATCGCGCAGGATGCGCACGCACATGGAGTGGATGGTGCACACCCACATGCCGTCGGTATCGCCGAGGCGGGAAACGCGCTCTTTCATTTCGTTCGCGGCTTTGTTGGTGAACGTGATGGCGAGAATCGAACGGGGCGAAACGCCTTTTTCCTGCATAAGATACGCGATGCGGGTGGTTAAAACGCGGGTTTTGCCGCTGCCGGCGCCCGCCAGAACAAGCACAGCGCCCTCGGTGGCGAGGACGGGCTTGATTTGTTCTTCGTTGAGTTCTTTCAATAATTCTTCGGTACTTTTCATCGGATTCTTCTTTTTCGTAACGGAGTGCCGCACAGAAGCTGCGCGGCACCGCCTGTAAATTCTTTTGCTTTATTATACCATTTTGTTCGCGGTTTGGCAAGTATATTTCGCCCTGTTTTTTACCTTGTACCGCGGACGTTTTGCGCCGAGGACGAAAAGGCGAATTCGCTTTCGCGGCGGAAACGTTCGAGCGCGCGCAGATATTTTTCGCTTAAAGACAGAGTGTAACGCTGCTTTTCTTCATAGGAAAGCGTGGAAAAATATTCCCTGTCGGTAAGTCTGCCGATCGCGTCGGATACTTCGCCCTCGGAAAGGAGCATTTCTTTCACGCGCAAATAAAATTCGTCCTCTTTTTCGCCTGCGATCGCCTTTTGCGTTTCTTTAATGAAATAGCGTTCGGCTTTGCTTTCGTTCACGCCCTGCCGCTTCGCTTCTTCCACGCTTTCGCGTACGCTTTTTTCGCAATGTTCCCAAAAACCTTTTTTCATACGTTGTTTCGCGCTTTTCGCCGCGCTCTTCAATGTCTGCGCTTCCGCCACCTTTGTTGTTTCTCCTTTTTTTCTGCTTTATTTTTTATCTTTCGCGCGGTTTCGACGTTTTTTGCGTCCGTATAAAGCAATTCGCTTCCCCGCAGGTTTTGCGGGGAAGCGAATTCTCGGTTCAGTTTTTGTTTCTCTTTCTTGCGGCTTCCGACTTCTTCTTTCTTCTTACGGAAGGTTTTTCGTAAAATTCCTTCTTGCGAAGATCGCCGATAATGCCGTCGCGCGAGCACTTTCTCTTAAAGCGGCGAAGCGCGCTTTCAACGTTTTCGTTCTCTCCGACTTTTACCGTGGACATTCTGTTCTCACCTTCCTTTGCCTGTGCGTTTATTTTTTACGTGTTTGATTATAGCAATTTTTTTTTGTTCTGTCAAGCTGTTTTGCGGGGGTGAACCAACCTTTTTTTGCGTTCGGCAAAGCTTTCCTCCGTTCGACAAAATTTTACCCGTTCAGATTGAGTTTATATAAAATTTCTTCCAGATACAAGGCGGCGGTTTTCAGTTCTTCCACGTTTTCGTAATCGTCTTTATAAGCTTCGATAAGCACCGCGCCGTCAAAGCCCGTATCGGCGAGGCGGCGGAACAAATCTTCGAAATTATACGTTCCCCTGCCCGGCAGGCAGGTTTTGCCGCAGGAATCGATATCGGATACGTGCACGTGCGAAATGTGCCCCGCCGTTTCTTTGAGATATTCGCTTTCGGGATAGCCCGAAATACGCGTCTGTTTGATATCGAACGTTGCGAAAAGGCGCGGGCAGTATTTCAGCAGTTCTTTAAACACGCCCGGACGATTATACGTAGACCACTCCACCGTTTCGAGCGAGAGCGCCACGCCGTACTTTTCGCAAATTTGCCGCGTTTCTTCCAGCGCCGCGCCGATTTTCGGGAAATCGTCGTTCAAGCCGCTTCTCGAATTTTTTTTGTAGCGCGCCGTACCGTGAAACGTATAGTACTTCGCGCCGAATGCGTTAGCGGCGTTCATCGCTTCGCCGAGAAAATAAAACGCGTCCTTCCTCGTTCTTTCGTTTTCGGAAAACAGCTGCGGTTCGAGATTCGTTGTGAAAAGGTGGACGGAATTGACGGAAAGATTCCCCTTTCTTTCGTTTAAAAGTTCGCCGAAAGCGCGGGTGTATTCCGAAAAAGTTTCCAGAAAAATTTCGCACGTTTTCACGCCGAGACGATTGATCGTCTGTACCGCGTCTTCGTTGTATTGCCGCATGAACAGCGACGCCGTGGATATGCCTGTCTGCATGGACGTACTCCTTATGAATATCTATATTATAGCATCTTACGAAAAATATTACAAACTTCCGCGGGGGATTTTTCAAAGAAAAATATTTCCGGGAAATTTTTCCGTATGAAGAATTGTCAATGATATTTTAGGGGTTTTTTGAAAATTTTTTCAAAAAAAGCAAAAAAAATGGCGTGTCAACCACTCAGAGCCTTGTTTTAAAGTGCTGAATAGGTAAAACACGCGCAAAAATTTATATTCGTGAACGCCAAAATAGCCGACTGTAAAGGTCGGCTTAAAATATGTAATGCAAAAAGAATTATTCTATCACACCCCAATCAAGCAGAAGCAATTCTTTTCGCTTCTCGTTCGGTGTAAGCCACTTTTTCGTTTTATCCCGACTGCATAACGTGCTTATCGGAATATTATTCGACCGTTTCAGATACGCTTTCATCTGCGTTTTCAAATCGTCGAAACTGTGAAATCGCAGATATTTATAAAACCGTTCGTTATCGCACCTGTGGGAACGTTCGATTTTGCCATTATGCCGCGGAGTTCTCGGCTTTATAAGTTTATGTTCGATTCCGTGCTGTTCGCAGAATATATCGAAAGAATGTTTCCTGTCGTTCTTCACTTTTTGCGTAAAAGTAAATTCCGCGCCGTTATCCGTCTGAATGATTTGCGGGGTATAGCCAAAGAACGCAATCGCCCGTTTAACGAAGTCAACCGTGCTGTCGGCGTTCTGCTCACGGTAGGGGTAAATAAACCTTTCGCGCGTGGCTTCGTCGATTATCCCGTACTGATAGAATCGTTCGTCATCGATAATCGAATCGGCGATACACTCTTTCGGCACATACTTAACGTCCATTTGCATTTTTACGCCGATTTGTTCGGGCGTATCATACGGCTTCGGTTTATACGGCGTATAAGTTTTCTTCGTATCGTAAAAGCCGTTTCGTTTCAGATACCTGTAAAGCGTAACGGGATTGCGACTGTATGCGTAATTTAAGCGAAGTTTCCCGTACAGTTCGTTTAACCCTATATTCGGGTTGCGTTTGATTAAGTCCGCTATATGCTTTTTCTCTTCGTCGTTCTGCGCTTTCGGGTGCTCGGTAAGCGGACGGTGCGACTTGTTTTCAAGGCTTTCTATCGTTCCGTCGTAAATTCTTCGCCACCTGTAAATCGTTTGAATGGTGCAATGGTAGCGGTGTGCGACGAATTCCACGTCGGAACGCTTCAAAAGATTCAATGCTTTCAATTTTTCTTTCGGAGAATACGGGTTGTTCCACCGTCTTAAATTCAATTCTGTTTTCATATAGTTTGTCCTTTCGTAAATAACCCTTGCAGGGAGCAAAACCCTGTCGGGAACGATTCTTATAAGAGAAAAACGCCGTAATTGCGACGTCGCAACGCCTTTTTTCCGTCTTTTAATTATATTGTTTTTTGCCGTATTTATCTATCGTTTTTTACCTTGCAAGAAGAGCAAAAGAGCATTGCGCGCCCCCTCGTCTATACGAGCGCGGCGCTGGCGCGCCGCGGACGAGGGGGCGCGCAATTTCCCTGCCGAAACTGACCGACTTTCGGCAAAATAAAAGGCGCATTTCCGCTAAATCGCTTTTGATATGCACCCCAAAAGTT
>DLQW01000060.1 GCA_002474405.1 Christensenella sp. UBA7597 | reverse complement strand
CGGGCTTCCTGTTGTCGCTCTTTTAATCGAAAAAGCGTAAAAGGCGATTTTTAGGGTATTGTAAGGAGAAAAAACGATTATGGAAATCAATGTGAACGATAAAAACGCGAAAAAAGTGCTGATTACCGAAACGATTCTGCGCGACGCGCATCAATCGCAGGCGGCTACGCGTATGCGTATCGACGAAATGATTCCCGCGCTGGACGCGCTGGATAAAATCGGATATTATTCTTTGGAAGCGTGGGGCGGCGCTACGTTCGACGCCTGCCTGCGCTTTCTGAACGAAGATCCGTGGGAAAGATTGCGCACGCTGAAATCTTATCTGAAAAAGACGCCTATTCAGATGCTGCTGCGCGGTCAGAATCTGCTCGGTTACCGCCATTATGCGGACGATCTCGTGGAAAAGTTCGTTGAAAAATCGATTGAAAACGGCGTAACGGTGGTGCGTGTGTTCGACGCGCTCAACGATCCGAGAAACCTTGAAACTTCGATGAAGGCGATTAAAAAATACGGCGGCGTCTGCGAAGCTACGATTTCGTATACCACCGGTCCCGTATACACGGACGAATATTTCGTAAATCTTGCGAAAACGCTGGAAAGCATGGGGGCGGACAACATTTGCCTGAAAGATATGGCGAACCTTCTGCTGCCGTTCGACGCGTATCGTCTTGTCAAGGCGCTGAAAGAAAATCTGCGTCCCGAAACGAAGCTGCATCTGCATACCCACAATACGACGGGTACGGGCGATATGGTGTATCTGATGGCGATTCTTGCGGGCGTGGACATCGTGGACACGGCGCTTTCGCCGCTCGGCAACGGCACTTCGCAGCCCGCCACGGAACCGCTTGTGGCTACCTTGAAAGGCACTCCGTACGATACGGGCATCTCGATTGAAGAGTTGCTGCCCATCGTAAAACATTTCAAGACGGTGGAAAAGCGTCTGAAAGACGACGGCATTCTGACGGACAAGGTGAAAGGAATCGACGTGAACACCCTGATTTATCAGGTGCCCGGCGGCATGCTTTCCAACCTCATCAATCAGTTGAAAAAAGCGGGCAAAGAGGATAAACTTTCCGAATGCCTTGCGGAAGTTCCCAACGTGCGTAAGGACTGCGGCTATCCTCCGCTGGTAACGCCTTCTTCGCAGATTGTAGGCACGCAAGCCGTGATGAACGTGATTACGGGCGAACGCTACAAAATGGTTACGAAAGAAACGAAAGATCTTTTTGCCGGCAAGTACGGAAAATTGCCGCTTCCAGTCAACGAAGAAGTGGCGAAAAAGGTGCTCGGAAATGCGGAACGCATTACCTGTCGCCCCGCGGATTTGCTGAAACCCGAAAACGAGGAAGTAAAGAAAAAGGTCATCGAACTCGGCTATTACGAAAAGGAAGAGGACGTACTTTCTTACGCGGTATTCGAGCAGGTGGCGGAAAACTTCTTCAAATGGCGCGCGGCGCATAAAGACGGTGTAGACAAAGACCTTGCGAAAACGGGCGTTTATCCCGTATAAAGCTATATTCTGAATACGCATTCGGCACGGTGAAAATATCCCGTGCCGATAGTTTATTAAAAAGGCGCTCCGGCGCAAAAAAGGACGAAACGGCATTGAAAAAAGTATGCGTTGTGGGCGGAGGCGCGTCGGGCTTGATGGCGGCGTGCGTTGCCGCGGAAAACGGAAACGACGTGATTCTCGTGGAAAAAAACGAGAAACTCGGCAAAAAAATTTATATCACGGGAAAAGGCAGGTGCAATCTGACGAACGACCTTCAGCCCGCGGAATTTCTGCAGAAAGTGGTTCACGGCGGAAAATTTCTGTACGGCGCGGCGTATTCGTTTTCGCCGCAGAATTGCATGGATTTCTTCTCCGCGCGCGGGCTTGCTTTGAAAACGGAACGCGGCGGAAGAGTGTTTCCGCTTTCCGACCATGCGAGCGACGTAACGAAAACGCTGGAAAAAGCATGTAAAAATGCGGGCGTAACCGTATTGTTAAACGAAACAGCGGTGGAATTGATTGCCGTAAACGAAGAAACGGAAAAGGGTACTCTGCCGCGCATAACAGCCGTAAAAACGGACAAACGCGAAATCGGATGCGATACGGCGATTATCTGCACGGGCGGCTTAAGTTATCCTTCTACGGGTTCGACGGGCGACGGGTATAAATTTGCGGAACGATTCGGTTTAAAACTCATTCCGCCTCGTCCGGCGCTTTGCGGCATCAATCTGAAAGGCGATTTTTACAAAGAAGCGCAGGGGCTTTCCCTGAAAAACGTGGCGCTTTCGGCATATGCGGGCGGCAAAAAAATCTACGACGAATTCGGTGAGATGCTGTTTACGCATTTCGGAATTTCCGGTCCGATAGTGTTATCTCTTTCGTCGCTGATCAACAGAACGGAGCTCAGGCAGGTGCGTTTGTTTCTGGATTTCAAGCCCGCGCTGGACGAAGAAACGTTGGACAGGCGGCTGTTGAGGCTGTTCGACGAGCAGAAAAACAAGACGTTGCGCCGCGCCGCGGCGGATTTGTTGCCGCAAAAAATGATCGGAGCCGTATTGAAACAGGCGAACATTCCGCTTGAAAAGCGGTGCAATTCCGTTACGAAAGAGGAGCGCGCGCGGCTTCTGAAAGCGTTGAAAGCGTTTGAAATGCAGCCGCTTTCGCTGCGGGATTTTTCGGAAGCGATCGTAACTTCCGGCGGCGTGGACGTTTCGGAAATCAATCCGAAAACCATGGACGTAAAAAAAGTCATAGGTTTGAAAATGTGCGGAGAAACGCTCGATCTGGACGCATTTACGGGCGGTTTTAACCTGCAGATAGCGTTTTCTACGGGC
>DLQW01000005.1 GCA_002474405.1 Christensenella sp. UBA7597 | reverse complement strand
TTCTGGTAACTTCGCATCAGGCGTACCTCACGAACGAAGCCCTCGAAAACATCGCCGAAACCACGTGCGAAAATTTAAGCGCGTATTTTAAAGACGGTTCGGCGCCCAACGAAGTGAAAGCTTAAAAAACGGGCGCGGAACGTTCCGCGCCGCAAGTAAAAAATCGATTTGTTTTCAATAAAAAACGTTTTTTGTTCCGCCGTAAAATCCCGTTACGGCGGAATAAATATTTTCCGCCAGTTTGTCCGCCTGAAAACAGCGCCGTGCCGTACCCGTCAGTTTCTGTTCGTCGGCGTATCTCATCACGCAGGGGAACTCCCCCTCGGAAAGAACGGAAAGCAAATCTTTCCGTTCTTTTCCGAGAGCAAGCGGCTGAATGTACAGCGGTGCCGAAAGACAGTCCGCAAGAAGATCTTTGCGGATGTTCAGGAGATTTTGCAGCAGAATCCGGTTGATGCGGGAAGCAGTGTAACGCTTCGAAGTGAGTTGCGTTACGATGTCTTTGGGCTGCAGCGCGGCTTTTTTCAGGGCGTTTTCCAACCCCTCGGAAATATCCGCCGTGCGCGCAAGTTCGCTTGTCTGCGTTTTCAGCACGGCGATTCTTTCCGCCGTTTTCAGCTTTTTCGCAGCGATTTCAGCGCCTTGGATATCTGCGGAAACGCAAGGGGGAAGTTCGGCGGAAAGCGATGAAAAATCGCCTTTTTCTATCGCAAGGCGGATAGCCGAAGCGGAAGAATATTCCGCCGCGCCGCTTGTCGCAAGCGTTTGTTTTTTATAGTCGCCGCGTCGCGGAACGGGCAGAAGCGTTACGTTTTTTTTGCGATTTTCTTTTAAAAGCGCGCGCGCGTATTCCAGACCGAGAATATCGTTCGGCGAAGATAAAAGGGAGAAAGCCGCCGTATCTTTCAGCGATTCGGCGCGCGCGGCGGCAAACGATAAGCCGCCGTCAAGCAAAGCTTTCGTTTTTTGAATATATCCGCTTTCGTCGTTTAAAATTTCCGCCGCGGCATAAAAATCGCCGTCCGCGTGTTCGGCGCCGAACGAAAGATAAGAAAAGCCCGGTAAAGAGGAAAGCAGACGGACGGCGCCGCGCGCGAAAATTTCCGCGGAAGCCGCCGAAAAAACGACGGGCAGGGCGATGACCGCGTCCGCTCCGCATAACACCGCGTGTTTTGCGCGGAGCGCAGGGGGCAGAATTGCCGCTTCGTCGCGCTGGGTGAAGCACCCGCTCATCACGCAGACGACGGCGTCGGCGCCCGAACGCTTTTTCGCTTCGCGCAGCTGGTATTCGTGTCCGAGGTGGAAGGGGTTGTATTCGCAGATGACGCCGCATATTTTCATAGAAGTTCTCCGGGACGGAATTTTTAAATTCAAGCCGATTTCGGCGTTTTTTTCCTTTACTTTCGTTTTTGATTGTGTTATAATATTTTTGTTGCGCAAAAAGCGCGTTTTGCGCTTCACGCAACGATTATACAACAAATCGTAAAAAAAATAAAGCGTTTACGGGAGATAATTTTCAATGAAAAACGTACTCGAACAGATTAAAGAAAAAGCGAAAGCCCTGAAAAAGACCATCGTGCTTTGCGAGGGCGAAGATTCCCGCGTGGTGAAAGCCGCGGCGGACGCGACGAAAGAAGGGATTGCGAAAATCGTGCTTCTCGGCAACGAGGAAGAGATTAAAAAGGCGAACCCCGACGTGGACCTTACGGGCGTTACCGTCGTAAACCCGCTGACTTCCGAAAAACTTGCCGCTTACAACGCGCGCCTTTGCGAATTGCGCGCTTCCAAGGGAATGACGCCCGATCAGGCGGAAAAACTTCTGAAAGACGGCACGTATTTCGGCGCGATGATGCTGAAAGAGGGCGACGTGGACGGACTTGTTTCCGGCGCGTGCCATTCTACGGCGAACACGCTGCGCCCCGGACTTCAGATTATCAAAACGGCGCCCGGCGTTTCTTCGGTTTCTTCGTTCAACCTTATGATCTGCCCGCCGCAGGGGAATCAGTACTGCCCGGACGGTCTGGTGGTGTTTGCCGATTGCGGACTTAACCCCACTTATACTTCCGAAGGGCTTGCGGACTGCGCGATCGCTACGGCAAATTCCGCGAAAGCGATTGCGGGAATCGACCCGAAAGTGGCGATGCTTTCTTTCTCTACGAAAGGCAGCGCCAAGCACGATAACGTTACGATGGTGGCGGAAGCCGCGAAAATCGCGAAAGAGAAAGCTCCCGATTTAAAACTGGACGGCGAACTGCAGTTCGACGCGGCGATCGTTCCTTCGGTGGCGGCGCTCAAAGCGCCCAGTTCCGACGTGGCGGGCAAGGCGAACGTGTTTATTTTCCCCGACCTGCAGGCGGGCAATATCGGCTACAAAATTGCGGAGCGCCTCGGCGGATTCATGGCGGTAGGACCTATCTGCCAAGGGTTTGCAAAACCTCTGAACGATCTTTCCCGCGGGTGCAAATCCGAGGATATCGTGGCGGCGGTGGCGATTACCGCGCTTCAGACGCAGCTTTAAGAGAAAACTTACGCGAAGAGGTATAACATGAAAATTTTAGTCATCAATTCGGGCAGCTCTTCTTTGAAGTATCAGCTGATCGATATGGAAACGGAGAGCGTGCTTGCGAAAGGCAACTGCGAGAGAATCGGCATCGACCATTCCCGGCTGATTCATAAGGCAAAGGGCGAAACCACCGAAAAAGAAATTCCGATGGAAAACCACAACGTGGCGGTGAAAATCGTTCTCGACGCGCTTACCGATAAGAAAATCGGCGTGATTTCTTCGATGGACGAAATCGGTGCGGTGGGGCACCGCGTGGTTGCTTCCGGCGAAGCATTCAAGCAGCCTACGCTGGTTACCGAGGACGCGATGGTGAAGATGGAAGAAATCAAAGACCTTGCGCCGCTTCATAACCCCGCGGCGATTGTGGGCGTGAACGCGTGCCGCGCGGCAATGCCGGAAACCCCGATGGTTCTGGTGTTCGATACGGGATTCCATTTCACGATGCCCGAATACGCTTATATGTATGCGGTGAAGTACGAACATTACGAAAAGTACAAAATTCGCCGTTACGGCGCGCACGGCACCAGCCACAAGTTTGTTTCGCAGGAAGCGGCGAAGTACGTGGGAAAAAATATCGAAGATATGAAAATCGTTACGTGCCACCTCGGAAACGGTTCTTCGATTACGGCGGTGAAAGGCGGAAAGTGCATCGATACTTCGATGGGATTCACTCCTCTTGCCGGCGTGCCGATGGGAACGCGCAGCGGCGATATCGATTACGCGGCGGCGGAATATATCGCAAGAAAAGAGGGCATGAACGTTACCGAAATGCTTACGTACCTGAATAAGGAATGCGGCATGAAAGGGATTTCGGGCGGTTACAGCGACTTCCGCGATCTGACTTCGCGCGAAGAGGCGGGCGACAAGCGTTCGAAACTGGCTCTGGATATGTTCTCGTATGCCTGCAAGAAATATGTGGGCGCATACGCGGCGGCGATGAACGGGCTGGATTGCCTTGTGTTTACGGCGGGCGTAGGGGAAAACACGCCTTCGGTGCGCAGCGCGATTTGCAAGGATATGCAGTATCTCGGACTGGAAATCGACGAAGAGAAAAACCTTCTGAAAAACGACGGAAGCATCCGCGATATCACGAGCAAAAATTCGAAAGTGCGCGTGCTGATTATTCCTACCAACGAAGAACTGGTGATTGCGCGGGAAACGCTGGCGCTGGTGTAAAGCTGCCGATTTGAATGCTTCGGGCGGAAAATTGCGGAAACGGCGAAGAAATACCGCAATTTCGTGCGAATTCTTTGAAAAAGAAAGGAAAAACACGCGAAAAAGCATTGACAAACGGCGATAAATATACTATAATTTTAAAGTCGGCTTTATGATGATACTTGACGTAAAAAAACTTAACGGGTTGAAAGAGTATACCGGGACGGCGGAATTTACGTTTGAGCCTGAGGCGGCGCTGATTGATATTCCGTACGTTTCTTTTGACGGAAACGCCGTGGCGAGGATTTCGTACGAGATTTTCGAGGACGGCGCGGTGGAAGTGAAAGGCGACGTTTCGTATCGGCTGAAAGGGCTGTGCTCAAGATGCCTGAAAGAAACGGCGACGGACGTGAAGAGCCGTGTGGACGCGGTGTTTCTTACCGAGGACAACGGCGAAGATTACGCGTACGACGGGAATAAAATCGATCTGAGCGAACTTTTCAAGGATACGATTGTGTTCGGAATGCCCGGAGTTCTTTCTTGCGGGGACGGCTGCAAAGGCGTGCCCGACGGCACGGAAGCTTTGACGGCGGACGACGAAGGCGTTGAAAAGGCTGATTAAAACGACGGAAAATTACGAAAAAGATTAAATGAGGTGTTAAAATGGCAGTACCTAAAAGTAAACAATCCAAAAGCAGAACCAACAAGCGTTTTGCAAACTATAAAGCAACGGCGGCTACCCTTGTGGAATGCCCTCATTGCCACGAACTGACGGAAGCGCACAGAGTGTGCAAGAACTGCGGCTACTACGACGGCAAAGAAGTTGTAGCTCAGAAAGAAGCGAAGTAAGTTTTATTTGTTTTCGGTTTCTGCAATCCGGCGGGGCGCGTTATGCCCCCGCTTTTTTGCGTTTTCCGTATTTTTGCTTTCGGCGATGCGGACGTTTGCGTACGAACGTATGGCTGCGGCAAGTGTGTTTCGATGTTTTTTCGCGCATAATTTCTATCCGTCGCGGCTTTTGCGGCGGCATTATATCTGTTTCGGCGTGGTGTTTTGAGAAGATGCGAAAGGCTGTGTCGAGAGGAGATTTGCGGCGGAGATAACGGCGGCGATTGATGCGGCGGTGAAGCAGGAGGAGAAAAGCGGCGATTACGCCCGTTTTTGCGGAAAAAATCGCGCGTCTGGTAATTTTCTGCGTGTGTTTGCTTGACAAACCTACTAAGTTAGTGGTATAATTCAAGCCGAAAAGAAAAGTGGCAAGGAGCGATCGTAAAATGACGAAAGAAAAGTTTACGGTAACGGGAATGAGCTGTTCGGCGTGTTCCGCGGGCGTGGAGCGCGTTACGAAAAAATTGAACGGCGTGAAATCGGCGGAAGTATCGCTGCTGGGCGAAAGCCTTTCGGTGGAATACGACGAAACGCAGGTGAAGCGCGAAGATATTTTCGCGGCGGTAACGGCGCTCGGATACGGGATAGGCGAATACCGCGAAGGTAAAGAGGAGCGGCAGAAAGGAAAAACGGAGGCGTTGAAAAAACGGTTTATCGTTTCGATTATTCTGCTGGTGCCGCTGATGTATCTGGCAATGGGCGGGATGTTTTCGTTTCCGGAACCGCCTGCCGTAGCGAATTATATTCTGCAATTTATTCTTGCGGGCGCCACGATGGCGGTGAATTTCAGATTTTTCAAAAACGGATTTTCCGCGCTGGTAAAACGCGTGCCGAATATGGATACGCTGGTATCGCTCGGCTCCGGCGTTTCGTTTTTGTATTCGACGTATCTGGCGATAAAAATGGGCGCGATGGGCGGAGAACACGCGGGACACCTGTTTTTTGAGTCGGCGGCGATGATTTTAACGCTGGTTACGCTGGGAAAATGGCTGGAATCGGCGGCGACGGGGAAAACGGGCAGAGAAGTGGAAAAATTGCTGCGGATGATGCCCGATACGGTGCGCGTCGTGGAGAACGACGAGGAAAAGACGGTGCCGTTTTCTTCGCTGAAAGAAGGAGATATTCTTGCCGTAAAGCAAGGGGATTATATTCCCGTGGACGGCGTTGTGGTAAGCGGCGGAGGATTTGTGGACCGCGCGGCGGTAACGGGCGAAAGCGTGCCCGTGGAAGCGGAAGTCGGTTCGCAGGTAACCGGTGCGGACATCGTGAAAAGCGGATATATGCGCGTGCGGGCGGAAAAAGTGGGAAAGGATACCACGATTTCGCAGATCGTGCGTATGGTGAAGGAAGCGGGCGAGAGCAAGGCGCCCATTCAGCACACCGCCGACGTGATTGCGGGGATTTTCGTGCCTGCCGTTACGCTGATTGCGCTGGTTACGTTTCTTGTCTGGCTGCTGGTAAAGGGCGACGTTTCTACGGCGGCGAATTACGCGATCAGCGTGCTGGTGATTTCCTGCCCGTGTTCGCTGGGACTGGCGACGCCCGTGGCGGTGATGGCTGCGACGGGAAAGGGAATGTCGCTGGGAATATTGTTTAAAAACGCGGAGACGTTGCAGAGAGCGGAAAAAGTGAACTGCGTACTTCTGGACAAGACGGCGACGTTGACGGAAGGGAATATGAAAACCACCGATTTCGAGGCGATTCCGGGCGGCGAGAATGTTGCAAACGAGGAGAAAACGCTGGGAATTTTGCGCATCGCGGCGGCGATCGAGGCGAAATCGAATCATCCGATTGCCGATTGCATTTACGAATATGCCGTGGAAAAAGCGGGTGAACCGACGGTTGCGGCGGAAAATTACGCGTATGAAACGGGTAAGGGCGCGCGTGCGGAAGTCGGTGGAAAAGTTTATCGGCTCGGCAACAGAAAACTTCTGACGGATGCGGAAAACAAACTTGCGTTCGAAGAGGAAAAACGGCTTTCGAAACAGGGAAAAACCGCCGTGTTTCTGGCGGGCGAAAGCGGGCTGGTTGCCGTGTTTGCCGTGGCGGATACGCTGAAAGAAACGAGCAAAGAGGCGATTGCCGCGCTGAAAAAAGAAAAAATCCGCGTGGCGATGGTAACGGGCGACAACGAACGCGTAGCGCACGCGATTGCGGAGAGCGTGGGGATTTCCGACGTGTTTGCCGAAGCGTTGCCGAAAGACAAGGCGGACGCCGTGAAGCGCGTGCAGAGCGCCGGCGGCTATGTGGCGATGGTGGGCGACGGCATCAACGATTCGCCCGCGCTGAAGCAGGCGGACGTGGGCATTGCCGTGGGTACGGGCACGGACGTGGCGATTGACAGCGCCGACGTGGTGCTGGTGAGCGGGGATATCCGCTCGGTGGCGGACGCGGTGAATTTAAGCCGCAAAACGGTGAAAAACATCAAAGAAAATCTGTTCTGGGCGTTTTTCTACAACGTGATTGCGATTCCCGTGGCGGCGGGCGTGTTTGCGTTTGCGGGGCTTTCGTTAAACCCGATGATTGCGTCGGCGTGCATGAGTTTAAGCTCGCTGTTTGTGGTGGGAAACGCGCTGCGTTTAACAAGATTCAAAAGCGGTTTTCAGGGCGCGAAAAACGCTGCGGAAACCGGAAAAGAAAATATATTGCCGAAGGAGAATACGGAAATGAAAAAGGTTTTGCATATCGAAGGAATGATGTGCGCGCATTGCGTGAAACACGTAACGGACGCGCTGAACGCACTGGACGGCGTGAACGTGCTTACGGTGGATTTAAAGAAGAAAATCGCCGAAGTTTCGCTTGAAAAAGAAGTGAGCGGCGAAACGCTGAAAAAGGCGATTGCCGACGCCGGCTACGAATTGAAGAAAATCGACGACTGACGATTTTTTCTGACATATTCTTTCATTTTCTTCCGCGCGGTATATGTTATCATATAGCCAAACAAGCATATATCGATGCGGGAGGAAGAATATGGAAGAGATGCTTTTACTGGATAAGCGCACGAAGAACCTGATTGAGGACTATGTGCCGAAAGGCGACGTTCTGGAGGGAATCGTGTGCTTTTTTTCTGTTTTTTCGGATTATACGCGCGTGAAAATTTTATCGGCGCTGGCAATCAGCGAGCTTTGCGTAACGGATATGTCGAGATTGCTTGAAATCAATCAGACGACGGTATCGCATCAGCTGAGATTTTTAAAAAGCGCGGGAATCGTGAAGAGCCGACGGCTGGGAAAAATCGTGTTTTATTCGCTGTGCGACGATTCGATTAACGACGTGCTTTTGAAAAGCGTGGAATTTCTCGGCTGCTGAACGATTCCGGCGGAGTTTTTGCGCGTGCGCGGACGGATTTTTCCGTTTAAGCGCGTTTGTATTCTTGCAAAATTTCCGTATTTGGTGTATAATGATAAGCGGGAGAGTTTGAAACGCCGAAATGAACGAAATCATCGCCGAAAAACTGAAAATGCTGCCCGAACGACCGGGCGTGTATATCATGCGCGACGAAAGCGACGTGGTGATTTACGTGGGCAAGGCGCGTATTCTGAAAAACCGCGTGCGCCAGTATTTTCAGAACAGCTATAAGCCGGAAAAAGTGGCGGCGATGGTGGCGAGAATCGTTGATTTTTCGTACATTATCACGGCGACGGAAATCGACGCGCTGGCGCTGGAAAACAATCTCATCAAAAAATACAAGCCGAAATACAACATTCTTTTAAAGGACGACAAAACGTACCCGTATATCAAAGCGCACACGAACGAAAAGTTTCCACGCTTTTCGATTACGCGGAAACTGACGAAAGACGGGAAATATTTCGGTCCGTTTATGGGCGGCATCCGCTGTAAAGACGTGCTGGAAATTCTTTCGCTGGTGTTCAACGTGAGAATCTGCGCCGTGGCGATAGGCGATAAGCCGAAAAAGCCGTGCCTTGCGGCGCATCTGCACCGCTGTCTGGCGCCGTGCGCGCATGCGGCGGAGGGAGAAGCGTTCGAAAAGCAATACGCAGACGCGGCGAAGCGGGCGCTTGCTTTTCTGGACGGGGATCTGGAAGAAGCGGAAACGATTCTGCGGGAAAAGATGATGAAATTCGCCGAAGAGGAAGAATTCGAACTGGCGATGAATTACCGCGAAAAATTGCAGATGCTGGACAAGCTGAAACTCAAACGGATCACTTCGCTCAACCGTTATATCGACGCGGATATCATCGCGTATAAAACCAACCGGTTATATTCCGCGATTTCGCTGCTTGTAACCAGAAAAGGCATTATGCAGGGCGGCAGCAATTTTGCGCTGGAAGAGGCGTACGAAACGGACGGAGAGGCGATCGCCGCGTTTATTTCAAGGTATTATCAGAGCCACGAATTGCCGGAAGAAATTGTTTCCGAACCCGTGGAAGGGCAGGAACTTCTGGAAGAATACTTCGAAAAGACGCAGGGAAAGAAGGTAAAATTCGTTACGCCGAAATCGGGCGTGAAACGCGCGCTTCTGGATATGTCCGCAAAAAACGCCGAAGATTATCTTTTAAAATCGGTGGACAGGATAAAGCACAAGGACGACATGACGACGGCGGCGTGCGAGCGGCTGAAATCGCTGCTTTCCCTTTCCCGCTACCCCAAACGCATGGAATGTTACGATATTTCGAATATCAGCGGCGTGGATAAAGTGGGTTCGATGGTGGTGTTTTCCGACGGGGAGCCGGACAGAAATTCCTACCGCAGATTCCGCATAAAAACGGTGGAGGGCGCAAACGATTTCGCTTCGTTGCAGGAAGTTTTAAGGCGCAGGCTTGCAAAGCTGGGCACGGAGGAAGAGGAGCGGTTTCAAAAACCCGATTTAATCGTTATCGACGGCGGCAAAGGGCAGTTATCTTCCGTAAAAGAGATTTTCGAAGAAATGAACGTTACGGGGATAGACCTCGTTTCGCTTGCCAAGCGGGAAGAGGAAGTGTTTACGCTGCAAAGCGAAGAAAGCGTAAAGATAGATCACAGGGATTACGCGCTGAAAATGCTGCAACGGCTCCGCGACGAGGCGCACAGATTTGCGATTACCTATTTCCGCACGCTGCACGACAAGCGGAATCTGACGTCGCGATTCGAAGAAATCGAAGGCGTGGGGAAAGAGAAGAGAAAGGCGCTTTTAGAAACGTTCAGAAGCGTGGAAAACGTGGCGCAGGCAAGCGAAGAAGAGCTTGCGGCGGTGCCCGGAATCGGCGAAAAACTGGCAAAAAACATCAAAAAGTATTTCGAAGAAAATTTTTGAGGATTACGTAAGAAACGCAAGGAAAAATACAAATGAAAGAAAGACTCGATTACCGACTGATTGCATCCGATCTGGACGGAACTTTATTGAGAGACGACAAATCGGTGGCGCCCGATACGTACGAAGCGATACAAAAATATATGGCGGCGGGCGGGAAATTCTGTATCTGCACGGGGCGCATGCTGCCGTCCGTGGAAAAAATCGCGGCGGAACTCGGCGTGAAAGGAATAGCGACTTCGTATGCGGGCGCTCTGGTATCCGATCTCGATACGGGAGAAATTCTCTATGAAAATTCGCTTTCGGCGGAGGACGCGGCGGAAATTGCGGAATTTGTGGAAAAGGACGGCGTGCATCTGCAATTTTATACGGGCAGAACATACTACGTGAACCGCGACGACGAAACGCTGGCAAGATATGAATCAAGCTGCAGAGTGAAGGCGATTCCCGTGCTCGATACGCCGCTTTCCGCGCTGATACACGAAAAGAACGAGAAAGTAAACAAGCTGCTGATTATCGTGGAAGATTTGGATAAACACCGTGATTTGCTGGAAAAATATCAGGCGGAATTCGGAGAGAGATTCTGGGTAACGAGGAGCACGCTGAGATATATCGAAATTTTATCGAAATCGTGCAATAAGGGCACGGCGCTGAAATTTATGGCGGATTATTATCATATTCCGATAGAAAAAACGATTGCCGCGGGCGATCAGCTGAACGACGAAGAGATGCTGAAAGCGGCGGGAAAAGGATTTTGCGTAAAGAACGGCAACGAGGAAATGAAAAAAAGAGTGAGCGTGTTCCCCGCGACGAACAACGAAAACGCCGTAGGGAAAATCATCGAAGAATACGGATTTTCGCACGATTGAGCGCGCGGAAAAACGCAGAGGAAAAAGAGTGCGGCTTTAAGCCGCCGGAGGAAAAACACAAATGACGCAACATGTAACGGAAAACCTGAAACTGGATAAATTCGCGGGAGATCTGCATCTTGAAATCGTATACGCGGGCAGAGGCGAAATAACGCTTTCGAGCAAGAGCGTGGAACGCCCCGGACTGGCGCTTGCCGGGTTCTTCGATTATTTCGATACGAGCCGCGTGGAGGTTCTGGGATTTGCGGAACACGAATATCTCCGCTCGTTCCCGGAGGACGTCCGCCGCAAAAAGATTGCCGATTTGCTGGCGCAGGGAGAAATTCCGTGTATCATTCTCAGCCGCGATTTGCCGGTTCTGCCCGAACTTGCCGAAGAGGCGAGAAAGGTAAAATGCCCGATTTTCAGAAGTCCGAAGCCGACGACCGATCTGATGAGCGATTTATATATTCATTTAAACCGCGTTCTGGCGCCGACGACGAGAAGCCACGGCGTGCTGATGGAAGTTTTCGGCGTGGGCGTGCTGCTGACGGGAAAAAGCGGCGTAGGAAAGAGCGAAACCGCGATGGAGCTTATCAAGCGCGGACATCGGCTGATTGCGGACGACAGCGTGTTGATCAGGGAAATCACCAACGAATTGTACGGTTCGGCGCCCGATATGATCCGCTATTTTATGGAGCTTCGCGGCATCGGCATTATCAACGTGAAGAGCATGTACGGTTCCGGTTCGGTGCTGGACGAGAAGAAAATCGATATGGAAATCGAAATGGAGCGCTGGCAGGAAGGTAAGGAATACGACCGCGTGGGCGACGAGGGGAGCACGGAAGAAATTCTGGGCGTGAAGATTCCAAAAATCGTGATTCCCGTATCGCCGGGGCGGAATCTTGCCATCATCATCGAAGTGGCGGCGAGAAATTTCCGACTGAAGAGGATGGGGGACGACGCAGCGGAAGAATTGATTTCGAAAAGCATAGGAAGATAACGTACGCATGGAAAGAGAATCGGTGGAAATTTTATCCCCCGCGGGGAATATCGAATGCGCGCGCGCGGCTCTCGGCGA
>DLQW01000029.1:5754-10634 GCA_002474405.1 Christensenella sp. UBA7597 | reverse complement strand
AAATAACGCCCTTGTTTCCGTGGCGACCCGCCATCTTGTCGCCCACCTGAATTTTACGCTTCTGCGCGATGTATACGCGCACAAGTTTGGAAACGCCGGGTTCCAGTTCGTCTTTGTTTTCTCTCGTGAACACTTTTACGTCCACTACCACGCCGCCTTCGCCGTGCGGCACGCGGAGCGAAGTATCGCGTACTTCGCGCGATTTCTCGCCGAAGATCGCGCGGAGAAGTCTTTCTTCGGGCGTAAGCTCCGTTTCGCCTTTCGGGGAAACTTTACCCACCAGAATATCGCCGCTCTGCACTTCCGCGCCGATACGCACGATGCCGTCCTCGTCCAGATCTTTCAGCGCGTCGTCGCCCACGTTGGGAATATCGCGCGTGATTTCTTCAGGACCGAGTTTCGTATCTCTCGCTTCGGTTTCGTGCTCTTCGATATGGATGGAAGTGAACACGTCGTCCTGCACCAGTTTTTCGGAAAGCAGAATGGCGTCCTCGTAGTTGTAGCCTTCCCATTCCATGTAGCCGATGAGAATATTTTTACCGAGGGCAAGTTCGCCGTTATTCGTGGAGGGACCGTCGGCAATGATTTCGCCTTTCGCCACTCTGTCGCCCGTAGAAACGATCGGTCGCTGATTCAGGCAGGTGCCCTGGTTGGAACGTTCGAATTTCTTCAGAGGATACTCGTCAATCGTACCGTTATCCTCGCGCACCTTAATCAGGTTGGAAGCGCAGCCCACTACCACGCCGGCTTCTTTCGCGCGCACCATAACGCCGGAATCGCGCGCAATCGCGGCTTCGATGCCGGTTGCCACAATGGAAGATTCCGTCTTTAAAAGAGGCACTGCCTGACGCTGCATGTTCGAACCCATGAGGGCACGGTTGGTATCGTCGTTTTCAAGGAAAGGAATCAGCGCGGTAGCCACGGAAACAAGCTGCTTGGGCGAAACGTCCATGTAGTCCATTTTCTCGCGCGGCATTTCGGTGATTAAATCCTGATGGCGGCACGCAACGCGTTCGTGTACGAATCTGCCGTTTTCGTCCAGCGGTTCGTTCGCCTGCGCCACGATGTATCTGTCCTCTTCGTCCGCCGTCAGATAGTCCACGTGATCGGTTACGATGCCCGTATCTTTATCCACTCTTCTGTACGGACTCATGATAAAGCCGTATTCGTTTACTTTCGCAAACGTGGCAAGCGAGGAAATCAGACCGATGTTCTGACCTTCGGGCGTTTCGATCGGGCACATACGCCCGTAATGCGTGTGGTGAATATCGCGCACTTCGAAGGTAGCGCGATCGCGGTTCAAGCCGCCGGGACCGAGCGCGGAAAGTTTACGCTTGTGCGTCAGTTCCGCAATCGGGTTCGTCTGATCCATGAACTGGGAAAGCTGCGAAGAACCGAAGAATTCGCGGATCACCGCCGATACGGGGCGGATATTGATAAGTCCGGACGCCGTAACCTCCATCGGGTCCTGCGTCGCCATTCTTTCCTTAATCAGTCTTTCAAGGCGGGAAATACCCACGTGCAGCTGATTCTGAAGCAGTTCGCCTACGGAACGCACGCGACGGTTGCCGAGGTGGTCGATGTTATCGATCGTTCCGATGCCGTATTTCAAATCGAGGTTGGTGGAAACGGAAGCCACGATGTCGTCCACGGTTACGTGCTTGTGGCACAGTTTGTCCGCCAAAGGACGAATCTCTTTCTTTTCTTCCTTCGTGGGAACGGGGTTCTCGCGGGAAAGGATTTCGTGGAACAGTTTGCAGGCGGCAACGAATTTTCTTCTGTTGTCGCGGCGCTTTTCTCTGTTCTTCTTCTCTTCCTGCTTCTCGTCCTCTTCCGCGGGTTTTTCTTTCGTGTAGTACAGCGCGTCGATTTCGTTCACGTACTGTTCCGCCACTTCTTCCACGCTCGATTCCGCGCACGCTTCGGCAATCAGCTTCGAGAATTTATAGTTGGGGTAGTACACGGTGGGAAGCAGCCCGAAATCTTTCGCTCTCGCCTGCAAAGGAATATCCGAAATCGCCGTGAAATCAACGGTGTTGTTCGCGATAATCTTGTGGCGGATTTCGCCGTCTTCGGGGTCGTTCACAAGCACGAACACTTCGTTCACGCCCGCGTTCTGAATTTCGCGCGCTTTCGCTTCGGAAATTTTCTCGCCCGCGTTCGCCATAATTTCGCCCGTTTCGGGGTTCACGATGTCGTCCGCGACGATCTGCCCCGGCAGACGATAGGCAAGGTTCAGCTTTTTATTGTACTTGTATCTGCCCACCTTGGCTACGTCGTAGCGGCGGGTATCGAAGAACAGATTATAAAGATGCGTACGCACGGAATCTTCCGTGGGCACTTCGCCGGGGCGCAGACGGCGATACAGTTCGATTAAACCGTCCGATTCCGATTTGGTGGAATCTTTCGCCACCGTTTCGCGGATCATCTTGTCGCCGGGGAACAGCTGTTCGATCGCGTGATCGCTTCCGAAGCCGAGCGCACGGAGAAGCACCGTAACGCAAAGTTTCTTCTTTCTGTCCACGCGCACGTATAAAGTATCCTGCGCGTCCTGTTCCAGTTCCAGCCAGGCGCCCTTGTTCGGCATCACCGTGGTGGTGAACATTTCCTTACCGGTTTTATCTTTGGCGGAAGCGTTGTAAACGCCGGGCGAACGCACCAGCTGCGAAACGATAACGCGTTCCGCGCCGTTGATGATGAACGAGCCGTTCTCCGTCATCTTGGGCAAATCGCCCATGAACACTTCCTGATCCACCACCTCGTTTTTCACCTTGTTCACAAGGCGCACTTTCACGCGGAGGGGCAGCGAATAGGTAGCGTCGCGGTTGCGGCACTCTTTCTCGTCGTACTTGGGCTTGTCGCCGAAGCGGTGGTCGAGGAAGTACAGTTCGAAGTGGTCGGAATAGTCGGTAATCGGGGAGAACTCCTCAAAAACTTCGCTGATGCCCTCTTCGATAAACGATCTGTAGCTTTCCTTCTGAATTTCCACAAGTTCGGGAATATCGATCACTTCGTTGATCTTGCCGAATTTGCGTCTTTCGTTCTTACCGTATTTGCAAATAGGTAAATCCATCGGTTTAAATTACTCCTTAGATGTTGTTAAGCCGACCTACCGAGTATATCTTTTCATCGATAAAAATCATTTTTTTGCGTGCGGGTTACTTTTTTTCTCTTTCTTTGCTTTACTTTTCCGCCGCTTTACGCTATAATAGACAGGAAAGAAATTTCCGTACGGAGCGCAATGCGGCATAGTAACGCATAATAATACATTATCTAATTATAGCCGCGTTTCAAAAATAAGTCAAGCGTTTTTAACGCCGCTTTTTCCCTTTTCCCCGATTTTTCCCGATTTTGAATTATTTTTTACTTTTCCGAGGTGGTTTTCCTATGAGAATCGACAAATTTTTAAAGGTTTCCCGCATCTTAAAACGCCGCACCGTGGCGCAGGAAGCTTGCGGCGCGGATAAAATTTTATTAAACGGCAAGCCCGCCAAATCCGGCGCCCGCGTAAAAGAAGGCGATATTATCGAAATCCTCTTTTCGGGCGGCGCGCTGAAATGCCGCGTGCTTTCCGTAAAAGAAGTCGTTAAAAAAGAAGAAGCGGCGAAAATGTACGAGGTGATCGCATGAACGCCGCCGGGTTTTCCGCCGCAAAAACGCCGGCGAACTCCGTTTCTTCAAACGCCTCCGTCTGCGCGCTTATTTGCGCGGGCGGCAAAGGCACGCGCGCGGGTTTCAATAAAAACAAACTTTTAAAAGACGTCCTCGGCATCCCCGTGCTGGAACGCACCGTAGCGGCGTTCGCGGCGGCGGGCGCGGACGAAATCGTAGTGGCTGCTTCGCCGGACGATTTTTCCGAAATCGCCCCTCTTTGCCGGAAGTACGGCGCCACGCTGTGCGAGGGCGGCGCCACGCGTTTTTTCTCGGTGCGTAACGCGCTGGCGCACGTCGGCAGCGAAATCGTTTTAATCCACGACGGCGCGCGTCCGTTCGTTTCCGCGGAAACGATTGTAAACTGCGTAGAAAGCGTAAAAAAATACGGCAGCGGCGTGTGCGCCGTGCCCTCCACCGATACGCTTGCCACTGCGGACGAAAACGGCGAAATCCTCTCCTACCCCGTCCGCGCGAACACCTATCGGATACAAACGCCGCAGGGCTTTTGCCTTACGGAAATCCGCGCCGCATACGAAAAAGCAATCGCCGAAAACAAAACCGATTTCACCGACGATTCCTCCGTATACGCGGCATACGTCCGCAAACCGAAGCTTTGCGCGGGCGAAGAAAAGAACGTAAAACTTACCTACGCGGAAGATTTCCGCAACGCGTTTGCGCGCGTGGGCATCGGCGTAGATACGCACGCGTTCGGGCGCGCGCAAAATTATATCGTGCTCGGCGGAGTCCGCGTGCCGTCGGAAAGCGGGCTTGTCGCGCACAGCGACGGCGACGTGCTGTGCCATGCCGTGATGGACGCGCTCTTATCCGCCGCGGGCTTAAAAGACATCGGGCACTACTTTCCCGATACAAACGACGAATGGAAAAACGCCGACTCCATGAAAATGCTCGCGCAGGTAACGGCGCTGATCCGCGAACAAGGCTTCCGCCCCGCAAATTTATCGGCGGCGATACAGGCGGAAAAACCGCGCCTTGCCGCATACATCGAGGCAATCAAAAAATCGCTTGCGCAAGCGCTGGACTTACCCGAAGCGGCGGTAGGAATCTCGGCGGGCACCAACGAAAAACTCGGCTATATCGGCGAAGGCAAAGGCATCACGGCAAACGCCGCCGTACTTTTAGAGAAAATTTAGCCTTATTCTAAGCCTTCCCCCTGCCTGCATAAATTCAGCCTTATTTCAAGCCTTCCCCCGGGGGGGGGGGGAAGG
>DLQW01000029.1:3650-5725 GCA_002474405.1 Christensenella sp. UBA7597 | reverse complement strand
GGGGGGGGAAGGTGGCAAGGCATAGCCTTGACGAATGAGGGGCGTAGCCCATTTTTGATTTTCTGAATATTTTTGACAAAAAATTTCTGAAATTCAAGGGGCGTAACATTTTACGCATAGCCCGTTTTTGATTGAATTTTTCGTCGGAAATTTTCAATCAAGGGACAGTTACAATTCCGAATAGTAAATATTCGAACCGCCTTGATACAATTATCCACATTATACATTAAATAAAAAAGGAAATCCCACTATGGCTACAAAACAAACTTCTCAGTTCGTCTGCTCCGAATGCGGCTACGCCGCACCCCGCTGGCTGGGAAAATGCCCCTCCTGCGGCGCTTTCAACACCATGCAGGAAGAGCTTGTCGCTCCCGCTCCCGCGGCAAAAGCAAGCAAAAGCGCCGCCCGTTCCGCCTTTTCGCTCGGCAGCGAAAAAGCCAAACCGCTTTCCGAAGTGAAATACGAAGAATTTCAACGCGTTTCTTCGGGCATTCCGGAACTTGACACCGTACTCGGCGGCGGCATCGTGCGCGGCTCGCTGGTGCTTCTCGGCGGCGATCCGGGCATCGGCAAATCCACCCTTTTAACGCAAGCTGCGGCATACCTTTCCAAAAACCACCGCGTTCTGTACGTCTCCGCAGAAGAAAGCTGTTCGCAGGTAAAAATGCGCTGCGATCGGCTGGAACTCAAATCGGACGGGCTTCTGCTTCTCAACGAAACGAACCTCGAAAGCATCGAAGAAAATTTAGACGGCGTGGAATATGCCGTCATCGATTCGGTTCAGGCGATCTATACCGATTCGCTTTCGGGCGCGGCGGGCAGCGTGGGGCAGGTGCGCGAATGCGCCGCCTCGCTGATGCGCATCGCCAAAAACCGCGGCATCACATTTTTCATCATCGGGCACGTTACCAAAGAAGGCTCGCTTGCCGGTCCGAAAGTGCTGGAACATATTATGGACACCGTGCTGTATTTCGAAGGCGAAAAAGAAGAAAATTACAAACTTCTCCGCGCCGTGAAAAACCGTTTCGGCTCGGCGCAGGAAGTAGGCGTTTTCGAAATGACGGAAAAAGGCTTGAAAAGCGTGCTTTCCCCCTCCGATTTGTTCCTGTCCGATACGCGCGGCGTGGCGGCGGGCAGCGTTGTAACCCCCTCCGTCAGCGGCAACAGATGTATGAGCGTAGAACTGCAAACGCTGATTTCGCGCACCGCGTACGGCTTGCCGCGCCGAATGTCGCTCGGCATCGATTACAACAAACTGGTGGTGCTTATCGCCGTTCTGGAAAAGCGCTGCGGCGTGCCGTTTTATCAATCGGACGTATACATCAACGCGATGGGCGGCATCCGTCTTTCGGAGCCGAGCGTAGACCTTGCCGTATGCGCGGCGCTGGCAAGCGCCGCGGCGGATACGCCCGTCGATAAATATACGGCGGTGTTCGGCGAAGTGGGTTTAACGGGAGAAGTGCGTTCGGTATCGTTTGCGGATAAGCGGGTAAACGAATGTATCAAAACGGGATTCAGGAAAGTGATTCTGCCCGCGAAATGTATGGCAAGCTGCCGCAAATTCGCAGATAAAATTCAGCTTGTGCCCGTAAGCTACGTAAATCAGATGATTAAAGAACTTTCCCTCCGTCCCGCACCGAGCGCAGTTTCTTCGCCGAGCGTGAACAACTCTAAATCTTGAAAAATTTTTGCCTTACGTCAAGGCTTCCCCTTGCCTGCTGAAAATTTTGCTTGCAAAATTTTCTTCGGCAAAAATGGTCAGCCACTTTGTGGCTTCCCCCTCGGGGGGAAGCTGTCAACGAAGTTGACTGATGAGGGGCAGAAACATAAACGAATTAAACCTGTTCTTTTCACGAAATTAAAATTTTACCTTATTTATAGCCTTCCCCTTGGGGGGAAGCCTTAAAATAAAGCAAGGAAGCCTTTTTTGTATTACAAAAACAGCCGCACGGAGCGATTCTCGCTCCGCGCGGCACGTTTTTATCGATTATTTTAAATTCACGTTGAACGTATAATTCGTATTATTTTCGCTCGCTTTGGGCGCGGAATATATCATATAATCGACGTCGCTCATC
>DLQW01000029.1:0-3637 GCA_002474405.1 Christensenella sp. UBA7597 | reverse complement strand
ACTATCGCAGTTTATTTTTGCAAGCAATGAGTTATTGAGATTCGTTGCCGAACTCAGTTTTTCAAGACTTTCGGCATTCTTTTCGTTTGCAATTTGCAATTTTCCGATACTCTCGTTTGCATTGGCAATATTGCTGTTTATTCCGTCAAGCGCAACCATTTGCTCGCGGTGTTGCTCGGCAAGCTGTACCGATAATTTCGCAAAAGACTTATTCAGCTCGCCGCGCAATTCATTCATAGACATTCGAATCGTAGAACTGATATTTTGTCCCGCTATCCGAATTTCTTTTGCGATTTCATCTGTCTGCACTCGGCGATCGACTTGTTGTAACGCCTCTTTCAGCGTATCAGCCCTGCCCGATTCAAAATAAAAAATGATAAGGTCGACATATTTCCAGTCTCGGATATCCAGCACCGATTTGAATTGAGCCACAAGTCTTTCATACATAGCCTGCGACAATTTTGCAAGAACCGCTTTTTCTTTTTTAAACGCCGATTCGTGCTTTGCGGCAACGGAACGGCACTGCTCATACTCTTTTTTTGCCGTGCTTTGCCGAAGCAAATATCCCGACAACTCTCCTTTCAATACTTTTATCGAGTTTTCGGTCTCTTTAATTTGGGCTTTTTCCTTCTTTTTCCCGCCGATGTTATCTGTAAGCACCTTGAAAATCGAAACAATCAATGCAATAATAAAGATAACCCCGAATATCCAGGCAGAAGCTATAACGTACTTTCTGCAATACGAATCTGCAAAAGAATATTGCATACTCTTATCCGATTCATAACTCCCCGACGTACAAAAATAGAAAAACCACGGCAACGCCGCCGCAATAATTCCAAAGATACTCGGAATAATCGTATGCGCAAAAATTTCAGATATATCAGCCTTTGCTTTGCTTCTGCGGTTACTCTTCGCATAAGAACTTTTGCCTTTTGATTTCGTTTTACCGAACGTCTGAACGAACAAATATCCGCGCGGCAACTGACTGTTGCAATAATTCAGCCCCCTTTGAACTCTTTGAATATCGGAATCGTATTTTTCGTATTCATCACGCGCTTTTTGCACGTCGCCCAAAACGTTTTTATACTTTTTTTCGCTTACGTCGAGTTTGTCTTTTTCCATAGAAATTGCAGACATTCCCGCGCGTAACGCGTACAAATCGCCGAGCATTTGACTTTTATTTTCAACGTCCTGTTCCATAGTTCCCCTTTTAAAGCCATCGATTTCACAAAAGTTTTAGTCTTACAAATTAATTATATCATAACCCGCCACGAACGCTAAACCTATCAGCCCGATTACAACGCCAAACGCCTGCTCTTTACCGCGCAACAGCAAGCCGATGCCCACCAACACCGCGCCGATAGCAATCCCCACTAAACACGTAAATCTTGTCTTTTTAATCGCTTTTTTTCTTTGGTCTTTGTAATCTTCCATACTTTCTCCTTTGTTTGATAGCGTATCGCTATAATTTTCTTTTATTATATAGCAATATGCTATAATTGTCAAGTAAAATTATGGATATATTCAGAAAAAATATTTACGAACTTCGAAAACTGAATCGTTTCACGCAAAGAGAAGTAGCGCAGCGCCTCGGAATCTCTCAACCGTCGTATATCCGCTACGAAAACGGCTCGGCGGAACCCACCCTCGAAAACTTAGTGAAAATCGCCGATTTGTACGACGTTTCCGTCGATTTCCTGCTGGGCAGAAAAGAAATTTAATCCGGCGCGCCGTTCCTTTCCCAGCCTCTTTCGCCGTTCTCCTTCCCGTTCATTTTCGCTATCTTTTTTACGTTCCCTTCCATATCCGCCGCTAAAAAAAGCACCTCCGCGCCCCGCGGAAGTGTTTTTTGTTTTTTTCATCTGCAAATTTTCTCAGAAAATCTCTTCGGGCGAATGGACGCATTTTTCCGCGCCGTGCGCGATTAAAAATTCCTCGCTTTTAAAGCCCCAGCACACCGAAATACACGGCAGTCCCGCGTTTTTCGCCGTTTCGATATCCACTTCCGAATCGCCGATATACACCGCCTTGCCGCCGCCCAGCTTCTCTATCGCCGCAAACACCGAATCGGGCGCGGGCTTTTTCCGTATCCCCGCCGCCTCGTTCTCGCCGATCGCCACGCCGCAAAGCTTGCCGAAATACCGTTCGCACAGCCCCTTCACCGCAAAATCCGCCTTATTCGATACCACCGCCACGCGCTTTTTCGCCGCGTTCAGCCGCCGCAGCATCTCTGTTACGCCGGCATACGGAGCCGTATGGTCGAACATGTGCGCCCCGTAATACTCTTTAAAATACGAAAACGCTGTCCCGAACGCCGCTTCGTCCGCCGCCCGTTCTCCGAGCGCCCGCGTAATAAGAAGTTTAATGCCGTTTCCCACAAACGCGCGCACTTCTTCTTTCGTCCGCTCCGCCGCGCCCACGTGCCGCATCGCCGCATTCGTGGCAAGATACAAATCTTCCAGCGTATCCAGCAACGTGCCGTCTAAATCAAACACATAAATATCGAAATCTTCCGCCGCCATCGCCGCACCTCAAAAACAGAACTCTTTGTAAAAACTCAACCCAGAACTTCTTTCACCGCCCGCAGAAACGACGTCCTGTTGTCGCTCCCCGTCTTGATATATATCGCCGAAATGTAATTGCGCGCCGTGCCTTCCGTCAGCTTCAGCGCCGAAGAAATCTGCCGGTTCGTAAACCCTTCGTACATCATCAGGGCAATTTCCGTCTCTCTGTCGGAAAGCAAAAACGCGCGTTTCAATCTGAGTTCCCGGCTCGCCGTTACGTCTTTCGCCGCGTCGGCTATGCGCTTCGCTATCTTTGCGGGCAGAATGGTATCTCCCGCGTACGCGTTTTTCACCGCGTCGATCAACGCCGAAGAAGAAATATCTTTCAACAAATACCCGCTTGCGCCGTGATTGATGGCGTTTAAAATATAATCGCTGTCGTCAAACGTCGTCAGCACCACCACTTTGGTATCTGGAAATTCCGATTTGATGCGCTGCGTGGCAACCACCCCGTTCATATTCGGCATACGGATATCCATCAGCACCACGTCCGGGCGCCACACGCGGCACTTTTCCAGCGCGTCCGCGCCGTCGCACGCAATCCCCACGGTTTCCAGCCCCGCGTCCGTTTCCAGCACGCTTTTAATCCCTTCCGCCAGAATCGTCTGATCGTCCGCAATCAGCACCCTGATTTTCTTTCCGCTATTTTCGTCCATCTTCGTCCGCTCCTTTCAAAGCTTCTCCTTTGCCGTCCTGCGGCAATACCATCTGTATTTCGAATCCGCCGTCCTCGTCGGAAGAAAACGCCGCGCGCCCGCCGAACCGTTCCGCCCGTTCGCACATGCCCGTCAGTCCGAACCCCGTTTTAAACGGCTGCTTCGCCCCCGAACCGTTATCCGAAAGCAAAAATCTGATTTCTCCGTCCTCCGCTTTCAGCTCGAAATAAAACGCCGTGGCGCCCCCGTGCCGCAGTCCGTTCGAAATCCCCTCTTTCAGAGAATTGCACAAAAACCGATACTTCGCGGGCGATACGTCCGCCTCGTCTATGTCCGAACGGATAATCACTCCCGTGCCGTCCGAAGATTCGTGCACAATCGATAACAGCGCCTCTTTCAGCGTTGAATTTTCTTTCG
>DLQW01000062.1:1825-2705 GCA_002474405.1 Christensenella sp. UBA7597 | reverse complement strand
CATGATGGATCTGATCGAGGACATGTACAAAACGGTAACGCAGAACGTCTGCGGCACGCTGGACATCACCTATCAGGGCACGGAAATTCACATGGGCGAATGGACGCGCCTCACCATGGCGGAAGCCGTGGAAAAATACGCGGGCGTTCGCTATGACGACTGGAAAACGGACGAAGAAGCCCGCGCCGCCGCAAAAGCGAAGGGCGTGGAGCTTTCCCACGGCGAAGAATCCACCAAAGGCTACGTGCTCATCGATTTCTTCGACGCGTTCGTGGAAGAAAATCTTATCCAGCCCACGATTATTTACGATTATCCCGTGGAAAATTCGCCGCTTGCCAAACGCAAGCCGTCGAATCCCGCGTTTACGGAGCGTTTCGAATACTTCATCTGCGGGCACGAATACGGCAACGCGTTCTCGGAACTCAACGATCCCATCGATCAGCTGGCGCGCATGCAGAAGCAGGTAAACGAGAAGCGCAAGGCGGGCAATCTTTCGGCGCAGGTGGACGAGGACTTCATCAACGCCCTCGAATACGGCTTGCCCCCCACGGGCGGCTTAGGCATGGGCGTAGACCGTCTGATTATGCTTTTAACCGACAGCGCGACGATAAGGGATGTTATTTTGTTCCCCACAATGAAACCGAAAAAGTAATTTTTTTTCGTTGTGTCTGCATCGCGAAATACTTTGTCGCGCTTGCGTTTTTGTCGCAGTCACGTACGTCTCTGTACGCTCCTGCTCCAAAATACGCGCGCTTCGCGTCTTTCGCGCGCATACGCAACGAAAAATCGTTTTGAATTTGCAAAGCGTTATCTCCGCAAAAAATTTCGTTTTGAATTTGCAAAAAAGCCTTCCCCCCCGGGGGGAAGGTGTCTGCGATAG
>DLQW01000062.1:0-1742 GCA_002474405.1 Christensenella sp. UBA7597 | reverse complement strand
GAAATTTTCAATCAAGGGGCACTCGAAAAACAACGCAGCCAAAGTTTAACGCAATCACAGGGAGGAAATAATGGACGCACGGATTACAAAAAAACGTTTATCTCAGATGCTTTCCTACGACTGGATTAAAATCATCGCCTGCATCGTTGCGGGAATCTTTTTGTGGAGCCTGATTTTCACCACTACGGCGGCACGGCTTAACCCCGCGCAGACGTTTACGGCGTACGCGTATATCGGTACGACTCCCTCTTCGGGGTTCTCGTCCAAAATCGCTTCCCGTTCCGGACTTTCGGGCGGTTTTTCTTACGACGTCATCGAAACAAACACCGTAGATCTCGCCTCGGCGGGCAATCAGGCGTACACCCTTCTGGAAGCGCGCCTCGGCGTGCAGGAAGGCAACGCCGTGTTCGTTGCGCCGCTTTCTTACGAAATCGACGACGGCAACGGCGGTAAAACCACGCGCACCTACACGCAGGATTTGCTGTTGCGCACCTATCCTTCCGCGCTGTCGTTCGGCTCGGCGGAGGACGGCGACGGCGAAGCTTCGAAAACCTCGTATTTCGCCCGCACGGAAAACTTTTTAAACCTCTATTACACCGCGGGCTACGAAAACGCGGAAAGTTTCAGCGAAGAAAAAGCGGAACAGATTTTCAGAAACCGCATTAAAACGCAGAAGGACAAGCGCTACAAAAACGAAACGCAGATTTTAAACGGCGTCAAAGACGAAATCGCGCGTATCAAAGGCTACCGCGATAATTACCTTGCTTTCAGAGGATATCTGGAAGAGGGTATCATCTCGCTTAGCGAAGAAACGTTCACGATGACGTCGTATTCGGGCGCGTCGCAGCAGATTACGGGCTATTACAGCGTCAATCTCTGCCCCGACGATCGCATGGAAAACCTCAAGGAACTGATTTGCTATCAGGACGAAACCACGGGCTCGTACACCGCGAAAAACATGCGGCTGGTGCTTCTGAATCTCGTCAAAGACGAATACGGCTACGCGTTGTACGAAAATTACGGTTTTATCCGTAAAATCGTGGAAACGTACCGCAACGACGCGTAAAGGAACGTAATTGCAGATGAAAACAGGCAAGTTTATCACCATCGAAGGCTGCGACGGTTGCGGAAAAAGCACGCAGACGGAGCGGCTGAAAAAATATTTCGACGAGCACGGCGTCGCGTACGTATCCACGCGCGAACCCGGAGGCGGAAAAATTTCGGAAGCCATCCGCGAGCTGATTCTGGACGGAAAAAACGCCGAGATGACCGACGAATGCGAAGCGCTTTTGTATGCGGCGGCGCGCGTGCAGCATCTTTCCGATACCGTGGCTCCCGCGCTGGAAGCGGGCAAAATCGTGCTTTGCGACAGGTATGTGGATTCCTCTTTCGCCTATCAGGCGGAGGGCAGAGGGCTGGGCGATAAATTCGTGGCTTCCATCAACGCGTACGCCATCGAACACTTCACGCCGGACACCACGATTTTCATCGATCTTCCCCCGCGCGAAGCGTTTCTGCGCAAACACGGCGCGGATAAAAACGATCGCATGGAGCTGGCTGGCGAAGCGTTTCACGAAAGGGTATACCGCGGCTTTTTAAAGCAGGCGCGGGAAAACAAAGAACGCTTCATCGTGGTGGACGGCAGAAAGAGCAAAGACGAAACGTTTGCCGATATTCTCGCCGCCTTAAAACAGCGCAAAATTATCCCGTAAATCCCCCTTTCCCCCTTGCTTTCCCCTTTT